>NZ_MUES01000017.1:0-55315 GCF_001995745.1 Salinivibrio sp. ML323 | reverse complement strand
GCATTGTGCTGGCGCTTATACCGACCTACGCCTGGTTTCTATATCGGTGGTGCCATCGGCGACGATTGCTCGTTCCCACGCTCCTGCGTGGGAATGCATACAATGACAAAATTTATACATTGATGGTGCCATTGGCGTAGGTGACACAAGCTCCAGCACGATGATGGGTATGTGCACATTGTCAACGGGCGCCAGTTGCACTGCGCCTGTTACGATTGGCGCCAATTTTGACCCCCGATGTCGGATGGCACGCGGCCCATATCGTGATAATGATTGGCATTGTGCTGGCGCTTATACCGACCTACGCCTGGTTTCTATATCGGTGGTGCCATCGGCGACGATTGCTCGTTCCCACGCTCCTGCGTGGGAATGCATACAATGACAAAATTTATACATTGATGGTGCCATTGGCGACGATGACACAAGCCCCAGCACCATGATGGATACGTGCAAATTGCCAACGGGCGCCTGTCACAATCGGTGCCAAATTTACCACCAATGTCGGATGGCGCGCGGCCCATATCGTGATAATGATTGGCATTGTGCTGGCGCTTATGCCGATCTACGCCTGATCTATATATTAACGCGCCTGTTTATCCAACGTCTGTATAGACGATGGCGCGTTACCCCAACACCGTCTGCAAATCATGGGTCGCTTGGTCGAGATCCCCAATGTGCTCGCGTACCCAATCAGGGTTGTAATAGGTGTCTAGGTAGCGCTCGCCGCTGTCACATAGTAAGGTGACAATAGAGCCTTTCTCACCGTTGGCGCGCATTTCATTCGCCAGCATCAAGACGCCGTACAGGTTAGTACCCGTGGACGCACCGGCTTTGCGGCCAAGCTGGCTTTCTAGCCAGTGAATGGTGGCGATACTGTGAGTGTCCGGCACTGTGGTCATTCTATCAATCACGCCGGGAATAAAGCTGGGCTCGACACGTGGCCGTCCAATCCCTTCAATCCGACTGCTCTCATCCGTCGTTAAGTTTTTATCGCCGGTGAGGAAGTAATCGTGAAACACCGAGTGCTCAGCATCGGCCACCATCAGCTGAGTCGGTTGGCAACGATAACGAATGTAGCGGCCAATGGTCGCTGAGGTGCCGCCAGTGCCTGGGCTCATCACAATCCAGCGAGGGATCGGGAAGCGCTCGTACTGCATTTGATCAAATATGCGGTTGGCGATGTTGTTATTGCTACGCCAGTCGGTCGCGCGCTCGGCATAGGTAAATTGGTCCATGTAATGGCCATTGAGCTCCTTAGCAAGGCGGCGAGACTCGGCATAGATCTGGTCTGACCGCTCGACAAAGTGCGCTTCACCGCCATAAAAACGGATTTGCTCAATCTTCTTACACGCGGTGTTTTTGGGCACTACGGCAATAAAACGTAAACCAAGCAGACGGGCAAAATACGCTTCAGAAATGGCAGTACTGCCTGATGAGCTCTCAATAATGGTGGTGTGCTCATCAATCCAACCATTACATAAGCCGTACAAAAACAAAGAACGCGCCAAGCGGTGCTTCAAGCTACCGGTCGGGTGGGTGCTCTCGTCTTTCAGATAGATATCAATGTCTGTAAAGCTAGGGAGATCGAGCTTAATTAAATGGGTATCTGCAGAGCGTTTAAAGTCGGCTTCAATCAGGCGAATCGCGTTACCGACCCAAGTATGGCAAGGATGTGGGGTTGTCATCATGCGTCTCCGAATGCGTAATTAGCACCAGTTTACGCAAAGCATGGGATAAAAACCTTGCTATTTTTGCTCTATAATGCCTACATAAGAGAAAAATAAACTCCCAAGTAATGATTAATGGAAATAATTTTTCATGACTATCACTTTAGATGAGATAGATCGCACTTTACTCGCGGCGCTGCAGGAAGATGCCAACTGGTCTGTGTCCGCGCTGGCCGAACGGGTAAATTTAACCACCACCCCCTGTTGGAAGCGGCTGAAACGGCTGGAATCACAAGGGGTGATCCGCGGGCGGGTGGCATTGCTTGACCCCGAAACGGTTGGCCTAGCCTTTACCGCCTTCGTCCACATCAAAACCAATGATCACAGTGAGCAGTGGTACAAAACCTTTACGGAAGTGGTAACCGAGTTCCCTGAGGTGATGGAATTCTACCGCATGGCAGGCGAGTATGATTACATGATGAAGGTGCAGGTGGCTGATATGACTCGATTTGATCATTTTTATAAAAAGCTGGTCAATTCTGTGCCGAGTCTGAATAATGTGACATCAACATTCGCCATGGAAGCGCTTAAGTACACCACCGCCTTACCGATCCGATAGGTCGTTGTGATGATAAAAAGGCGGGGATAAAAAGGAGACCTCATGAAGGTGTTTTGGCAGTTAGGCTGGTTTTTTAAACGTGAATGGCGTCGTTATCTCGGCGCCATGATTATTTTGGTATTTGTCTCTGTCTTCGAGCTGATCCCGCCGATGGCCGTGGGCCATGTGGTTGATGGCGTGGTCGCGGGCGAGATTTCCACTGAGCTACTGATGTGGCTACTGGCAGGCATGCTGGCCATTTGGGTAGTGGTATATCTGCTACGCATTGTGTGGCGAGTGTGGCTATTTGGTGCCGCGGCTGAGCTGGGTACTGTGCTGCGCAACCGGCTTTATGATCATTTTACTCGCCAATCCCCACATTTTTTCCGTCGCTATCCGAGTGGCGATATCATGGCGCGTTCTACCAATGATGTGAAAGCGGTGGTGATGACGGCCGGTGAAGGGGTTCTGACCGCTGGGGATTCTATTATCACAGGCGTCGCCGTGCTCATTGTGATGGTGAGCCAAATTAGCTGGCAGCTCACACTCTTAGCCCTGTTACCGATGCCGGTAATGGCAGTACTGGTTAATCGCTTTGGTCGCCGTTTGCACCATACCTTTACTGAATCGCAAGCGGCGTTTTCTGAGCTGTCAGAGGTGAGTCAGTCCTCACTGTCGGCGGTGCGTATGGTACGTGCATTCGGCTTAGAGCAGCACCAGATGAATCAGTTTAATCAAGTTGCCGATCGTACCGGGGAGAAAAACCTCGCGGTGGCACGGGTTGATGCGCTGTTTTCGCCGGTGATCCAAGGCACCATTGGCGCTTCGTTTTTCCTAACCGTGTCTGGCGGCGGCTACATGGTCGCCACTGGTGATATTTCGCTTGGGGATCTTACCGCATTTACCTTGTATCAAGGCTTGATGATTTGGCCGATGCTCGCGGTGGCGTGGCTGTTTAATATCATTGAGCGTGGGCGTGCGGCTTGGACGCGGATTGATGCGTTGCTGCAAGAGCAGCCAGACATTGTTGGTGGTGACACGCCGCTGCCAGACACCATGCAGCCGTTGACGCTGGCGATTGAGCAGTTTCAGTGGCAACCGGACGACAGTTTTGCCCTTAAAGATATCCATGTGACGCTTCCGCCTGGAGCCATGTTGGGGATTGCCGGCCCAGTCGGCAGTGGCAAATCAACCTTATTGCAATTGCTGCTTCATCTGACCCAGCTTGAAAAGGGCGATATTCGCTATGGTGATGTGTCGATAGCGGAGGCTGATTTGTCGTCATGGCGACAACGTTTCGCGGTGATGACGCAAACGCCGTTTTTGTTTTCTCGCTCGATTGCGGAAAACATCGCCCTGGGCCGTCCGGATGCAACCCAAGCGGAAATCGAACAGGCGGCGACACTTGCCTGCATCGACGAAGACATCCGTCAGCTGCCGCACGGGTATGAAACTGCGGTGGGTGAAAAAGGGATCACTCTATCTGGCGGTCAAAAGCAGCGTATTTCCATTGCCCGCGCCTTGTTGGTGGAAGCGGAGTGTTTGATTTTGGATGATGCCTTGTCGGCGGTTGATGGTGACACCGAGCACCGCATTTTGCAGAACCTGCAACAGCATCAGCATACCCGTACCACGATTGTGATAGCCCACCGCTTATCGGCACTCGAAAACGCCGATGAAATTGTGGTGCTCAGTCATGGGCAAATCCGAGAGCGTGGCCAACATCGCCAATTGATTCAACAGCCAGGATGGTATCAAGAAATGCACCAATATCAGCAGCTGGAAGCGGCATTGGAAGCCGATGAGGAGCCGCGCCATGACTAAGCGAGAGATCTTATTTCGATTGCTAGGCTACATGCGCCGCGACAGGCGTCAATTTGTGATTGCCACGGTTTTCTTGCTGGTGGCGGCGGTGGCGGAAGTCACTGGCCCTTATTTGGTGCAAATCTTTCTCGATAACTATGTCGCCAAAGACCATTATCCGGCGGTGATCATGTGGGCACTGGCAGTCGGTTATATCGTATCGACCATTGTCTCCGCCAGCTTTCAGTATCAGTACGAGCTGCGTTTTAACACCATGGCGGTGGCCATCATTCAACGCATTCGTAAAGCGGTGTTCGCCAACGTGATTAAACAGCCTCTGTCAGCGTTTGATTATGTGCCAATGGGGCGGATTGTATCGCGTTTGACCAATGACACCGAGTCGTTGAAAGAGCTGTATGTGTCGGTGCTTTCAACCTTTTTGCGCAACATCGCACTGATTGGGGTGATGCTGGTGGCGATGCTAATGCTCAGTGTGCAACTGACAATGGTGGTGCTGGTATTACTGCCGTGTGTGGTGTTGGTGATGGCGCGCTATCAAAAACGCTCAGCGCCTGCGTATCGTCGAGCGCGAGATCGGCTAGCAGACATCAACGGGGTGATGAACGAATCTGTGCTTGGCATGAATTTGATCCAGCTAATGCAGCAAGAGCGGGCGTTCTCCTCGCGATTCAGTGATATGACCGCGGATCACTTGGATGCCATGGTCACCATTCAGCGCCTTAACGGGATCTATCTCCGTCCTTTGATTGATTTATTGGCAGGGGCCGCGTTGCTGTCTTTGGTGGCTATCTTCGGTTTTAGCGGCACGGCAGTGATTGGGGTTGGGGTGCTGTACGCCTTTTTAAGCTACTTGGGGCGGATCACCGAGCCATTGATTGAAATGATGCAGCAACTGTCACTGCTTCAGCAGGCTATCTCGGCCGGTGAGCGGCTTTTCGAAATGATGGATACGCCGCCTGAGCAATATGGTCATGACAGTACACCGATTCCTGACGGTGCCATTGCACTGCGTGATATATCCTTCTCTTATGATGGCGAAACGCCGGTATTGTCAGAGGTGAATGTCAATGTACCTGCTGGCGGATTTCTGGCACTGGTGGGCCATACAGGCAGCGGTAAATCAACCTTGGCGTCGCTACTGATGGGGTTTTATCGCGCAGGCGAGGGAACGCTGACGCTGGGAGGGTTACCGATCGAAAGCTTGAGTCATCAAAGCTTGCGTGAGGGCGTTGCCATGGTGCAACAAGACCCACACATGTTGACGGGGAGTTTGCGAGAAAACATCGCGCTGGGACAGACGCTGGACGATGAAAAAATTTGGCATGCACTCGAGCAAGTGGCGTTGGCAGATTACGTGAAAGGATTGCCAGCGGGGCTGGATACCTTACTTGGTGAGGGCGGAATGACCTTTTCTGCCGGTCAGCGCCAGCTGTTAGCTCTGGCGCGGGTGTTGGTGCGTCAGCCTAAAATTCTGATCCTTGATGAAGCCACCGCCAATATTGATTCCGGCACCGAAGAGCTTGTGCAACAAGCGCTGAACAGGTTACGCCAACAGATGACAGTGGTGGTGATTGCGCACCGCTTATCGACCATTGCCGAGGCCGATAACATCCTCGTCTTGCATCGTGGCCGCGTGATTGAGCAAGGGCGTCATCAAAGCCTGCTGCGTCAGCAAGGCCGCTACTGGCAGATGTATCAACTCCAGCAAGCCAGCGCGCATTTAGCTGCATTAGAGGAAGAGGCGCAGGTGTAGCGGCTCAGTCATGAGTGAAGCAATCAAAAAGGGGCGCAATGCCCCTTTTTAAAGCCCTTTTTTTGTGCTGCTCAGACTCGCTCACGCTCGAGACGTTGATGGTTAGGAGAGTTTACGCATCAAGCCTTCTTGGGTGGCTGAGGCGATAAGATCGCCTTGCTGATTGAAAAGTTCGCCGCGTACAAAGCCACGCGCGCCACTGGCGGAGGGGCTTTCAATCGCAAACAACAGCCACTCATCCATTCTAAACGGGCGGTGGAACCACATAGAGTGATCAATGGTGGCCACTTTCATGCCCGGCGTAAGCAGCGTCACTGCATGAGGCTGCAGCGCCGTGACCAAAAAGCCCCAATCGGCGGCATAGCCGAGTAAATACTGATGGACATGAAAATCGTCCCCCACTTCGCCATTGGCGCGGATCCACAGATATTGCTTAGCGGGCGCGGCGTGGGGCTTGAGTGGGTTGATCACCGTGGCTGGTCGCACTTCAATCGGCTTGTCGCCCCCAAACGCTTTTACCACATTTGGCGGTAGCTTGTGGGCAATATCATTGACAAGCGATTGCTCAGAGCGCAAGGTCTCGGGCGCTGGCACGTCTGCTGGCATGGTGTTTTGATGCTCAAAGCTTTCTTCCTCCTCTTGATAAGAGGCAGTGAGATAGAAAATCGGTTTTCCGTACTGGACGGCTTTTATTCGCCGGGTACTGAAACTTTTTCCGTCTCTAAGTATCTCAACATCGTAGATGATCGGCTGCTCAGGGTCGCCTGGGCGCAGAAAATAACTGTGGAATGAATGCAAAAAGCGATCGGGCTCTACGGAGGTTTTCGCGGCAGACAACGCTTGTCCAATCACTTGCCCGCCATACACTTGGGGCAGTCCAAGGTTTTCACTCTGGCCGCGGTAAAGGCCGGTGTCTAATCGCTCAAGCTGCAGCAGTTGTAAGAGTTCTTTTAGTGGTTGGCTCATAAGTCCTTGATTCATGCTATGCTTCCATTGTTATTGTTCAAGCTATCATAACCTTAGTGTTTTTGCCGCATTTGAACGTGCTTCAGTGAGGATTCTTTAATGAAGAAACTAACGTTTCTATTGTTCGCCTTATTCACTGCTTTGGTGTTTACTGCTTGTTCTGGAAATAGCCAACCTAATGATTTAGCGACTGTTTCTGGCAGTTTGGTGTATCGCGAACGCCTTGCGTTGCCGGAAAATGCCAGTGTGACGGTGCGGCTGGTAGAAATCAAAAATATGGATGCCCCAGGCAAAGTAATCAGTCGCCAGTCTTTTGTGACAGAAGGGCAGCAAACGCCTTTGCATTTTTCCCTCAACTACGATCCGGGCCAAATCACGGCGACGCACGATTATGTGATCACCGCCCAGATCGATGTGAGTGATCGGCCTCTATTTATTACCAATACGGTCAATAAAGTGATCACGGATACGAATCACACCTATGATCCAACGCTAACACTGGTGCGCGCGGGGCATTGATCGCTACACTGATAAGAGATACCCGCACAAGGAGTGTGCATGCGAATCTCACTGTTTCTCTGGCCCGTGTTGGTGCTGACGGTTATCGCTGTCGCGGGGATTAGCGCCACGTTTTCCCTGAATAGTCTAGCGATTGCCGCGTCTGCTTTATTCTTTTTCTATCCAGATAAAGTCGCGAGTTGGTGCCTAGCGCTAGCGATGGCGATTTTTGCCTTTACCTTGCCACATCTCCCTGCGCTGTTAGCCGCGAGCACGCTATTGCTTTTGCCGGCTTTGTCTCTCTGGTTCAATCCCGACCGACACCCACACGTCAAGCTATTACTCGGTGCGGTGATGGTAGCCATGTTTGCGGGGATGATGGCTTTGCAATCTGAAGCGAAATTGGGTGGCTCACCGACTACGCTCGCGCTGCAAACGCTAGCACTCATGGGGTTATGGCTAGCGATCAGATATTGGCCAGGTTACCAGCCGCCTCATCGCGGGGCCTGGTTGTTACTGCCTATATTAGTGGCGGTGAGTGGCTGGCCTGCGGCGCTATGGACTGCGGCTGTGGTGATGGTTGTTTGGTTGTTACATTGGGTGGGGTTCACACCGCAATTTGCTCGTTCTCGTCACCTTGCCTTGCATCTTATCCCGAGTATGCCGTTTTTGGTGATTACGTGGCTTACTCCTGGACAACTCACGCTGTCGCTATTGGTCGCGTGGGCCACCATGCTTGCGGCGATTTGGGTTGGTGAGTATTTGCTATTGGAAGAGCCGGACGATCAATAGAAAATTGCCTAGAAGATAAACAGTTAACGAATGAGGTCATGAATCCTCCTTGCATTGCATCCAGCCTTGCCACATAATGCCCCGCAGTTAAGCAAGCTTAACGACATATCGATGGAGGCCTCCTTGGTTCTCCCGCAACACTATCTTGTGTACTGGGTCAGGTCCGGAAGGAAGCAGCCCGCGCTTGGGACGTGTGTGCCGGGATGTAGCTGGGGAGGTCTCCGCCCTTTCTGCTCCCCTAAAATTCAATTTCTCGTTACAACTCATGCTTCTCGAGCAATATATGGTGCCGCCTTGGTTAGGGCTTTTACGTCCGTATTACTCACTCATTGAATGAGATTGTAGGTTGTTTAGGCATAAAAATAGCCCGACAAAGCGGGCTATTTTTACGTTATCGAACAGGTGATCAGTTGAGGTAAGCGTTAAGCATCCACATCAGTTTTTCTTGTTCGCGGATGTAATCGCTCATCAGTGCAGATGTCCCTTCGTCACCCGCATCTCCGGCAAGATTCATGATGTCGCGCTGAAGGCCAATCAGAACGCTAAAGCCTTCAACCAGCGCACGGACACCAGCTTGACCATTTGCTTCGGGTGCATGCTCTTTAATTTCACTGACCTTCAGGTACTCGCTGAAGCGATGCTCGGCGGTGCCACCGATGGTGAGAATGCGCTCAGCGACTTCATCAATCTTGGTTTGAAGATCGGTATAAATCTCTTCAAATTTGGTATGCAACTCGAAAAAGTCGTTGCCTTTGATGTTCCAGTGAAAACCACGCACATTGGTGTATAGCACTTGGTAGTTCGCTAATAGCGTATCCAAACGCGCGCCTAGATCTTCGGCTTTGCTGCTGTCTAGTCCAATCAATGCTGCTTGCTTACTCATTTAATGCCTCCTTAGTGGCAAATCAATGTGTTCGACCCTTCGCTTTATCGCGAGTGCCAAGCACTGGAAACGGTTCGTTCCAAACGATGTGGATAGAGTAACTACCCGATATAAAGAAAGAAAATGGAGTTAACCTATATACACGATAGGTGTGACCTATGATGTGATCGAGGTATCGTCATGAACAATAAAATGCTCCGGCAGGCGCTCGAGGCCAGCCATTAGCGCTTGTAAACATTGCGCGTCGATGGCTGTGCCTGTCTCTTCTTTCATGATAGAGAGGGCTTTGTTCATCGGAATCGGGCCACGATAGGGGCGCTCGGCAGTGATGGCATCGAAAATATCAGCGGTGGTAATAATGCGAGTGAGCAAAGAGATCTCATCGCTTTTGATCCCCTCTGGGTACCCAGTACCGTCAAGTTTTTCGTGATGGGCACTGGCGAAGTTGGCAAGGTGTTCAAATTGGTGAATGTTAGCCAGAATGGTTTTACTCAGTGCGGCATGGCGTTTAACATGCTCCCATTCCTCGTCATCCAATTTTCTCGGTTTATCAAGCACATCATTGCTTACGCCGAGCTTGCCAATATCGTGCAGTAATGCGCCACGCTTTAGCCATTTTTTTTCCTGTTCACTGATACCAAGCTCATCAGCAATTAAGCTGGCGTAAACGGCCACGCGCTCGCTGTGACCGGAGGTGAAAGGGCTTTTGGCATCAACAATGCGCCCGAAAGCCGCTGCAATGTCATCCAAGTAGTCATCATCGACCGGAATACTTGTGTCAGCCGGCGTCATCGACAGCACGTCTTTTTTTAACGCGGGGCTGTCCAGTTGCTGCCAAAACTGCGGCTCGCGCGCTATCTGTAAAAAGGTATCGACCAGCGTTGGATCAAACCAGGTGCCGCGGCGGTTTTTTAGCTCGCGAAGTGCGGCGTCGACACCGGACTCGGTTCGAAAGACATCAATGACTTGCGTCATCAATGCGATGCGCGAAAACAAGGGGATCTGATCGGCCTTTAACTGATCAGGACGCCCACCACCATCATAGTGTTCATCCAGCGCATAGATGGCTTGAGCAACGGTTTCACTAAAACGTAAATCGCGTGCGACATCGGCACCACGGGTACATCGCGTTTCGATCAGCTCTTGCGCATACATGTCACCGTTGCGGATGATATCGAGTGTGGTCGAGAGTTTTTGCATGAAGCCGCGTTTGACCCCAGTATTTTTTAACACAAAGTTAAGTACGCTGGACAAGCTACCGTCCACTACCTTGTAGCTTTGTTTAAACGCTAAATCATTGGTGAGGTAAAGCTCACAGATCCGTGCCGCATTGCTGCTGCAGCCCGCATCTTTTAGCAGCAGAGTATAGAAAAGATCATGACGTTGTTGATCATCGAGCGCTAAGGCGTCAGCGAGTTTCATTCCTAACCACGTGCAGCGCATACAATGTTCGGGAGGTTGCCCCTCCGTCATATCCAACGCGGTACTTAACGCCAGAATAAGCTCCGATAATTGCAACTGTGTCGCGCTGCTGGCCTGGGTGTGCATCGTATTTCCTTATCCTTTGTACTCATCGCGACCGAATGGCAATGAGATCGACGGTTATTGTGTCAGCCGGCGAACGGTAGCGGACACTTCTTCCGCGCCGGCATGAATGTCACTCATCACAGTGTCGGCAGCGGTGACTTTTTCTTGTCCTATGGTCGATTGCTCGGTCACTCTTTCCATTGCCTCACTCACGCCTTTGATCAGTTGTTGGTTTTCATCGACAACATCGGCAATTTCGGTGGTCGAGTGACTAGTGCGTTGCGACAGGCCGCGTACTTCATCGGCGACCACGGCAAAGCCTCGCCCTTGGTCGCCCGCGCGTGCGGCTTCTATTGCCGCATTTAGCGCTAGAAGGTTCGTTTGCTCTGCGATTTGCTTAATGGTGGTGACGATGTTTTCGATACTTTGTGCGTGCTCACTCAATTGTGCGACTTGATTGGTGGCCTCGACGGCCTGATCGTTCACACTCTGCGACAGCTTGACGGCCTCTTGTAACAAGGCACTGCCGTTTTCACTGTGGCGGAGTGTTTGTTCGGAAGAGGCTTGCGCGAGTTCTGCCGCCTGATTGACCGCTTGATTTCGTTTCACCGTATCGGTGATGGCGGTGGCGAACTTGATCACGCGACGCACGTTTCCCTCCGCATCAAAAACGGGATTATAGGTGGCTTCTAACCAGACTTCGTTACCATACTTATCGCGGCGCAAATATTGCCCAGAAGTGAATTGTCCGCGTGCTAAATTCGCCCAAAAATCAGGGTTCTCATCGTAAAAGTCCTGATCACAGAACATACGGTGATGTTGGCCTTTGATCTCGTGGTCTTGATAGCCCACTGCAGCGAGAAAGTTATCGTTGGCACGAATTATGGTGCCATCGGGCTCGAATTCAATCACCGCCAATGAGCGGTTAATCGCTGCTAATATAGCCTCTTGTCGGCGGGCGTCTTGATACTGTTGCGTCACATCAGTGGCTACTTTGCGAATGCTAATCACTTTGCCGTTGGCATCTTTAATGGGGACATAGGTCGCTTCCATCCAAATCTCGGCGCCGGATTGATGTCGCCGACGAAACACCCCTTTTTGTGCCTTTCCTTGTAAGAGCGATTGCCAAAACTGCTGGTAACTTGGGGCTTGACTGGTCTCGTCAAAGCACACCACACGGTGATGTTGGCCGATGACTTGATCGGCGGTGTAGCCGATAATATTGAGCAGCTTGTCATTCACATCGGTAATAATGCCATCAGGTGTAAAGGTGATTGTGGCAATATGTGCTTTGATAGCATTGAGCTCTGCTTGGAGCGCGGCTTTTTCTGCTCGGCAGGTGTCCAGCTCTCGCTGCGTCTTTTTGAACATGACAGCAAACTTCCTTTTGTTCAGGTATTAATTATTGGTGCGCCATGTCGAATCGTTATAAGTTCGCGCACGCTGAGGAGTATAGCGCCTAGCGATGTCTCGCATGTGACATTGTCCCCAAATATATCGTGGTTTCCAGTATAAAAAACCATTTCTGTTGAGAGACTCGATGTTTATAAACCTCTCAATTGTGTATCTGTTTGTGTGTTTCCCTTTCTTTTCCGTCTGTGAATACGTAATCTGTGTGACTTCGATCATGTTTAATCATAGCCGACTGTAACGTATCCATAACCTCTCCTTACGTTTGCTTACAACTTCGCTTTTCTATTTTCAATAATTTCTGAAATTTCCAAATTTTCATTGATCCCCCGCAAAGAAACTCCGTATTATTTCTCAAAGGCACTGCGAGGGAGATCAAGATGGAGCTGTCACAAGAACTACGTAATGTGGTGATGCACTTTGGTGAAATGGGAAGTCGTTGGGGCTTTAACCGTTCGGTGGGCGAAATGCTGGCACTGATTGTTTTGAGTGAGCATCCACTGAGCGCAGACGACATTGTGTCGGCACTCAACATTTCTCGTGGCAATGTCAGTATGGCAACCAAAGAGCTGCAAGGCTGGCACTTGATCCGTTCGCAGCGCACCCCTGGAGATAGAAAGGACTACTTTGTGCCGAATGGCACTATCTGGGAATTGGCGCAGCAAGTTCTCGCCGAAAGGAAGAAGCGAGAAGTCGACCCTACCTTATCTATGCTGCGCTCACACTTTATGCGGAGTGAAGACGACGCAGAGAGTCACTCGGTTAAACAGTTGCACGAAATCCACGATCTCCTAGAGCTGTTTAACCACTGGTTTGACGATGTGCAGCAAATGAAACCTGAACATCTAAAAAACTTGATGAAGCTGGGTAGCAGTGTCGGCAAGCTTCTTGAGCTATCCGGCAAGCTGTTTCACAGCAAGTCCAACGAAGAATCGGGTAGTTAACCTCCTGAGGGTAATGTCATGTTAGATACATTAATGTTGTCGCGGATCCAATTTGCGGCCAACATCAGCTTTCACATCCTGTTTCCCACCATCACAATCGCGCTTGGGTGGATGCTGGTGTTTTTCAAGTTCCGGCACAACCGTACCGGTGAGCAAATCTGGTTGGATACCTACTACTTCTGGGTAAAAGTGTTCGCGCTCACGTTTGCGCTAGGGGTGGTGTCTGGGATCACCATGAGTTTCCAGTTCGGCACCAATTGGCCTGGCTTTATGGAAAAGGTCGGTAATATTGCCGGTCCACTGTTGGGCTATGAGGTGATGACCGCCTTTTTTATGGAGGCGACCTTCCTTGGCATTATGCTGTTTGGTAAAAATCGTGTCCCGAACTGGGTGCACACATTAGCGACGCTGCTGGTGGCGATTGGTACCACTATTTCTGCGTTCTGGATTTTGGTGCTGAACAGCTGGATGCATACGCCAACCGGTTTTGAAATTATCGATGGTGTGGTGCATCCAACCAGTTGGTTCGAGGTGATTTTTAATCCGTCGATGCCGTATCGTTTAAGCCATATGTTGCTGGCGTCTGGCCTGACGGCTTCTTTCTTGATCGCCGGTATTTCCGCCTACCAGAAGTTGAAGTCGCCTAAATCAGGTGTGGCAGATAAACCATTAAAAGTGGGGATCACGGCTGCCGCCATCCTTATTCCGTTGCAAATTTTTGTCGGTGATATGCACGGCCTCAATACCCTTGAGCATCAGCCACAGAAAATTGCGGCCATGGAAGGGGTCTGGGAAACCGAGCAAGGTGCGCCTTTGCTGCTGTTTGCGGTACCCAATGAAGAAACCCGTTCCAACGACTTTGAAGTTGGGATCCCGAATCTAGCGAGCTTGATTTTGACCCACCAACTCGACGGCGAGATTAAAGGGTTGGAAAGCTTTGACTATCATCCGCCGGTGAAGCCGTTGTTCTTTGGTTTCCGAGTCATGGTCGGCGTCGGTGTGCTGATGTTGGCGGTTAGCTGGTTCACCGCGTATCGCGTGTGGCGTAACCAGCCCATGCCCAAATGGCACTTAATCGGCTTGGTGGCGATGACCTTCTCAGGCTGGGTCGCTACGCTTTCTGGCTGGTATGTGACGGAGATTGGTCGTCAGCCTTGGTTGGTACAGGGTGTGCTTAAAACCGCCGATGCCGTCACGCCAGTCGCCAGCTCGAATGTGGGTATTAGCTTAACCATTTACCTGACGCTCTACGCGGTGCTAATGGTGGCGTATATCCGCACCTTGTTCTTTTTGGCGAAAAAACGCCTGCCTGAATACCAATCAGACAATCACGCTCAGCCTGAGAAAGAGGTATCCGCATGAGTATAACGCCGTATTTACCTGAAATTTATCTATTGCTATTTGGTTTTTCGGTCTTTATGTATGCCGTGCTTGACGGCTATGACCTCGGCGTCGGTATGCTGTTACCGCGCTGCAATCAGGCACAGCGTGACCGTATGATTGCGTCGATTGGCCCTTTTTGGGATGCCAACGAAACCTGGCTGGTGTTGGCGGTAGGCTTGCTGTTGATTGCCTTCCCCGCGGCACATAGCATGATTTTGACCGAGTTATATTTGCCTACTTCCGTGATGTTGGCGGGGCTTATCTTGCGTGGTGTCTCATTTGATTTTCGTGCCAAGGTGAGGCCAGAGCGTAAAGACCTCTGGGACCGCTGCTTTAAAGCGGGCTCCTTTATTGCGTCGATGACGCAAGGCTACATGATTGGTCGTTATGTGTTGGCCTTTGATGAGAGCACAGGATCATATTTGTTTGCGCTATTAAGCGGCCTTTGTGTGACCGCGGCGTACATCTATATTGGCGGTACCTGGCTGGTAATGAAAACCGAGGGCGATTTACAAAAACGGGCGGCGAAATGGTCACGTCGTGGCGGCTGGCTGGCGGCATTGGGGGTGTTAGCCATCAGTGTCGTTAACCCTTTAGTCAGTGAGACAGTGGCGGAGCGTTGGTTTGGCTTCCCGGAAATTTTATTACTCGCGCCCGTTCCATTGGTTTGTCTTGCCATCATGCTGCTTGTTGATCGCTACCTACGCCACGTACCGGTCGAAAACGATGTGGGATACCAGTTCCCGTTCATTGGTGCGATTTTCCTATTCGCATTGAGTTTCTTTGGTCTCGCGTATAGCTTTTTCCCCGATATCATTCCCGGGGTAATGACAGCGAAAGAAGCGGCCAGCGCGCCGGGGACCTTGTTGATTGTGGGCTATGGTGCCATGTTTGTCTTGCCGATGATCTTTTTATATACCCTGTTTGTGTATCGTGTCTTCTCTGGGAAAGCGACTGAGCTAAACTACGAGTAACCGACCCTAAATAGCAAACGAGGCGCTCAGGCTTTTTGACAGGCCTGAGCGCTTTTTTATTCCTTCCTGATTGCAAGTCTAAAATGCGCTTTATTAAGCGGTGCTAAGATTGCCCGTTATCGTTTTATCCATCACTCTGTGCGGCTACAAACATTGTCACCCTAAACATTTACCGAGTTAACCATTACATCTCGTTTGTTTGTGGTGCGTTTGGTTTGGGCTTCTTCTTTTGGTCATCGACTATGGCCATTGTCTTTTTTTGTCTAATGTCGCTAATTTGCAGCCATTTGGCGCAAATGTACGTTTTTAAGCGAACATTGTTCGCGATGTGGCTTGATCAATGACCGGCTGTGGTCGAGGTAATGAGTTACTTTTCTTCTTTATACCCCTTATTAAAGCCAACACTTACTGTCGGCGAAGGCGAATTTTTGCGCAAATTGCTCACAAATAGTGCTATCAGCACAAAGTATTAGGTGTGTAATCAGTCAGGACAAAATTGACCTAAATCATTGTTTTGTCTTTATCTTGCTGTTTTTGGGTGAGGGTGAGTGTAGCAAATTGGTTAAAAATAATGTTTGAGATCTAAAGATTAGCGTGTAAGATTATCTTTAACTAATCGTTCAATTAAAAACGAATGGGAGACGAAATGCCTAAGGTAGGGATGCCGGAAGTAAGAAAACCGCAGCTTGTTAAAGCCACCATGACGGTGATTGGTCGAGTGGGGCTGCATGCGGCAAGTATTTCTCTGATTAGTAAGGAAGCCGGCGTATCGACAGGCATTATCAACCACTATTTCGGTGGTAAGCATGGCTTGCTGGAAGAGACGATGCGCGTGGTATTGCGTGAGCTTTCAGCGACTGTGATCGACGCATTGAGAGAAATTCCGCGTCATCACCACCAGGCGCGTATTAACGCGATTATCAATGCCAACTTTGAAGGTTTTCAGGCCAAATCTGATGTGGTTAAAACCTGGTTGGCGTTCTGGTCTTATGCCATGCATGACAATGAGTTACACCGTTTACAACGTGTGAACGAGAAGCGCTTGCTGTCGCATTTGCGCATTGAACTTCGCGCACTATTGCCAGAAGAGCAGGCGGCGATGGTGGCTCAGGGGATTGCAGCATTGATTGATGGTATTTGGTTGCGTGGTGCATTGAACCCTAAAGGTATTGATGCCAACAACGCGCGAACCATCATCAATGACTACTTGGATAAGCAACTGACCTTTTATGGTCGTCCTCAGGGCTAAGCCTAGGTAGCACCTTACATGCACACTCGAACAGAAAAGAATTCAGGATTAATCATGAATGCGAAAACGCTTTTTATTAATGGTCAGCTTACTTCCGCAACAAGCGGCGAACAGTTTGCAACGGTAAACCCAGCAACGGGCGAGACACTGGCGCAAATCGATCAAGCCTCGGCAGATGATGTGCAAGCGGCGGTTGATGCGGCTAAGCAAGGTTTTGCGGTCTGGTCACGCATGACAGCTATGGAGCGTAGCCGTATTTTGCTTAAAGCGGTTGCGTTGTTACGTGAGCGTAATGATGAGCTAGCCAAACTGGAAGTACTGGATACCGGCAAACCGATACAAGAAGCGGTAGAAGTTGACGTGGTGACGGGTGCGGATGCGATTGAATATTTCGCTAACTTGGTACCATCAATGCAGGGTGAGCAGCAGCCGCTTTCTGACAACCAATTTTTCTACACCCGTCGTGAGCCACTTGGCGTATGTGCAGGCATTGGTGCATGGAACTATCCGATTCAAATTGCCATGTGGAAGTCAGCACCTGCCTTGGCCGCCGGTAATGCCATGGTTTTCAAACCGTCTGAAGAAACGCCGCTGACCGCACTGAAACTGGCAGAGATCTTTGCCGAAGCGGGTATGCCTGCCGGCGTATTTAATGTGGTGCAAGGTGATTATCGTGTGGGTCAAATGCTGACGGCACATCCTGAGATTGCCAAAGTCTCTTTCACCGGTGAAGTGGGCACGGGCAAAACCGTGATGGGCGATGCCGCGAAGACCCTGAAATCAGTCACTATGGAGCTAGGCGGTAAATCGCCATGTATCGTGTTTGATGATGCCGATCTGGATAACGCGGTATCCGCAGCCATGGTCGCGAACTTCTATACCCAAGGCGAAGTGTGTACACACGGCACCCGTGTATTTGTTCACGACAGCATTTACGACGCCTTTGTTGAGCAACTGAAAGCGCGTACAGAAAAGCTCGTTATCGGTGACCCAACCGATATGAACACCCAGGTCGGTGCGCTGATCTCGACCGAACACCTTAATAAAGTGATGACGGCGATTGAGACCGCGAAACAAAGCGGCGCGACCTTGCTGACCGGTGGTTACCGCGTCACTGAGAACGGCCTCGATAAAGGTAACTTTGTGGCCCCCACCATTTTCACTGACTGTGACGACAGCATGGCGCATGTTCGTGACGAGATCTTTGGTCCTGTGATGTCGGTGCTGCGTTTCTCTGACGAGGAAGAAGTAGTAGCCCGTGCTAACAACACGCACTACGGCCTGGCGGCTGGTGTCTTCACCCAAAACCTATCGCGTGCGCATCGCATTATTCATCAACTCGAAGCGGGTATTTGTTGGGTCAATACTTGGGGCGACTCACCCGCCGAGATGCCTGTCGGTGGTTATAAGCACTCAGGGGTAGGGCGTGAAAACGGTGTCGAAACCCTCACGCATTATACCCAAACCAAGAGTGTGTTAATCGAGCTTGGCGACTTCGCCAGCCCTTACGCCTAATTTCTAACGGAGCGACCAATATGTCACAACGCTACGATTATATTATCGTCGGCGCGGGTTCGGCCGGCTGTGCATTGGCTGATCGGCTGACCGAGTCAGGCCAACATCAAGTGTTATTGCTGGAAGCCGGCGGTACCGATAAGAGCATTTTTATTCAGATGCCAACGGCGCTATCGATTCCGATGAATACCAAGCGCTATGCTTGGCAGTTTGAATCCTTGCCTGAGCCAGGCCTTGATGGCCGCCAACTACATTGCCCGCGTGGCAAGGTGCTGGGTGGAAGCTCATCGATTAATGGCATGGTGTATGTCCGTGGTCACGCATGTGACTTTGAAGAGTGGGTTGAGCACGGTGCTAATGGGTGGGATTACGCAAGTTGTTTGCCGTACTTTAAGCGCGCGGAAACCTGGTCTGGCGGAGCCGATACCTATCGTGGCGGTCATGGCCCGGTGGGCACATGTAACGGTAACGACATGAAATTAAACCCGCTGTATCAAGCGTTTATTGATGCGGGTGTCGAAGCGGGCTACCCAGAAACCAAAGATTATAACGGTTATCAGCAAGAGGGCTTTGGCCCTATGCACATGACCGTCGATAAAGGCGTGCGTGCGTCTACGTCAAACGCTTATCTGCGCCGCGCACTGAAGCGTAGCAACCTGACCTTGAAAAAAGGCGTGGTCACACGCCGCATCCTGTTGGAAGGCAAGCGCGCGGTGGGCGTGGAATTTGAAAAAGGCGGCAACATCGAGCATGTGATGGCCGACAAAGAAGTCATTTCCAGTGCGGGTTCAGTGGGCTCCCCACAGCTACTACAGCTATCAGGGATTGGTTCGCGAGATGTGCTCGAGAAAGCCGGCGTAGACGTCAAGTATGAGCTGCCGGGTGTAGGCGAAAACCTGCAAGATCACCTCGAAGTCTACTTTCAGTTCCACTGTCAGCAGCCTATTACGCTTAACAGCAAGTTAGGTCTTATCAGCAAAGGCAAGATTGGTACCGAGTGGATTTTGACGCGTAAAGGCTTGGGGGCGACCAACCACTTTGAGTCATGTGCCTTTATTCGTTCTCGCGAAGGGTTGAAGTGGCCGAACGTCCAGTATCACTTCTTGCCAGCTGCAATGCGTTATGACGGCAAAGCCGCGTTTGCTGGCCATGGTTTCCAGGTGCACGTCGGCCCGAACAAACCAGAGAGCCGCGGCCATGTAAGGATCAAATCCGCTGATCCGCACGATAAGCCGTCAATCTTATTTAACTACATTACCACCGACCAAGATCGCCAAGACTGGCGTGACACCATTCGTTTGACCCGTGAAATCATGGCGCAAAACGCGATGGATGCATTCCGCGGCGATGAAATTCAGCCAGGCAATGATGTTCAGTCTGATGAAGCGATTGACCGTTGGGTGAAAGATAACGTGGAAAGCGCGTATCACCCCTCGTGTACTTGCAAGATGGGCGCCGATGATGACGCACTTGCCGTGCTTGATGAGCAGTGCCGTGTACGCGGAATTCAAGGGCTGCGTGTGGTGGACTCGTCTGTCTTCCCAACCATCCCTAACGGCAACCTGAATGCCCCAACCATCATGGTAGCGGAGCGCGCCGCTGACATGATCCTTGAAAAGCCACTCTTGCCTGCCGAGCAGGTGCCAGTATGGATTGCGGCTGAGTGGCAGCACAAGCAACGCAATCAAAACGCGCAGAGTGATGATGCCACCGTCGGTGAGCACACACTAGAAACTAATCAGTAAGCATTACAAGGAAACTAAGATGTCAATGAATAAACGTAAAACCAGCAAAACTCTGATGACCGCAGTGGGTTTGAGCTCAATGGTCGCCTTTAGCGCCGCGGCTAATCAGTGTGAGACAGTCCGTTTTTCGGATATCGGTTGGACAGACGTGACCTCAACGACTGCCATCACTACTGAAGTGCTGAAAGGCATGGGTTACGAGACACAAACCGATCTATTGTCTTTGCCGGTAACCTTCTCATCACTTGCGTCGGGCGACATCGACGTATTCCTCGGTAACTGGATGCCTACGCAAACAGGCGATATCAAAAAGTATCTTGACGATGGCTCGATCGACAGCGTTCGCGCCAACTTAAAAGGTGCCAAATATACGCTCGCCGTGCCTAAGTATGTTTACGATGCAGGTGTTACTAGCGTCGCAGATATCGCGAAATACGCTGACAAGTTCGACTCACGCATTTATGGCATTGAACCAGGTAACGATGGTAACCGCCAGATTCAAAAAATGATCGATACCGATGATTTCAATCTGGGTGATTTCCGTCTCATCGAATCCAGTGAAGCGGGCATGGTGTCTCAGGTGTCTCGTGCCGTGCGTCGTGACAAGTGGGTTGCCTTCCTAGGCTGGGCCCCGCACCCAATGAACAGCAACTTTGATATGAAATACCTATCGGGTGCGGACGAGTACTTTGGTCCGAACTATGGCGGTGCCACGGTGCATACCAACGTACGTAGCGGCTATGTAGAGCAGTGCTCCAACGTCGGTCAAATGCTCGAACAACTTGAGTTCAGCCTCAAGATGGAAAACGAAATGATGGGCAAAATCCTCAATGACGGTGAAAAGCCTCAGGCTGCAGCACGCGAATGGTTGCGTAACAACCCAAGTGTGTTGAACAAGTGGCTGAATGGCGTGACTACCGTTGATGGTGAGAACGCGGTTGAAGCAGTCACTGAATATCTAAACAAGACTGAAGCGTAAATAAAAAAGTGTAGAAGGAGAGGGCGGTGTTAACGCCGCCCCTAAGGTTTTATTGTGAATATTATTACAGATAACAAGATCCCACTCGGTCAATGGATGGAAAATGGCGTTGACTGGCTAACCATGAACGCCGCCGGCTTTTTTGATGCGATCTCAATTGGCTTAGATACGACCATCACACTATTAGTCGACATTTTTAAATGGATGCCAGCGGCAGGGCCGATCCTCATGACAGCCGCCTTAGCATGGTACCTGCAGCGTCGAATTTCCATCGTGATCTTTGTTGTGAGTGCGCTCTTGTTGATCCTCAACCTGGGCTACTGGCAAGAGATGCTGGAAACCTTTGTTCTGGTATTTGCCGCGACAACGATTTCCGTATTAATTGGCATACCGCTTGGGATAATGGCCGCGCATCGGCCCTTGGTGTACACCATTATGCGGCCCTTATTGGACTTGATGCAGACGGTGCCACCATTTGTGTATTTGATCCCAACTTTGGTGCTGTTCGGTTTGGGCATTGTCCCAGGTCTTATTTCTACCATCATTTTTGCCATCGCGGCGCCGATTCGTTTGACGTATCTTGGCATCACCCGCGTACCGGAAGAGTTGGTAGAGGCGGGACGCGCCTTTGGTGCTAACCGTATGAAACTACTGTTTAAAGTAGAGTTGCCTGCGGCACTGCCTAGCATTATGACGGGCGTGACTCAGTGCATTATGTTGTCACTGTCGATGGTAGTTATCGCCGCACTAGTGGGGGCTGACGGCCTCGGCAAGCCAGTGGTTCGTGCACTGAACACTGTCAACATTTCTCAAGGTTTTGAAGCGGGTCTGGCGATTGTATTGGTAGCCATCATTCTTGACCGCCTGTGTAAAGCACCAAATCAAGGCAACGAATAAGGGGGAAACCATGGACGCAATCGCAATTAAAAATTTAGACGTGGTGTTTGGCGACAATATTAAGCCAGCACTGGACCTGCTTGATAACGGATTAAGCCGCTCAGAGATCATCGAGAAAACCGGTCAAGTCGTGGGCGTGGACAATGTTTCACTCAATGTGAAAGAAGGTGAAATCTGCGTCTTGATGGGCCTATCGGGCTCAGGTAAATCGAGTCTACTGCGCGCGGTGAATGGATTGAATCCCATCAGCCGCGGTAGCCTTGAACTCCGTGATGACAACAGAATGGTCGACATGGCAACGGTTGATTCGCAAACCCTTCGCCACCTTCGCACTAACCGTGCGTCTATGGTGTTCCAAAAGTTTGCGCTTATGCCTTGGCTGACAGTGGTTGATAACGTCGCCTTTGGCCTGGAAATGAAAGGTATCAGCAAGAAAGAGCGTCGTAGACAAGCGCTGGAAAAACTAGAAATGGTCGGGTTGGACGATTGGGCTTATCAATACCCGCATGAGCTGTCGGGTGGTATGCAGCAGCGCGTTGGCTTGGCTCGTGCGTTCGCGATGGACAGTGATATTCTGCTGATGGATGAACCTTTCTCGGCATTGGATCCACTGATCCGTGCGCAGCTGCAAGACGAGTTGCTAGAGCTGCAGAAAAAGCTCAATAAAACGATTTTGTTTGTGAGCCATGACTTGGACGAGGCACTAAAAATTGGTAACAACATTGCCATTATGGAATCGGGCCAGCTTATTCAACATGGTAAGCCTGAAGACATTGTGCTGCGTCCCGAGACCGATTACGTGCGTGACTTTGTGGCTCATACCAATCCACTAAATGTGTTGAAAGGGCGGTCGATGATGAAGTCTGTTGACGACCTACCACATGTCGACAACCGTTGGAAAGTGTGTGAGCAGCGTGATATTTGGGTTACCGCAGAGCAGGGTGGTCGCTTGTCAGCTGCGGCTGGCTCACAACCCTTGCGTGTCGTTGAATGGCAAAAAGACGTTCAAGATCTGTCACAAGTTGGAGACGACACCATAGTGGTTGCCTCGCCTGACATTGAAATGCGTGATGCGATTGAAATTCGCTACCACACTGTTAAACCGGTGTTACTCATCGAAGAAGGAAAACTGGTTGGCACCTTATCTGACCATGACTTCTACCACGCGCTGTTGGGTAAGTTTCAACAAAAGTGCACGGATAAAGCGGCGTAAAATCCGCTGCATGCGTCGTCACTAGACGGATGAATAAAACAGCCTACTCGCGGAATAGGCTGTTTTTTTACGTCCTTATCTATCCTTGCTGTCTCGCCCATATTGCTTCACAAGCGCCCTTTGAACGCGAGACGAATAAGGTGCTAGGGCATTATTACGGTATCAATCACATGGATAACGCCGTTAGTGGTCATGATATCGGGCTTGATGACGGTGGCGTTATCGACTTTTACATCCCCGTATGATGTTTTAATCATCACGTCGCTGCCTTGCACTGTGGTCGCGGAAGACATTCCCATTACTTGCTCAGCCGTTACTTTTCCTGGAACGACATGGTAGGTCAGGATATCGGTGAGCTTGCCTTTGTTTTCCGGCTTGAGTAACGATTCTACCGTGCCGTCAGGTAACTTGTTAAAGGCTGCGTTAGTGGGGGCAAAGACGGTAAATGGGCCTTCTCCTTTCAAAGTATCAACCAGATCCGCTGCCTTTACGGCTGCCACCAAGGTTGAAAAGTCGTCATTTTTCATCGCCGTATCAACAATGTCATGCTCGCCTTTATGGTGGGCAGCAACGGCGCTTCCCATTCCAACCAGCAATGTCGCAGTGATAGCTAATGTCGAGATCGTGCGTGTTAACATCATTGTTCTCCCTTTTGCGTTCGTTTCCCCACCCAATAAGTTGCCTTATTGCAACTCTTGGTGACGACTTGGGAAGGATCACTTTGTTGCAAGGGTGAAAACGAGGATGGGAATGAAGTCGATCACTGGACAGAAAAATATTCCCCATCTTCCCTTTTCTACGCCGAATAACTGCCGCCGTCTTGTGAAATTTTTCGAATGAGTTATTCATATTATTGTGATTGTCGTCACGGTATTTCAGGCGTAATCTCACTCTCGTTCCAAGGCAATAACGCAACGGCGATATTGAACCGTGCTAGCACCTTAATGACTCTCTGAAACCAGGTTTTGGAAATGGAGACATTGAGGTGACAAATCGCCGGCATAATTTGCGTTTAATAGCCGTCAACCCATTACGAAAGAGGAAACAAACCATGAAAAAATTGGCTGCAATCTTTGCCCTAGCGTTCGCTTCAACGTCTGTGATGGCGGGTGGTCTGAACCTCAATGTAGACCCTGCAGAAGGGGGCGCTTGGGTAACGGTCACTGAACAAGGTCAAGCGGTAAAAGGCGCTAAAGTCGCCAGCGAATCGGGTCTGGATGCGAAGGTAACGGATGAGTCTGGTCGTGTATTTATCCATGCCCAAAACCAAAACAGCCGCTCAATCAACTTTGTCGCCAGCACCGACCAAGGTGAGCGCGCAGAGCAAGCTGCATTCATCAAAGGCGACCACAGCTAAGAGACGCGCGATGGCGTTTAGGCCGCTATGGACAATGGCGGCGCTGATAAAAGAGAGCATGATTGCTCTCTTTTTTTTGGATCCATGTTTAGGTCGGCAGTAGCCAGTTCTTTAATTGATGCAAGGAGCTAACTTGGTGTGTCGGCGCAATATCTTCAGGGACGGGCGTGTTATCAGCGTTTAGCCAGCATGTATCAATGCCCGCTTGCATCCCGCCAAGGACGTCGGAATGTGGGTTATCACCCACCATCAATATTTTTTCTTTCGGCGGGCGGCCCATTTTTTCAAACGCATGTTCAAAAATACGTGGATCAGGCTTAGCGATACCGACCTGTTCGGAAATAACCAACGTAGAAATCGCATCCTTCAACCCTGTTTTTTCTAAACGAATATCTTGCAAAGCCGTAAATCCGTTAGTGATGATGCCAATATGGGCATGTGGGGAAATAGCGTCGATCAGTTCCCGTGCCCCTGGTAATGGTTCACAGATGTCTGCCATGGCATCTAAAAAGCCTTGGTTTAAGGTGGAAGGGGCGACGTTTAAGCGCTTTCCCCAGCAAGTAAAGCGTTCTGTCTGTAGAGTCTGGGCGTCAATTTCGCCATTTTGATACTGTACCCACAGTGGCTTATTGCGTGCGGAGTACTCGGCAAACGCCTGATGATCAAAATCGACATCATAATGTGAGAATAGACGTTGTAGGCCAGAGAAGGCATCAAAGTGAAACAAGGTCTCGTCGGCATCGAATAAAACCCATGGGTATCGCATGTCATTACATCTCTTTACGTAAAGTTAACTAAGTGTAACAGAGTGCCAGTGCGGTTTTCGAGTCTATTTTTTACTCACCGTCCATGGTGAGAAACAGTGTGCCAGGTCGCGAGCGAATACGCTGTGCCGTTACAGGGAAAGATAGAGGCCAGCGAGCGTCGCACTCATCAGGTTGGCTAGCGTCGCCGCGAGAATGGCTCGCATACCGAGTTTAGCAATGTCGCCACGGCGTTCGGGTACGATACCGCCTAGGCCGCCCATCAACATGGCAATGGAGGTCAAGTTGGCAAAACCACACAGTGCAAATGTCACGATAGCTTGACTGTGGGCGGATAACTGGCCTTTTAGGTTCATAAAATCAGCAAACGCAACAAACTCGTTCACGGCGATTTTTTTACCAATCAAGGTGCCTGCGGTCATGGCTTCTTGCCAAGGGATACCAATTAACCAAGCGACGGGCGCGAACAGGTAGCCAAATAACCACTCAAGGCTTAGCTGAGGCACGTGTACCATCGGACCAAGCTTACCTAAGCCACCATTGATAAGCGCAATCATGCTGATCACGGCCAATAAGCTGGCACCCACCGCCATGGCGATTTGTAAGCCACTTAATGCGCCTTGCGTGCCGGCATCAATCAGGTTGACTGGCTTATCCTGTGCGTCTTCTACTGATTGATGTTGCGCTTGACTCATCGGCGTTTCGGTTTGTGGCACCATGATTTTAGCCATCATGAGTCCTGCCGGTGCCGACATAAACGCCGCTGCAATGAGATACTTCATTTCCACACCGAGCCCGGCATAGCCGACCATAGTGCCGCCAGCCACTGAGGCGAGCCCGCCCACCATGACAGCAAACAGCTCTGAGCGTGTCATGGCTGCAAGAAAAGGACGAACGACCAGCGGCGCTTCAACAGAGCCAACAAAAATATTGGCGGTAGCAGACATAGATTCTGTACGCGATGTGCCGAGTACACGTCGTAGTAATCCACCAATCAGGCGAATGATCCATGTCATGACACCAATGTGGTACAGCACGGCGATCAGGGCAGAGAAAAAAACGATGGTGGGTAATACATTAAAGGCAAATATAAAACCGAGTTTGAATGTCGCGAGATCGCCAAAGAGGAATTCGGCACCAATGTCACCAAAGCTGATGATCGCAGAGACGGTTTCAGATGCATTGGCTAAAATACGCTGGCCTAGGGGAACCGAGATGATAAAGCCAGCAAAGACGATTTGTATTAGGAATGCACCGCCAACGGTGCGCCAGTTAATCGCGGCGCGATTTTCAGAAAAAACCATCGCGACAAGAAAGAGGACGCTAATCCCCAAAAGGCCAATGCCAAACTGCATGATGTTGCTCCGCAAACGTTAAACTTAGGATGGAAAACGATTGCGGCGGTATTGTACGTGGTTTTATAGATGTGACAAGAGTCACTTTGTTTGAGTTGTGTTTGCATTTTGTTGCAATGAAGGGGGATTTGATATGAGAAAGCGCGATGACCAAGCGTGAAGACTGTCATGCTCGCGATATTTGCTTCGCATATTTACTTCGCAATGGTGGAAAATACCACTATGATTTTAAAAGGGTCTTAGGGATTCTCAAGCCTATTAACTAAATTGTTTATTGTTCTGAAATAAAGAGTTCAAATAACTGGGAAGGCCAGTAAAATCGGGACATGGAGGGAAGTTAGAATTAGGTGGGTGGTCAGAAAGTAAGCATTTGGTTAGGGGCCTAATTAAATTTTTTCTCAGATGTGGTAATGTAGCGGATTGTGTGGTGACAGCTGGTCTTTTATTGCTGATAAAGATGGCTTGAACGGCAATAAATAATGGGCGCACCACCAACACTCACAGGCTTCCGAATAAACGGACTAAGGAGTTAACTCGTGAGCGATAAAAGCCATGAAGATATGATGACACCAGACGGGAAGGTTAACCCGATCGATACTGACTATCAGGTCGGTCAGGATAACGTGGCACTGAAACTCGGCCCGTTTGGTTTTGATATTCACAACCGAGTATTTATGGTCTCAGGGCTGGCTATTTTGGCCTTCATTTTTGTCACCCTGGCCTTTCAAAACCAAATTGGTCCTGTTTTTGGGGACCTCCGTGGATGGCTAACCTCAAACCTAGACTGGTTCTTCCTTTCAGCAGGAAACATTTTTGTCATTGCCTGTCTAGTTCTGATTGCGTCTCCACTGGGTAAAGTGAGGCTCGGTGGTACCGAAGCGAAGCCTGACTACGGCTACGGCGGCTGGTTTGCGATGCTTTTCGCTGCTGGTATGGGTATTGGTCTGATGTTCTACGGGGTATCAGAGCCATTGACGCATTTCCAAACGGCGCTAGGTGGGACATCCGTGGGGGCTGAAGGCCTTCGCACTGACTGGGCGCCTTTAGGGGCTGCTGCCGGCGATACAGAGGCGGCGCGCCGCTTAGGTATGTCTGCGACTATTTTCCACTGGGGCTTGCACCCATGGGCGATTTACGCGGTATTGGCGTTAGGCCTGGCACTGTTTGCGTATAACAAAGGCTTGCCTTTGACCATGCGTTCTGTGTTCTACCCACTGTTCGGTGAACGTGTTTGGGGCTGGACGGGCCACGTGATTGACATTTTGGCAATCATCGCGACCTTGTTTGGTCTTGCGACATCGCTCGGCTTAGGGGCCTCACAGGCATCAGCGGGTCTTCACTATCTGTTTGATACACCGCTAGGTGATACCACAGAAGTGTTATTGGTAATGGGTATCACAGGGGCAGCGATTCTTTCGGTTGTTGCTGGTGTTGATAAAGGGGTCAAGCGCCTGTCTGAAATCAACATGATGCTTGCGCTATTGCTGCTGATCTTCGTGATTGCCGTAGGTCCAACCATCGCTATCCTGACAGGCTTCTTTGGTAACTTGGGCGCGTATCTGCAAAACTTGCCTGCGCTGTCAATGCCATTTGGCCGTGAAGATGCCAACTTTACCCAAGGCTGGACATCCTTCTATTGGGCGTGGTGGATTTCTTGGTCCCCATTCGTCGGTATGTTTATTGCGCGCGTATCGCGTGGCCGTACCGTGCGTGAATTCATCACTTGTGTGTTGATTATCCCATCAGCTGCATGTGTGTTGTGGATGACGGCCTTTGGCGGCACCGCAATTGGTCAGTTCGTCAATGAAGGCTACACAGCCGTTGTAGATGCAGAGCTGTCACTGAAACTGTTTGCGATGCTAGATGATCTGCCACTGGCAGCGATCACGTCGTTTATCGGTATTGTCCTGGTCATGGTGTTCTTTATCACCTCGTCTGACTCAGGGTCATTGGTTATCGACACCATTTCTGCCGGTGGTAAAGTGAACGTGCCTGTACCACAGCGTGTGTTCTGGGCATCTTTCGAGGGCTTAGTCGCCGTTGCGCTGATCCTTGGTGGGGGCTTGGTTGCCCTGCAAGCGATGGCGGTCTCGACAGGCTTCCCATTCACCATTGTGTTGCTGATTGCTACCGTGTCTCTGTTTAAAGGTTTGGCCTCAGAGCCGCGTGCTTAATTAGCAAAACATCGGTAATCTCGTCGATGACGAAAGAGGCAGCGCACTACGCGCTGCCTCTTTTTTATTCCTCTCTTTCTTWTCAGACCTTTTCTGCCGCTAATGTCTATTCCCCTGGTATGAAGAGTCGTGATGTGGTTAATCCTTGACCAAGCTCGCCAAGCCTTTATTCACCTATTTAGCTTGTGTGATATTCTTGCTGACTTTTCTGTCATTGTGTCTTTTTGTGGGCTGACGTTTACCTCGATATCGAGTGTCACCCAGACAGCGTTCAGCAACAATGGCAGGTTGCCGAGTAGACGGAGTAAGGAGTTTACGTGTGAGCGATAAAAGCCATGAAGATATGATGACGCCAGACGGTCAGGTGAATCCGATCGATACTGACTACCAAGTGGGTCAGGATAACGTCGCTCTAAAAGTGGGCCCGTTTGGTTTTGATATTCATAACCGTGTATTTATGGTCTCAGGGCTGGCGATCATGGCCTTTGTCTTTGTGACCTTGGCCTTTCAAGACAAAATGGGGCCGATTTTTGGTGATTTACGTGCTTGGTTAACGGCAAATCTCGATTGGTTTTTCCTCTCGACAGGTAATGTTTTCGTCATTGCTTGCTTAATATTGATTGTCTCGCCGTTAGGTAAAGTGAGGCTGGGTGGCACAGAAGCCAAGCCGGATTTTGGCTATGGTGGCTGGTTCGCGATGCTGTTCGCCGCGGGTATGGGCATTGGTCTCATGTTCTATGGTGTGTCAGAGCCGCTGACACATTTTCAAACCGCGCTCGATGGCACGTCGACAAATGCCCATGGTATCCGGACTGACTGGGCACCGTTAGGCGGTGCCGCGGGGGATACAGACGCGGCTCGTCGCTTAGGGATGTCAGCGACTATTTTTCACTGGGGACTGCATCCTTGGGCGATCTACGCGGTGCTGGCGCTTGGCCTTGCCCTGTTTGCGTATAACAAAGGGTTGCCGCTGACTATCCGCTCGGTATTCTATCCCTTGTTCGGTGAACGCGTTTGGGGTTGGACGGGGCATGTGATTGATGTGCTCGCGATTGTTGCGACCTTGTTTGGCCTCGCGACCTCTTTAGGTATCGGCGCGTCACAGGCTTCGGGTGGATTGCATTATTTGTTTGATACGCCGTTAGGGGCAACGACTGAAGTCATCTTGGTCGTGTTGATCACCGCAATGGCGATTTTCTCAGTGGTCGCCGGCGTCGACAAAGGGGTAAAGCGCCTATCCGAGCTTAACCTTATCCTGGCGTTCTTATTGCTGCTGTTTGTGATTGCGGTTGGCCCAACGCTCGCGATTCTGACCGGCTTCTTTGGCAATCTTGGTGCCTATTTAGAAAACTTGCCAGCATTGGCGATGCCATTTGGCCGTGAAGATGCCAACTTTACTCAAGGTTGGACATCCTTCTATTGGGCATGGTGGATCTCTTGGTCACCATTTGTCGGGATGTTTATCGCRCGGGTGTCGCGTGGCCGAACCGTGCGTGAATTCATTACCTGTGTGTTGTTGATCCCATCCGCGGCCAGTGTACTTTGGATGACGTCATTTGGGGGGACGGCAATTGACCAGTTTGTTAACGAAGGATACACCGCCGTTGTCGATGCCGAGCTTTCTTTAACGCTGTTTGCAATGCTTGAAGGCCTGCCGCTCGCGACGATTACCTCGTTCATTGGTATTATTCTGGTCATTGTCTTCTTCGTCACGTCATCCGACTCAGGCTCTTTGGTGCTTGATACGATTTCGGCGGGCGGAAAAATGGATGTACCCGTCTCACAACGGGTATTCTGGGCATCATTCGAGGGCTTGGTTGCGGTGGCGCTGATCCTTGGCGGCGGCTTGGTAGCGTTGCAAGCGATGGCCGTCTCAACAGGCTTCCCATTCGCGGTGGTGCTGCTGGTTGCGACTGTCTCTTTGTTTAAAGGCTTGGCTTCGGAGCCACGCGCAAAATAAAGAGGTGTGCTAACTGTTTGATTGTTAGCTAAGATAGGAAAGGCAGGCCGTCGGGGCTGCCTTTTTTATTATCCGGCGAGCGCTTGAGCTGTGCCGCTCGCGAAAGAACGGACGTCCCGATCTGGGCGTCCTTCAATAAAATGCAGGTTTAGGTGAGCATTATGGAAGCTGAACAGATTGAAATCGCGACATTTCTTGCGCAGTACGCGCCGTTTGACGCGATGCCGGAAGAGGTGGTGGCTGAGGTGGCAACCAGCATTGAAATCAGTTATTACCGCGCAGGTACCGATATTTTTGCTTACGGTGATGAAATTCACGATTTGGCCATTTTGCGTAGCGGTGCCGTTGAGCTATTTCGCCGTAATGGCACCTTATACAACCGTATTTCAGAAGGCGATATCTTTGGTCAAATGGGCCTTTTGATGAATAACCGCGTCCGGATGCCTGCCAAAGCGATCGAAGATACGCTGATCTATTTCATCCCTGAAGCGATGTTTAACCGTTTGTTTGACGACTTTGAGCATTTCGCTGACTTTGTTGAGGTAGAAGACCGAACTCGGTTACGCCAAGCGGTATCGAGTCATAATGAAGCCAACGACTTGACCACCTCCAAGGTCAAAAAACTGATTATTCGCGATCCGGTAATGATTTCAAGTACCGACTCGGTTCAGCATGCCGCTCAGGTGATGTCCCAAGAGACAGTTTCCTCTATTCTGGTGATGGGCGATGAGCCTGACCCTGACACGGGGTTCAAGCCTGTATTAGGGATCATTACTGACCGTGACCTACGTAATCGGGTGTTAGCGGAAGGCTTGCCTTATGAGACGCCAGTGCAAGAAATTATGTCACCACAGCTGATCACGCTTGACCACAATGCGTATATCTTTGAGGCAATGCTGACCATCTTGCGCTCAAACCTTCATCATGTGCCCGTGCTCCAACACGGTAAGCCGATTGGCGTGGTTGCCCTGTCTGATATTGCGCGCTATGAGTCGCAAAACAGCTTGTTTTTGGTGGCGAGTATTTTCCGCCAGCAATCTGTGGATGATTTGGTGATCCTGTCTCAACAGGTGAAAGATTGCTTTGTCCGTATGGTCAACGAAGACGCGAATTCACACATGATAGGCTCTGCGCTGTCGGTGATTGGCCGTAGTTTCAAGCAACGTTTGCTTGAGCTTGCCGAGGAAGAGCTCGGTGAGCCACCCGTACCGTATTGCTTTTTAGCCATGGGTTCGATGGCGCGCGACGAACAACTGATTGTTACCGACCAAGATAACGCCATTATTTTGGACGATAGTTATGAGCACAGTGAGCACAATGCCTATTTTGAAGCCTTGTCTAAACGTGTCTCTGATGGCCTTAATGCCTGCGGGTATACCTATTGCACTGGCAATATTATGGCGACCAACCCTGAATGGCGAAAAACGCTCAAAGAGTGGGAGCAATGCTTTGCTGATTGGATTGATAACCCCAGCCCGCGCTCGCTGCTTGACAGCAATATCTTTTTTGACCTTGATGGCGTCCATGGCCGTACTAACTGGGCAGAGCAACTCAAAGCTTTTATTGGTCGTCGGGCTCGTCGCAACAACCGCTTCTTGGCGGCGATGGCACGCAATGCGCTCAATCGCACACCGCCACTGGGCTTTTTCAAAGACTTTGTGATGGAGCAAGACGGGCGTCATAACAATTCCATTAACTTAAAACGTCGTGGCACCGCACCTTTGGCCGATCTGATTCGGGTGCATTCATTGGCGATCGACTCACGCTCGCAAAACTCTTTTGAGCGCTTGGACGATATTATCGAGTCTGGGATCTTGCCGAAAGGTCGCGGGCCAGACTTACGTGATGCCATGGAGTTTATTTCTATGGTGCGCATTCGTCATCAAGCACTGGATATTGAGGCTGGGCGTGAGCCGGATAACAATATTGAGCCAGAGAACCTGTCTGATTTTGAACGTCGAAACTTAAAAGATGCGTTTCAGATCTTAAGCAACGCACAGAAATTCTTGAAATTCCGTTATCAGCCGAATCGGTCTTAAGGGGAGGGTATGCTTCATTTCGATTTGAGAAAAAAAGAGGATGCCGACCACGTTGACTGGCGTGCCATGTTAGAAACCAAACGGGAGACGGTTCAGCACGAGACCTTGCAAGCGTTTTATCAGCAAGGCTGGGTATCGCCTGATACCCCTGTCTCTCAGGTGTCTTTTGTGGCGTTAGACTTTGAAACCACAGGACTTGATAGCCAACAAGATGCGATTGTTAGTATTGGCTTGGTGCCCTTTACCCTGAATCGTATTCGTTGTCAGCATGCGCAACATTGGATTGTTAACCCTAATCGGCCGTTGGCAGAGTCGTCGATTGTGATTCATGGCATCACCCACTCGGATATCGTCAATGCCCCTGACTTTTCGCATGTGATTGAGCCCTTACTGAGTGCGTTGGCCGGCTCCGTCGTCGTCGTTCACTACCGCCGTATTGAGCGGGAGTTTCTCGACCGCGCGTTCAAACAGCGTTTGGGGGAGGGGATTATTTTCCCAATGGTCGATACCATGGAGTTAGAAGCGCGCAAACACCGAAGTGGTAAACGCAGTTTCATGGATTGGATTGCACGCCGCCCGCCTGAGTCGATTCGTTTAGCCGACAGTCGTCATCGTTATCACTTGCCCTTTTACCAAAGCCACCATGCGCTGACGGATGCGATGGCCACCGCTGAATTGCTGCAAGCGCAAATTGCTCATGACTTTTCACCGGACACGCCCATCAGTGAACTATGGCGCTAACCATGGGAACGGTCCTCGCGACTAAAGTAGAGGCTCTCGTGGCGAGACAATGAACCCTTCGCTGATGGTTTTCGTAGTGGCTCTCAGGGCGTATAATCAACGTGCTACAAGTCAGTGACGAAAGTGAGAGGAAAAATGACATTGATCCATGCGGTTGAAGGGTTGGCGTTCGGTCTCGGTGTGCTATTGCTGTCATCGTCCATTGGCTTTGCGTATTGGGGGATCACCTTAAAGCCAGAAGAGGCAGAGGACATGACGGCGCGTAAGATTGAATTAGGTTTTTATTCGGGCGCGTGTTTTGTCTTCACCCTGCTGATTGGTTATTGGTTGAGTGTGTAACGCCGCAGCGTCTATGGGTGAGAATCTAGATTTCATTCAGTGAGTAACAAAAAACCACCGATGACTCGGTGGTTTTTTCGTATACCCCGCAAGGAATTACCAAACGTCTTTATCGATTTGTTTATCCAATTTCGGGAACTTAGTGCGATCAAAGGTGGGTTTTTTGCCCGCACGGCGCTGATCTTCATAGTCTTTCATCAGCGCAAACGCAACACCCGACAAGAGCGCGATAGCCACCAAGTTGATCACCGCCATCATGCCCATCGACAAGTCCGCAAAGCTCCAAATCAGTGGCAGATCCATCACCGCGCCGATTAATACCATCGCGAGCACGGCGATACGGTAGAGTAAAATGGCTTTCCGGCACTTGAATATATACTCGATGTTTGACTCACCATAAGAATAGTTGGCAATGATCGAGGTAAAGGCAAACAGCAGAATCGCAATGGCAATAAAGGCCGCGCCCCAGTCACCCACTTGGCTAACTAATGCTTCTTGGGTAAGCGCAATACCCGTGAGACCGCTATTTGGCTCAAGCATACCGGAGATCAAGATGATCGATGCCGTCGCGGTACAGATAACGATGGTGTCGACAAAAACCCCCAGCATCTGCACATAGCCTTGCGCCGCTGGGTGATTGGGTTTAGTGGTTGCGGTAGCGGCCGCATTCGGTGCCGAACCCATACCTGCTTCGTTGGAGAACAAACCACGCTTGATACCGTGCATCATCGCTTGCGCGATAGCATAACCCATTGCACCACCAGCCGCTTGTTCAAGCCCGAGCGCGCTTTTAACAATGGTTGAGATTACCGCAGGCAGTTGTTCGATATTCATACCGACCACGATAAGCGCGACCAGCAAATACGCCAGTGCCATGAACGGTACGATCAGCTCGGCCACACGCGCAACCGAACGCATACCGCCAAAAATCACAGGTGCGGTCACTAAGGCAAGGCCGATGCCAACCGCTAAGGCATCAAAGCCAAACGCGGTATTCATTGCTGCGGCAATCGAGTTGGACTGGACACCGTTAAACGCCAGACCAAAGGCGATAATCAGGCAGATAGCAAACGCAATGCCTAACCAGCGCTGACCTAAGCCTTTTTCGATATAGTAAGCAGGGCCACCGCGAAAGGTCTTGTCGTTGTGATTCACTTTGTACGCTTGCGCCAAAGTAGATTCGACAAAGCTAGTTGCCATACCGACCAATGCCGTCAGCCACATCCAGAATATCGCACCAGGGCCACCCAGATAGAGCGCCACGGCCACACCGGCCATGTTTCCGGTACCGACGCGCGCCGCCAAACTGGTACTAAAGGCTTGGAAAGAAGAGATACCACCTGACGCGCCATCGCGGCTGTTGGCCATCAGTTTGAACATGTGGCCAAAGTTACGGAATTGAATAAAGCCAGATCGCACGGTGAAGTACAAACCTAAGCCAATCAAAAGATAAATGAGTACGCTGCCCCAAAGGAGGCCGTTACCTGTATCGACTATGGACACAAATAGATTTTTAAGTTGTTCCATCATTAAACTCTGTTTTGTCTGTTGGGAGACGCCTTGCTCTTTCGCGACGAGAACCTATTGTTCATGGTGAGAGAGCGAGGGTCGACAACCACTGTCCATGTGAGATCTCTGCCGTCCATGCAGGTGAGCAACGAAACGCGCAGTAGCACCAAAATGTCTGGCTGCTATGACGCGTGATGTTGGATCTGCAACAGCATTTTGAATCCATGCTCGGCTGTTGCCAGAGTGCACCGTTAACCGCGATATTGATGTCTTAGCACAGCAATACACTAGGTGGAGCACGCCGGATAATACCGATATTTGTGAGACAAAACACTAGATGTTTGTTGAGATGTTGGTTTTTTGAGCGGTGCTAGGTGTCAATAACAGTCCTAAAAATTGTAATCAAAATGTAATGGAATTGACGCTAATTACTTGATGTTAAAGCAGTCATCTCAACGCCTTCGCATATTATCCGGTATTTTTTTGACTCAATATTGGTTGCATGCGCGCTGAACGAAATGTGATCAATGCCTCATGTTGCCATTGAGTCATCGCACTGAATCTACTTCTACGCTGCCCGAACGGATAGATAAAGATGACTTAATCACTGGATGACGCGGCTTTTTTAGTCAGCAAATCATGCTTAACCATATCGATCGCGGAGAGCGCTGTGTCGGTATCAATCGCATGGCTTTCAAGCAAGTAAATAAGATCGACCGCGAGCTTGACGTCGTCGGGCGCCTCTTCGAGTGCTTTTGACGAGGAAGAATGTGAGTCAGTCATGATGCCTCCAGGCTGGCGGAAAAGTCGGGAAAGTGAGTGATAGCGGCTTGGATGAGTTGTTCGTGCAGCGGGATCAGCTGCTCATGGGTGTCATGATAACCTCCTCCAATGACCGCAGCGACCGGGATCTGGTGGGCGGCACACCGTGATAGTACGCCTGTGTCGCGTTGAAAAATGCCCTCAGTGGTAAGTGACAAATACCCCAACGCATCGTCTTTATGCACGTCGACGCCAGCGTCATAGATCACCATGTCGGGGCGATGCTGAGCCAGAGCAAGGTCGAGTAAAGGTAACAAGGCATCAAGGTAGTCGCTATCCTGGGTGCCAATCGGGAGGGGTAAATCAAGCGTTGATGCTGGCTTGCGCGAGGGAAAATTTTTTTCACAGTGGACGGAAAAGGTCACAATATCTGGATGTGAGGAGGCCAGTGCGGCCGTGCCGTCACCGTGGTGAACATCGCAATCGACGATCATCACTGTCTCTATGCCCGGCTGTGTGAGAGCATGACGCGCGGCAATCATTAGATCGTTAAATAAGCAAAAGCCACTGCCAAAATCATAGTGGGCGTGATGATAGCCGCCAGTAAGGTGAATCGCCAGGCCTGTGCGCAATGCCTGATCCACCGTTAAGGTGGTGCCACCCAGAGAGGTTAAACTGCGTTTTATGAGCGACGCACTCCAAGGAAACCCAATACGACGCATTTTAACCAAAGGCAAGTTGCCCTCGAGTAATTGGCTTACATAGGCGGGATCGTGGACCGCGTCAATGATCTCTCTTTGCGCGGCGGTGGGCTGATAAAACGCAACCGGCAAGGCAAGCGCTTGCAAGCGCTCAAAGAGCAGCCGGTACTTTTGCAGAGGATAACGGTGACCCTCGGGAAGCGGGAAATCAGAGTAAATGGGATGGTATATCAGTGGTAGCACATTCGCTCCTTACGTTATCGCTTTTCCCGGTAAGTAATGGTGGTTTCAATACGCTCTCGGGCTTTGGTGCATCGTGCTAGACGCTGCTCGAGCGCGAGAACTTGCTTTTGATGCTGTTGCCGTATAGCCGGACTGGAAGCCATCTCAACACTGGCGTTGGCATCACGGAGTTTGTCGGCGAGACGCCTTTCCCAGTCTTGGTGTTTGGCCAAGTCTTGATAAAGTTCACCGATTGACTGTCGCCGTGGCCCACGCCGCGCTTGTTCTTGCTTACGTAAAGGTTGGGTGGCAAGCTCACGTTGCAGTGCGGTGATTTGCGATAACAAGGTGTCGCAAATATGGGTCGCGCGCGCATCCGTTAGCATGCCTTGTTGATGGTCGCGGCGCATCACCGCCAATAAGCCTTGGGCTTCATTAACACAAGGCGTTAACAGCTTGCCTTTGCAGTGAAAAAGTGGCGTGGCAAATAAAGGGGCTTTGGCTTCGCCGCGACGCCGATCGACCTCTGCCGCTTGAACAGCGAGTTGGTCTAAATGCTGAGCCATGGCATCGATTTGCGCTTTCATGGTGTCGTTCTCTTTTATTGAGGGCTAAAACCACGCATCAACGGCAAGTTTGCCCGCTAGAATAACTACCGCGGTGATAAAAATAGGGCGAATAAAACGGCTACCAAAGCGGATGGCCGAGTGTGCGCCAATAAAGGCACCCAGCATAAGACACGCACCCATGGTTAAGCCCAGTGCCCAGCTCACATGGCCTAATAGTGCGAACGCCACCAGTGAGGTGAAGTTGCTGGTAAAGTTCATCGCTTTTGCCAACCCAGAGGATAGCAATATATTCATCCGATAGAGCGACATGGTGGAAACCGTCCAAAACGCGCCGGTTCCCGGGCCGGCTACCCCGTCGTAAAAGCCAAGTGATAAACCTTGACTCCATTGTTTGATTGGCAACTTCGGACAAGGTGCGGGTAGCTGGTTGTTATCACCCTTTGGGTGTGGGTGCCAAATGGTATACACCGCGGCCACCAATACCACGATTGGTATGGCTTTTTCGAGCCACTCGGTGCTTAACACGTCCACCAGCAGGGTGCCGGCCGTGGCGCCAATTAAAGTGCCCCAAAAAGCATGTTGCCAAAACGAGGGAGAAAATAGGCGCTTTTTATAATAAGTGAAGGCAGCGGTGCTTGAAGCAAAGGTCGCGGCCAGCTTATTGGTGCCTAACGCAACATGCGGCGGCAGGCCTAGCGATAACAGGGCAGGCACAGTGAGCATGCCGCCGCCGCCAGCCACCGCATCAATAAATCCAGCGACAAACGCAGTCAGCCCCAGAATAACTAAAGTAGAGAGGTCAATCAGTTCCAGCATGTTAACTCATCAGTTTAAGATTCGATCACGCGCTTAAAGGGCGGCAGCGAGTCGAGTAAAGATTGGCCATATCTGCGGGTGATAATGCGCCGGTCAAGGAGCACTACTTTACCAGAGTCCTCTTCTTTGCGCAGTAGTCGCCCCACGGATTGCACCAGCTTTTTACTGGCTTCTGGTACGGCAATTTGTAAAAACGGATTGCCACCACAGCGCTCGATATATTCAGCGTGTGCTTCTTCAACCGGCGACGTCGGCACGGCAAAGGGGATTTTAGTAATAATAAGGTTGGTCAATAAGTTACCGGGTAAATCTAAACCTTCGGAAAAACTGCCGGTGCCAAAAATGATACTGGTTTTATCATTATTAACGGCTTGTTGATGCGCTTTGAGTAACGCGGTACGCGACTGGCTCCCTTGGCAAAGCAGCTGCCAGCCCCGTTGCTTGCAGGTACGTTCAATCGCTTGTGTCACTTGCTTCATTTGCCAATAGGAGGCAAAGAGCACCAAAGAGGCACGTTCACCTTCTAGGTGCTCAAGTATTTTATCGTTTAATGCCTCTGTAAAGGCACTGGCTTGCGGCTCACAAGGCATCGTCGGGATCACTAGGCGCGCTTTATTGGCGTAATCAAAGGGTGAGGGCAAGGCTAAATAACGCGAGCCGTCGGTTTCGCTCAAACCAACCTGACGGCAGAAATAGCTAAACCGATTTAGAGCACGCAAAGTGGCGGAAAAAAGGCCCACGCCAGCGGCGCGAGACCAGAGCATTTGATCTAGGCGCCAACCGACTTCCAAAGGAGAAACATGCACCCAAAGATCGCCTTCGCGCTCGCGACACGCTTGCACCCAACGTGCCAAGGGAGCGCCTTTCTCCGAATTAGGTTGAGCCATCAAGGTCCACACCTTTTCTAGGTTTTCTAACCGTTGCAGGAAAAACGCGGTTTCCGCGAGCGCCGGATCAGCCAGTTTTGCCGAAATGTCATTTTCTTTCAGACGCTCATTGATCAAATCATGAATTTTTCCCAATGCTTGATGAGCTTTTTTGCTCGCGGTTTTAAGCTGCTCACTGGGCGCAATCAGGGCTTCGGGCAGTTCACCGTCGGCAAAGCGATAACAACCGTCGTCGTTGAGCGACAGTTGACTGAGCATGTTTTTTGCCTCGCGCAGCCCTGGGATCAGGGTTTGTATCGCCTCGAGTAAGCTATCAACAAAGCGGTGTGCGCGCGTCATATCCGCGGTATTTCCCAACTTAGTCGTCGCTTGATTGAGCTTTTCCAGCCAGCTGATCACACCCAACAGGCTGGCACTGGCGGCTGAAAAGTCACGCGCCACCGTGGGAAGGTGGTGCGCCTCGTCAATCATATACAGGCACTGCTCTGGCTCGGGCAAGATCACCCCGCCGCCGAGTTCGAGATCGGCGAGCAGCAAGCTATGATTGACCACCACCACATCCGCTTTATCCATCGCTTCACGTGCTTTAGCAAACGGGCAACCACGGTGGGCGGGCAAACCGGCATGACAAGTGTGCTTATCAGAGGCGATGGCTTGCCAAAGATGATCAGCAATGGGTTTTGGCCAACTGTCTCTGTCACCATCCCACTTGCCCCGACTTAGCGCTTCGTAAAGATCATTCAGCAACAATTGTTCGCTGCGCTTGGGTTTTTGGGTAAAGAGCGCGCCTTGAATGCTCTCGGTATCTGCCACTGCACTTAGCTTATGTGCACAGCAATAGCGTTGGCGCCCTTTGGCCAATATAAAATCAAACGGTTTGGGGCAGATGCGATGAAAAAACGGGATATCTTTATTGGCAAGCTGTTCTTGCAACGCTACCGTCGCGGTGGAAATGACCACTTTTTTATTGTTGTTGAGTGCAAATGGGATCGCCCCCATCAGATAGGCCATCGACTTACCGACCCCAGTGCCGGCCTCGGCCACCAGCAGCCGACGCTTGGGCTCATAATCACCCGCCAAGGTTTTCGCGAGCTCTGCCACCAAATAGTTCTGAGCTTTGCGTGGAATAAAGTGGGGAAGTTGGTCTTGTAGCGTTTGGTAGCACGCGCGAATGTCTGATTTTACGGCAGGGCTGWGCATCAACAGGTCCGAGTTGCAAAGGTTGGCGGCCAGTATAACACGGAGCAAAAACGTGAAAACGATCGCGAACTGCAAGATTTCCTTACAGATATGAGATCTTGGTCACGAATTTAATTTGAACCATTCTTCGCTATCTTGCTGATCTGCCGTTTGATTAACAAAACGCCTGATTTAAGCTATTGATTAGTTTTTTATTCTAATGTAAGCAACTAATTCTGTAATTTTTGGTGTTTTATGTTGTTAATGTTTGTTGTTTATTTTCATCAAAAGGCGGGTGTTGAGTTAATTAAACTGTGATCTCAGTTCAACAAATGTCACTATATCGTTGTTTTTAAGCGTTTTTTGTCTAGATTGTAATGCGCTTCCGGCGAGTTGACAGAACTACAAATGTTCTGCACGATTAGCCACGAAGTTTCAGTGAACTGGCATTTTGTGCTTCGCAGCGTTTGCTGCTGGTAATAGAGTGACAGTCACCATAAAACAGAGTTCCAAGAAGGAACTCATAATGACTAAATAGAAAAGGCAGTGGATTAACCATGAAAAAGACTATTCTAGCAATGGCAGTACCAGCTCTGCTGGCTGCAGGCTCAGCATCAGCAAGCATCAACCTGTATGACGCAAACGGCGTTAAAGTAGACGCGTCGGGTTCCGCTGAAGTTCAGTATATGCAAGAAATCGGTAACAACCAAGATGCGAAATGGCGTCTAGACGACGGTGATGTTCAGTTTGATACTGAAGTTGCTGTATCTGACTCTCTTAGTGCAATCGCGGCAGTAGATTTTGAATTCGAAAGCGCAGATAGCGTTACAGACATTGATAACGGCGGTAAAGAACAAACTCGCGATATCACTGGTAGTAACGGTAACGTCGAAAACAACGTCCTTTACGTTGGTTTGAAAGGTGACTGGGGTCAGTTCACCGCAGGTCGTCAGCTGTTGCTGATGGATGACGCTGGTATCACCAAAGATTACGAGCTTGCTGAAAATGCTTTCGGTGACGGTTACAACACTCATGCACAACAAGTAGGCAAGTACGTTTACGACAACGGTACTTTCTACGGTGCTGCAACCTACACTGACAAGAGCGACGGCTTTGATGATGGCTCTTTAGGCGATAACGATGTTGATGACAAAGGCTACCTCGCTGGCGACGACACTCGCATCTATGAAGCACGCCTAGGCTACCGTGTAGCTGACGTTGACGCGCGTGTTTATTATCAGAAAGCTGATAACGTAGACCGTACTGATGATAAAGAAATTGACGCATACAACTTTGAAATTGAGTATGCTGGCATTGAAAATGTTGGTCTAGCAGCATCAGTCGGGCGTGTCTCTACAGACAATGGCTCTAATGATTTAGACACTGATTATATGTCAATCGCTGCTGACTACACTATGGGTAAAACCACCTTTGCGGTTGGTTACGACAACAAAGACGTAGAAGACAACGCTTCAGACGTGAACGGTTACTATGCCAACGTGACTTATGCACTGCACAGCAACGCACACGTGTATGCAGAAGTTGGCGACAGCGACGGTGATGAAGAAGACTTCGGCTACGTAGCAGGTATGGAAGTTAAGTTCTAATTGAGCTTAAACCATTATTGCTACATGTAGCACTGGTTACAAAAGCCGCCTTAGGGCGGCTTTTTTATTATCACGATTTGGAGTAGAGATGAAAAAAGTAGTAGGTATGGGCTTGGTGCTCAGCACTCTCTTAGCAGCGAGTGTGACTAGTGCGGCGGAAATTACCTCCGCGCCCAATATTGAGTTTGTGGTGGTTGATGGTAAGGAAATCAGTTTTGAAAACTGGGCGCCGCAGCAGACCATTGAGCTTGCTAATGGCACCCACCAGTTGGTGATGCGCTTTGATGGCGAAGTAAAGCGAGGCAGTAAAGAGGTGATTTTTACCTCGCGTCCGTATCTGTTTGAGCTAGACGTTGATGGCCGCGATGCCACCATTAACATTGATACCAACCTAAGAGTGAAAACCCAAGCGACCAGCTATTTTGATGATAACCCACAATGGCAGGCTGAGTTTGATAACGGCGAGGTAATGCCGTTAGAGGCGGTCGAGCTTAAAGGTGATGGGTTTGGCGCCTATGCCGATATGGAAGCGCTGGTGGCGGAGTACAACCGCGAAAACGGTATTATTATCGACCAAGGTGAAAGCAAAAACCTTAACGACGTATTAGTCGAGGTGGACGATCAAGGCCAAGCCTCAATTAAGGGTGATGCCTTGTCGCAGCTTAAGCTTTGGTATACCAAAGCCAGTGACCAAGAGCGTAAGTCGTTCCGTCGTTGGATCATTGATCAAGATTAAGCGCGTGTTCGAGGGAGGCGTGGTAGTCAGTATCACCCACTTGACAGCTTTAGACAGTCAATAAAAAACGCGCCCAGCTGATGCTGGGCGCGTTCCGTTTAAGCCACGGTGAGACAAGCGAAAGTCGACCTCGCGATCACACGGTTTTACGTGCTCCCGCAGTGGCTCGGCGAGTGGCTGGATCGTGATGATAATAATTGGACGCGCGACACTGTGGGCAGCGCTGCTCGGCGGCATCATTGATTAAATCATCCAGTGGAATGTCACTTTCACAATCGGCACACAAGCCATAAATCTCCAAATCCATGGCACATAAAGCCGCATCGACTTTTTCTAAACGTTCACCGAGGCATCGGATAGCACCAGGTACCCCTTGGCTTTCTTTAATCAGATCCGAAATGGTGAGGTTTTCGCAATGCTTGTCCCAGTCTTCACGCAATCGCGTGGTTAGTGTTGCTACTAGCTCAGTGCGTTCGCGGTTAAGTTCACGCCCCAGCTGAGCAAGGGTTGTTGTATCCATGGTCAGTTCGCTTGATTGGCTAAAATGACGTTTATCATGACGCAGTCACACAAGTTGTTACCCTGATGTAAATCAAGGAATCAGCTAAAACCTTACAAAGAGTCCGTTTTTAGCGCTGTTGACCTGAGCTATAGTAGCCGCTCACCGTTGTTATGCTGTTGTGAGTGAAGTAACAAAATGGAACACGATTTTAAAGAGCCCTATAACGTTAAGTACTTCATCGGCTTTCTGCTGGTACTACTGATCCCGACCTTACCTGCCAGTCTCACCTGGCTTGGCATTGTTTTTGGCGGCTAATCACCGCCTTGTTCACTTACCGCACCGTATTCCTTATTCGCCATCCTGTACCTCCATCGTCTCTGCCACTACACTTAGCGTGAGTGAACAAGCGCAACCATCGCGAATCGAGAGGTAGTAGAGATTATGCAGCAAGCACCGACAGCCCCTTGGCGTTGGTTATGGAATGGGTTAGGTTGGTTATGGGTCGCGCTGGGCGCGGCAGGCGCCTTTTTGCCGGTACTCCCGACCACGCCGTTTTTGCTGCTCGCCAGTGGCTGCTTTATGCGAGGCTCTCCTCGTATCGCTAACTGGCTTCACGCCCACCCCACGTTTGGACCCATATTGACCGATTGGTACCAAAAGCGCGCGATTAGTCGCAAAGTAAAACGACGCGCGACCGTCATGATTGTGGCAAGTTTCAGTTTCTCCATTTATATCGTCGGGGCGATGTGGCTGAAAGCGTTACTGATTACCTGCCTAATTGTGCTCTTGTGCTGGTTTCTCCGCCTACCTGAAACGGAATCTGTTGCTGGCTCGGCCGAAAATTCATAACATGGCGGTTTGCGTTTTTTATCGGCGAGAATTGGCCATGAGCACCGACAGCTTGAATGTCATCAAACAAAGTATTCAAACCATCCCAGATTACCCCAAACCTGGCATCTTATTTCGCGATGTCACCAGCTTAATGGAAGACCCTGTTGCCTACCAAGCGACGATTGATGCCTTGGTGGCACAATATCGCGATCATGGATTTACCAAGGTGATTGGTACCGAGTCACGTGGCTTTTTATTCGGTGCGCCTCTGGCGCTTGCGCTAGGGCTGCCATTTGTGCCAGTTCGCAAACCTGGTAAATTGCCACGCGCGGTGATCAGCGAAAACTACCAGCTGGAATACGGTGAAGATACCCTGGAAATCCATCGTGATGCGATTGGTGAGGGGGATAAAGTACTGGTGATTGACGATCTGCTGGCGACAGGCGGCACCATAGAAGCCACCGTGAAGTTGGTGCGCCGTTTAGGTGGCACCGTAGAACACGCTGGCTTTGTGATAAGCTTGCCGGATATCGGCGGGGAAGAAAAACTGGCCGCGCTTGGGATCAAGGTTTATAGCTTGTGCGAATTTGCCGGTCATTAATGCCAGGTTATGTGCAGGGTATCGCGTTAGCCATAAGCATACAGGAAGCGAATTGACATGAGCTACCAAGTTCTCGCACGTAAGTGGCGACCCCATAATTTTGAGTCTGTGGCTGGTCAAAGTCATGTGCTGACGGCCTTGGCCAATGCGTTGGATCATGACCGCTTGCATCACGCATACTTGTTTAGTGGTACTCGCGGTGTGGGTAAAACCACTATTGCGCGTATTTTTGCCAAAGGGCTTAATTGTGAGCAGGGCGTGTCGTCATCGCCATGTGGACAGTGCGCAACCTGCCGTGAGATCGACGAGGGCCGGTACGTTGACTTGCTGGAGATTGATGCCGCTTCTCGTACCAAGGTAGAAGACACGCGCGAGCTGCTCGATAACGTCCAGTACAAGCCTGCACGTGGCCGTTATAAGGTGTACCTAATCGATGAGGTACACATGCTGTCGCGCCACAGCTTTAATGCCTTGTTAAAAACGTTAGAAGAGCCGCCCGAATACGTGAAGTTTCTGCTGGCGACCACGGATCCACAAAAGCTACCGGTCACCATTTTATCGCGTTGCTTGCAGTTTCATTTAAAGCACTTTGACGCCAGTCAGATCCAAACGCAGCTAGAGCATATTCTAGGTCAAGAAGGTGTTGAGGCAGAGTCACGTGCGTTAATGCTATTGTCACGGGCGGCGGAAGGCAGTATGCGCGACGCCTTGAGCTTGACCGATCAGGCGATTGCGCTGGGAAATGGCCAAATTAGCACCCAAGCAGTGGCAGAGATGCTAGGGACACTGAGTACCGATAACGCACTCTTACTCCTTGAAGCCTTGGCGAACCATGATGCGGTCGAGTTGATGAACATGCTGGCGCAGATTGCGCACGTCGGGGTGGAATGGGATGGCTTACTCAAAGAGTTAGCCAGTCAGCTTCACCATGTGGCGTTGGCTCAAGCACTGCCTCAGACGCATGATGACGACAGTGGTGAGCAAGCACGGATCCACGCCTTGGCCTCGCGACTTGCGCCACAAGATGTGCAGCTGTGTTACCAAATGGCACTGCAAGGACGGCAAGACCTGCCTTACGCCCCTGATGGGCGGGCGGGATTAGAAATGGTCTTGCTGCGTATGCTGGCGTTTCAGCCGGTCAAAACCGTGCCGTATGAACCGGCTACTATAGCGGTGCCGACACACGATCCTGCTTCTGCGCCACAGCCGCCGGTAAAAAAAGATCCCTCGCAAGCGTTGAATGCATTAAAAGCGCAGGTCTCATCGGCCAGTGTGGCGTCGCCAAACCAAGCGCCACCAAGCGATGCGCCTCAGGAGCATGAGGCACAACAGAGCCGAACCATGGGCGGTACCCCGGTGCGCAATGACCGAGATACGCCGGAAAGCCCCCAAAACGCCAATGCTCCCCACGCGCCAGCGCCTCAGCAGGCGATGGCAAAGACTGGCGCGGAGGAGCCCAGCATAGATGCGTCCGGCAGTGAGGCGCGTGACGCGAGTGTCGTCGAGCAAAGCCAACCGGTGGTCGATGACTCGGTGCCGGATGCAGCGCCCGCGAGTGAGCCATCTGCCTCTTCGCCTGCCTCTAGCCTTATTCAGGCGCGTAATCAGCTGCGTAGTCGTATGAAACGTCAAGCTGATAAAACGGGAGATGGGGTAAAAAAGACGGGACGGACACCGGCCAAGACTGATGCGTTATCTGTGCTCGATCGCGTAGCGACGGCGGCAGAGAGTGCATCGCCTGTGTCCGCCCCGGCGCATCAAACGGGCAATTCGACGTCAGCCCCCCAGCAAACATCGCATGGAAGTAAGGTATCGTCAGAGCCTTATCAATGGCGTCCTACTCAGCCTGTGTCACAATCGCCTGAGGTCGTACCAACCCTGACCCCTAAGTCGATAAAGCAGGCGCTAGAGCATGAAAAAACGCCTGCCATGCGTGACAAACTGGTGGAGGAAACCAATGCGCAAGATCCTTGGTGTGCACTGGCAGACAGCTTGGAGGTGGAGCGATTGGTCAAGCAAATGGCGCTCAACGCGGCCATGTCCCAGCAAGGTGAGCGCGTACAGCTCACATTGCGCCCGGATCAATCGCACTTGAATACCGAAAAAGCCCAGCAGCAATTAACTCAGGCCTTGACGACGGCATTGGGTGCCCCCATAACCTTAGAGGTGCAGCTCGGGGAAGCGGGAATCACACCGTTAGAGCGGCGAGAGCAGCTCTATCAACAAAAATTAGCGCAGGCGACACACAGCCTGCATAATGATCCGAATGTCACTTTTATGCTTCAACGCTTTGCGGCGGAGTTAGAGGAAGACAGCATTCGACCAATTTAAGACACCTAACCAAGAGAGAGAATTATGTTTGGTAAAGGCGGTATGGGTAACATGATGAAGCAGGCGCAGCAAATGCAAGAGCGCATGCAGAAAGTACAAGAAGAAATTGCCAGCATGGAAGTGACAGGCGAAGCGGGCGCAGGCATGGTGAAAGTCACCATGACAGGCAGCCACAGCATCCGTCGTGTCGACATCGACGATAGCTTGATGGAAGATGATAAAGACATGCTGGAAGACTTGATCGCGGCCGCATTCAACGATGCTGCCCGTCGTGTTGAGGAGCAACAAAAAGAGAAAATGGCGGACGTGACAGGCGGTATGCAGTTACCACCAGGCATGAAAATGCCATTTTAATCTATGCGCACCAGCCAGTTACTTGAACAACTGATGGACTCGCTGCGTTGTTTGCCCGGGGTGGGCCCTAAATCAGCGCAGCGGATGGCCTACCACCTATTGCAACGAAATCGCCAAGGTGGACTGGCTCTCGCGCAAGCGCTGAGCACGGCAATGACAGACATTGGCCACTGCAGCCAATGTCGAACCTTTACCGAGCAAGACGTGTGTGCGATTTGCGATAACCCGAAACGCCAAGAAACCGGGTTGATCTGTGTGGTTGAAAGCCCAGCAGACATTGCGGCCGTCGAGGCGACCGGGCAGTACGCTGGGCGGTATTTTGTCTTGATGGGGCATCTGTCACCGCTTGATGGCATTGGTCCGGCAGACATTGGCCTTGATGTGCTAGAAAAGCGTTTGCAGCACGAACCGATTCAAGAGCTTATTTTGGCGACCAATCCAACAGTGGAAGGCGAGGCCACGGCGCAATACATCGCTGAGCTTTGTCAAGAGCACCAAGTGGGTGCCAGCCGTATCGCACATGGCGTGCCCATGGGCGGCGAGCTTGAACTGGTCGACGGTACGACACTGTCTCATTCGATTATCGGTCGCCAACAGTTGAAGTATCGCTAGACGCGCCTGCCGTGCCCAAGAGACCGCACCTACCGGTTGTGACATTGTCTTCCTCCGCGAGGGGCCGAAAGACAATGTGGCAACACCAACCGTCAAAGCAGCGATGTCAATCACGCTACTGACTTGCAAAGCCTAGCCTCTGGTTAGGCTTTTCTTTTTCTATGGTTTATAGCCTCAGCCTGTGTGATATACCTCGAGTGTCGGCACCTTAACACTAACTGGCTTATATTTGACCACTTAGGCCTTGAAAGCGTGGTACCGGATCCCTATATCCAAGGAGACTGAGTAACGAATTCATTGAAACGTGGGCATCGAGTCCACGTCGCCATTAATCCTCATAGTGTTAGGTAGATTGACATGAGCGTGAAAACCCCAGAAAAACATCAGTTTGGTTCTGATACTTCCAAATTGCTGCAGTTGATGATCCACTCTCTCTACTCAAACAAAGAGATTTTCCTGCGAGAGCTGGTGTCAAACGCGTCAGATGCTGCTGACAAGCTGCGCTTTAAAGCATTGTCCGCGCCAGAGCTTTATGAAAGCGACGGTGACCTGCGCGTTCGTCTTTCCTTTGATAGTGATGCCGGTACGTTAACTGTCTCAGACAATGGTATTGGTATGAGTCGTGATGACGTCATCGCTAACCTCGGTACCATTGCAAAATCAGGCACAGAAGAGTTTCTTAAACAGCTTAACGAAGATCAAAGCAAAGACTCGAACCTGATTGGCCAATTCGGGGTCGGCTTTTACTCTGCCTTTATTGTGGCTGACAAGGTAACCGTGCGCACTCGCGCGGCGGGTCTTGCGGCCGACGAGGCAGTGCAGTGGGAGTCAACCGGTGAAGGTGAGTATACCCTAGAGCCTATCAGCAAAGCAGAGCGTGGCACTGAAATTACGCTGCATCTTAAAGACGACGAGAAAGAATTCCTCAATGATTGGCGTCTCCGTGAGGTGATCGGTAAATACTCCGACCATATCGGTATACCGGTAGAAATGTGGACGCAAGAGAAAGACGAGGAAGGTAACGAGACGGGCGAAGGTAAGTGGGAACAAGTCAACAAAGCGCAAGCGCTTTGGACCCGTGCTAAGTCAGATATCTCGGCAGACGAATACAAAGAGTTCTATAAACATGTGTCCCATGACTTCGCCGAACCGCTGACCTGGAGCCATAACCGCGTCGAAGGTAAAAACGACTACACCAGCTTGCTGTATATCCCGTCAAAAGCCCCATGGGACCTTTACAACCGCGAGCACAAACATGGACTGAAACTCTATGTACAACGCGTCTTTATCATGGATGATGCGTCACAGTTCATGCCAAGCTACTTGCGCTTTGTCCGTGGTTTGATTGATTCTAACGATTTACCACTTAACGTCTCGCGTGAAATTCTGCAAGACAACAAGATCACGCAGTCACTGCGCGGTGCATGTACCAAGCGTGTGTTGTCGATGCTAGAAAAACTGGCTAAAAACGATGCGGAGAAGTATCAGACGTTTTGGCGTGAATTTGGCTTGGTGATGAAAGAAGGGCCAGCGGAAGATTTCAGCAATAAAGAAAAAATTGCTGGCTTGCTGCGCTTTGCCTCAACGCATGAAGACAGCGCTGAGCAGACCGTCTCCTTGGCCGACTACGTGTCGCGCATGAAAGAAGAGCAAGACAAGATCTACTATATCACCGCGGATAGCTACAATGCGGCCAAGCACAGCCCGCACTTGGAGCAGTTTAAAGCCAAAGGCATCGAAGTTATCTTGATGTATGACCGCATCGATGAGTGGTTGATGAGCTACCTGACCGAGTTTGATGGTAAGTCGTTCCAGGCAATCACCAAGGCAGACCTCGATCTGAGCCAATTCGATGATGAAGAAGCAAAAGCAGAGCGTGAAGAAACCGAAAAAGCCTTTGCGTCTGTGATTGAGCGAGTAAAATCGCACCTAGGTGAGCGCGTTAAAGATGTACGTACCACCTTTAAACTCTCAGACACGCCGGCGGTGGTGGTGACTGATCAGTTTGAGATGGGCACGCAAATGGCGAAGCTTCTTGAGGCGGCAGGTCAGCAAGCGCCTGATGTGAAGTACATCTTTGAACTGAACCCAGAGCACGATCTGGTTAAGCGCATGGCGGATGAGAGCGATGAGCAAAAATTCGGTACCTGGGTAGAAATGCTGCTGGGTCAAGCGATGCTGGCAGAGAAAGGCAGCATGGACGATCCGTCAGACTTCTTGGCCTCGGTCAACCAGCTTCTGACTAAGGTATAATCGACAGGCGATTGTCGAGACCACATACTGAATGACTATCGAACAAGCCCGGCCGGATTGCCGGGCTTGATAGCGTTTAGTTAAGCGTGTATGTTTCGTGTCTTTGCGAATATAGACGCAGTTTAACGAAACCTAAATAATCATAAAGGGGATCACTATGCGCATCATTCTGTTGGGTGCACCGGGCGCGGGTAAAGGGACGCAAGCGCAGTTCATCATGGAAAAATACGGGATTCCGCAGATTTCTACGGGTGACATGCTGCGCGCCGCGATTAAAGCGGGCACTGAGCTTGGTTTAAAAGCCAAAGCGGTTATTGATGCTGGCGAATTGGTGTCTGATGACATCATTCTTGGCTTGGTTAAAGAGCGTATCTCGCAAGATGATTGTGCCAGCGGCTTCTTGCTAGATGGGTTCCCACGCACCATTCCTCAAGCTGATGGACTGAAAGAGATCGGTGTTGCGATCGATTACGTACTCGAATTCGACGTTCCGGATGACGTAATTGTTGAGCGTATGAGTGGTCGCCGTGCTCACCTTGCTTCAGGCCGTACTTATCACGTTGTTTACAACCCACCRAAAGTGGAAGGAAAAGACGACGTGACTGGCGAGGAGCTAGTGGTACGTGATGACGATAAAGAAGAGACAGTGCGCGCACGGTTGAATGTGTATCATAACCAAACCGCACCTCTGATTGCTTACTACAAAAAAGAAGCGGATGCTGGCAACACCCAGTTTGTGACCTTCGATGGTACACAAGCCGTGGAGCAGGTGAGCGTAGAGATCCAAAAGGTACTCGGCTAAACCGGCTTAAGGTGTCGCGCGTTTACGTGCTGACACAGGTTGTCATCGGTATTGCTAATAGTAGAAACCGGAGCTGACGATTAGTCGCTCCGGTTTTTTTGTGGCAAGCTATGCGTCATTCTCCAAACAATTTAATCAGATACGTTAAATTGGAAAGGTACAACAAAAATACTGGGCTCGTGGCCGAGCCAAAGCCAAGGACAACAAACATGACCGAAAAGCATAACCAAGTTGGCGTACTTCTGGTCAACCTGGGAACCCCAGATGCGCCTACTTCTTCTTCTGTAAAGCGCTTTTTATCTGAATTTCTGCATGATCATCGGGTGGTCGATTTAACGCGTTGGTTGTGGTGCCCACTGCTGCATGGTGTGATTCTCCCGGTACGCTCTCCCAAGGTGGCGAAGCTCTACCAAAGTGTTTGGATGGACGAGGGCTCACCGCTGATGGTATACGCCACACGCCAACGTGATGCCTTAGCCAACAAGTCGGGATTACCCGTTGCCCTAGGCATGACCTATGGTTCCCCGTCGATTACGGATGGTATAGAGAAACTGCAGCAACAAGGCTGTGAAAAGGTCATGGTTTTGCCCTTGTATCCGCAATACTCTGCGACCACCACCGCCGCGGTATTTGATAAAGTTGCCAAATCCCTCAAAGGACGCCCCTTGCTGCCTGAGCTTCGCTTTGTGCATCACTATCACGATCATCCAGCGTATCAATCCGCATTGGCAGACTCCGTGAGACGTCACTGGGATAAACACGGCAAGGGCGATCTCTTACTGTGTTCATACCATGGGATCCCGCAACGCTTTGCCGATAACGGCGATCCGTACCCGCAACACTGTGAACAAACCACAGCATTGTTGCAGGCGGAACTCGGGCTACCCGATCAAGCGATCATGATGAGCTACCAATCGCGCTTTGGGCGTGAAGAATGGCTTAAGCCTTACACGGATAAAACCTTGGAAGCGCTGCCCGCGAAAGGGGTTAAAACCCTCGATATCATGACGCCAGCCTTTTCCTCTGACTGCTTGGAAACCTTGGAAGAAATTGCCGGTGAGTGTCGGGATATCTTTTTAGAAGCGGGTGGCGAAGCCTTCCGTTTTATCCCATGCTTAAACGATGATGAGGCGCATATTGAGTTAATGGCGACGCTGGTGGCAGAGCATACCCAAGGGTGGTAGACAGATAAAATTCGTTTCTCCAACGCTATGCAGGCGCAAATTCTGTGGTAGAATTCGCGCCTCCCTTCCATTAGCTAGTTACACGAACCATGAAATTTCCAGGACAACGTAAGTCTAAACACTACTTTCCGGTTCATGCCCGGGATCCTTTGCTTAACCCTGCCAGTGAGCGTGGCTTTAAGCGCCCTCATGTGATTGGCATTGACCAAACCTTGGTGGATATAGAAGCAAAAGTGAGTGATGACTTCCTGGAGCGCTATGGTTTGAGCAAAGGCCACTCGTTAGTGATTGACGATGAACGGGCTGAAGCCTTGTATCAAGAGCTCAAAGACAATAACTTGGTGACGCATGAATTTGCGGGCGGTACCATTGGCAATACCTTGCACAACTACTCCGCTTTAGCGGACGACCAATCGATTCTGCTTGGCGTGATGAGTCAGGATATTCGCATTGGCAGCTACTCTTATCGCTATTTATGCAACACATCCAGCCGCATGGATCTCAACTATCTGCAACCTGTCCAAGGCCCGATTGGCCGTTGTTACGCGCTGATTGGCGATTGCGGTGAGCGTACCTTTGCTATCAACGAAGGCTTGATGAACCAGCTGCGTCCTGAGTCGATTCCGGAACATATCTTTGAGCACGCGTCAGCCTTGGTTTTGACCGCTTATTTGGTTCGCTGCAAAGACGGTGATCCGATGCCGGACGCGACCATGCGTGCCATCGAGTATGCCAAAAAGCATAACGTACCCGTGGTGATGACGCTGGGTACCAAGTATGTGATTGAGCAAAATCCACAATGGTGGCGTGATTTTCTGGCTGAACACGTCAGTGTGGTGGCGATGAACGAAGATGAGGGCGAAGCGCTCACGGGGGAAAGTGACCCTCTGCTCGCGGCCGACGCCGCCTTACAATGGGTGGATATGGTGCTTTGCACCGCCGGCCCGATTGGCCTATACATGGCCGGCTACAGTGAAGACAAAGCCAAACGTGAAACGTCGCTACCGCTGCTACCTGGTGCGATTCCTGAGTTCAATATGTATGAGTTCAGCCGCCCAATGATCAAAGCCGATTGCGAAAACCCGATAAAAATTTATTCGCACATTGCGCCATACATGGGTGGACCAGAACGGATCAAAAACACCAATGGTGCGGGTGACGGCGCCCTGTCGGCGTTGCTGCACGATATGTCAGCGAATCGTTACCACCGTGATAACGTGCCTAATTCGAGCAAACATCAGTACCCATTTTTGACTTACTCTTCGTTTTCTCAGGTGTGTAAATACGCTAACCGTGTTAGCTATGAGGTGCTGGCGCAGCACTCTCCGCGTTTGTCACGTGGCTTGCCGGAGCGCGAAGATAGTTTGGAAGAGGCTTACTGGGAACGTTAATCTCATTGCCTTAAACGATAAAAAACCGCCAATTGCTGTTGGCGGTTTTTTATTATTGGTCGTGAGGGGGCTTATTGATACGCTTTTTCGTGTACGTTGCGGACCGCACGACCTGATGGATCAGCTTGGTTTTTGAACGATTCATCCCACTCAATCGCTTTGGCACTGGAGCAGGCGATCGACGGGCCACCAGGAACACACTTCGCGGCATCTTCCAGAGGGAAGAGTTCGGCGAAAATTTCACGATACATATACGCTTCTTTGGTCGTCGGCGTGTTGTATGGGAAACGGAACGCGGCGGTTGCTAACTGTTGATCGCTGACTTTTTCATCGGCAATGGCTTTTAAGGTGTCAATCCAGCCGTAACCGACCCCATCGCTAAACTGCTCTTTTTGACGCCATGCCACCGACTCTGGTAACAGATCCCCGAAGCACTCACGAATAATGTGTTTTTCCATTTTGCCGTCACCGCACATTTTATCGTCTGGCTTGATTTGCATCGCCACTTCCAAAAACTCTTTATCCAAGAAGGGCACACGCGCTTCAACGCCCCAGGCGGCCATCGATTTGTTTGCGCGGGCGCAATCAAACATGTTGAGCGCAAGCAGTTTGCGAACGGTTTCCTCGTGAAATTCTTGAGCGTTGGGCGCTTTGTGGAAATATAAGTAGCCGCCAAACACCTCATCGGCGCCTTCTCCTGAGAGCACCATTTTAATCCCCATCGCACGGATTTTACGTGACATCAGATACATAGGCGTTGATGCTCGGATAGTGGTCACATCATAGGTCTCGATGTGATACACCACGTCGCGGATGGCATCCAAGCCTTCTTGGATACTATAGGTAAACTCGTGGTGAACGGTGCCAAGGTGGTCAGCGACCTCTTTGGCGGCCTTCAAATCCGGCGCCCCTTCCAGGCCGATAGCAAACGAGTGCAAACGTGGCCACCATGCTTGGCTTTGGTCGTCATCCTCGATGCGGTTGGCGGCATACTGCTTGGTCACTGCGGAAATCACCGATGAGTCCAACCCGCCGGATAGCAATACACCATAAGGCACATCCGTCATCAATTGGCGATGAACTGCTTTCTCTAGGGCTTCTTTGAGTGCCGCCTTATCCGTGGTGCTGTTTTTTACGCCATCGTATTCCATCCATGCGCGTTTGTAATAGCGGACGGGCTCGCCTTGCTTGCTCCATAAAAAGTGACCCGGAGGGAACTCACTAATGGTTTTACAAATAGGGGCTAGCGCCTTCATCTCAGACGCGACGTAATAGTTGCCGTGCTCATCGTGGCCATGATAAAGCGGGATAATGCCAATATGATCACGACCAATTAAATACGCATCTTGCTCCTCATCATACAAAATAAAGGCAAAGATACCGTTGAGGTAATCGAGTAACTCTGGGCCTTTCTCTTGATATAGGGCGAGAATAATTTCGCAGTCAGACTCGGTTTGAAACGGGTAGTCGGGGGCAAACTCAGCGCGGAGCTCTTTGTGATTGTAGATCTCACCGTTGACTGCGAGGGCTTGAGTTTGGTTTTGGTTATAAAGTGGTTGTGCCCCACTGTTAAGATCGACAATCGCAAGGCGCTCATGGACGAGAATCGCTTTTTCAGACGAATAAATCCCTGACCAGTCTGGGCCACGGTGACGCATGGTCTTCGACATTTTTAACGCGACTTCCCGCAATTGTTGCGCGTCGGTTTTGATGTCAAGCGCTCCAAAAATTGAACACATAATCTTCCTCTCTGTTTATGTTATGCGGTGTTTGTCGCCGTGTTATGCCCCGATAAAGGGCGACTGGCGGCGACTTGTTAACCACACTTTGCCCTGTGGCAGAGAAAGACACAAGTAGATAAAACAAATTCGTTATCTAAAATCGCCTTATAGTGAATGAAATTTAATAAAAGATAAATAT
>NZ_MUES01000016.1:0-56621 GCF_001995745.1 Salinivibrio sp. ML323 | reverse complement strand
TTAAAAGCCCGCTAACTCATGTGTTCGCTCTAGTTAATTTTATATATAAAAATATACGTTATCCGAGTTTCTGCACCTAATTATCTAATAAATTACGTGAGCCCCTTCACGTATCGAGCAACTATATCATTCAATGCTGGCTATACAAACTGGTTTCTGATAGCAATCATTGACTAACCTATCTCTCTCTACTATCAGGAGGTTAAATGTGACTCGTCATCAAAAATCAAATACTTCTCTGCTAGTGCCTCAAAGTCAGCATGATTGCGCAATTGTCACGAACGCATCAGCATCTTCGGCGAAATAAAATAGCTGCGGAATCTTGGTTGTACAACGCTGCCTTGCTGATGTATTCTTCGGCTGCAATTTCCGAAACATTTTTATTATTCGGCGGCAACTGTTTCTTGAAAATGGCGGCTTTTCTTTCTTCGAAATATTTCGGCGTCATGTCCTTATTAGCCCTACATTGTTGTATTTTAGGGCGATTTATATTCGAACGAATACTCTGACACCTAGGGGGGGAATGCACACCTTGTTATCTAATCAAAAGATTTCGCCAAAAAGCAAAGATCAAACGACAAGATGTGCTAATTCAGTATCTTATTCTCTCTAGCGATTAAATCAAATTAATAGTTTGGCTGTTGTCGAGCATTGTTTGATCGAAAAAAACTTATATCTAATAATATGACAGCGTATGAGAGCTACTTAGATGCTTATTTATATATTTTTGTTTACCAGTCTATTTGACAATCTTTTTGTTCAGCAATAGGCCGAGCAACTCTTTTAGCTCGAACAAGGATGTTATCTCCTTGGGCTTGTGCAGAGTCAACTGCAGATGTATCGACACCGACTGCAGAGGCCAGGCTTGTCATTGAATCTACAGTGCTATTCGCGTCATTATATGAGGTTATTGCTGAATTTATTTCATCACAAGACATTGACTCCCAGTCATTACTTAATAATGAGCTTTCGCCACCGGTAGCCATACATCCCGATAGTGCTAAAACACACAACGCTGAAGATGCTTTTAAAATAGTACCTTTCATTTTCCTCTTCTCCTTACATTGAACTAATTTTTTCAACATCTATAAACCTATAAGATACTAGATGCAGAATCAGGTTTTCCTTAAATTAAAGCAGGGACTTTTGGCCGACATTTTTTACTACTTGATCGCCACATTAAATGTCAAACATTTTTTATCATATCACTGATATTATCGAAGTCAACCCAATAACAAGGATAAGATCACAAATAACTTTATTATACCTCTCTCGAGCTCAGATCTTGCATTTTGCACTAAAGTAATTTTCAAGGAAGTTGACCAGATTTCCGTAAGCGGCCAGGATTGCTCCTGACCGAACGGACTATTGCCCTGCTAACATTATATTACATGGTTAGATTTGGCTCTCTATCAAACTCTATATCATAGCGATAGGCATCGCCCTTTTGATCTATCACTGAGTCATCTGGAGCGCCAATCTGCCCTGACATCATCTTCAAATTGCCTTTTAGCTTTAAGACATCACTTTTCTGGAATCCATTGAATGTTGAGTCAACAACTTTTGCGTTTAACTCACAGTTCTGGCCACTGCAGCTTACATTGCCTTTTAGTGTCATATACTGATCACCAATAACGAGCCAGCTGTATTTGAGCTCTCCATTTGGGAGGTAAGCCAGTCGCATAGACGTTGCCAGTTTTTTGCCATCTGACTGGGTTAACTTTCCGTCATAGCTCGACGCTTCAAAAACTATGTTGTCATCTTTTGGTAGCACCAACTGAGTACCATAGTGTGCGACATTAGCACCGGAATGAAGCAGGTATGTCGTCCAAAAAGACTCCATACTCTCGTTCAGACTGGTATCTGAGTTGGTATAGTTCACTCCATAAATATAGAATTCAGCGTGATTAAAGAACACAGGAAAACGTTCAGCGGCCTTTTCYGCAAGGGCTTCGGGATCTGCATCACCAGGCTTTATTAAATCTGATTTTTCGACCATGTCAGAAAAAACGATTACTCTAGGGATGCCACTTTTAATATCTAACCTATTGGAATCATAATAAAGAGCTTCAACGAGCTTTTTGACGGGAAAATCATCTTGATACTGAGGTGGAGTCTTATTTTTGGTCCCCTGGAGCGGATGGGCAAGAGCTTGAGGAAGAAGTTTCGAAAATTCTTTTTGATCATTCTCTAGCTTGTCATCAATACCTCCGACAAACATGCTACCTAGACCATCATCACTCTTCTTTTTTTTATAAACCGCTTTTGTATAAGCCGGATAGCAGGTATCCCATGCAAGTTCTACATTGGAGCCTCCATCTTTGATGGTGACAACTTTAACTCGTTCACCAGGAAGAAATTTAGTCTTGTTAAGTATATCTTTATACCAGTTAGGATCTTCCTTCGCGATGATGGACTGGTCTAAATAGAGAATGGTTTGTCTGTCCACTCCTTCCTGATCACAGTAGCTCTTCAGGTCAGTCGTTCTTAGCAAGCCACTAGCATTACTTGTCAATGATACTGTAGCTAATCCTATAGCAATGAGTTTCTTCATGAATAATTCTCCAATGACAACATTTTACGGACATCAGCAGCTTGTAATGATAGATCGGTATTTAAATACTCTTCCAAGGATAATTGTCTAGGGCCGATTTGAACGTTTGGCATGCCTTGGTTTCTAAAGGAACTGACCAAAGCCGATTGATGGTGCTCAATAATTTCATTAATAGTTACGGTGGCCTGTTGTATTAGTGACTCCTCTTTAGCAAGGAGACGTTCGATATAAGCGTGTATATCCTTACTATTGTTTGTATCCGAGCTGTGAGCATTCTTTAGCTTCTGAATCCTATCATCGAACTCAGAGTCAATGCGGTTGAGCTCTTCTTTTAACCCTTTATCAACTGCAAAGAACTTTACTTTAGCTTTGTTATAATTTCCAAGTGCTTCTTGATAGTCGGGTCTCGAATCGTGAATGAAGTAACTAATTGCAACCCCTACCAACCAAACAAGGATGTTCATCAATATAAAAGGTGTCAGTTCGGACCAAACACTGGTAGTAGTTTCCTCCATCCCTGCGAGGCCGGGTAAACTGCCTGCGCCATTTCGCACTAATGATTCTTCAAGTACGTCGTAACGGTTGTATGTAACGACACAAAGCGCAATGACTAGTAGTAATGAAAAAATCAACTGAGTGTATACAACTTGGTTTTTGTCACTTTTCTTTCGGTGAGGAGCAAATAGCGCTAATCGCTGTTTGATTAATGCACCATGGAAGTGACTTGCAACAGCAATTGCAAGAGCTATTAATATGGTTGCACCCGCTGCGACACCTGGAGGGTACTTAATGTTGAATGTTGAGAAGTTAATAAACCATTCAACACAGCCAACGAGCGCAATTGATATGAGGTAAAGCCACAAGCGAGGTTTGACGGGAGGTTTGCCACCCATCTCTGCTCTCATACCCTCATACAATGTCTTACACTGATCGTAATTATATTTAAGGTCAGAGTAATGGTTATTTGCCATGTACTCTTCCTGGGCTTTGCTTTTGGCTTCTTCTGCTTGTTCGACCAAATCACGTTCCTTCTGGGAAACGTCAGATGCGTTGGATTTATTGATCTCTTTTTTTGCTCGGATGATTACGTCATTTCTACGAGAAACCCATCGACCCATTCGTTCTTTTATAGAGCGCACTGTCAAATCCTTGATACGGATTGTTAAAAAGTCTTTGGTTGTATTCAGGTGTCCCGATTTTCCTTCTTCCACTTCTTCCAACACTACATTTGTGATGTGCTCGCTAGAGAAAGAGCGGTTTGCGTCATCAATGGGGGTATCACTAATGAGGTTGTCAAAGTCTTTTCGGATATCTTCCATAATAACAAGTTCTCTATTGATTTGCTTTTAGATGGTATTTCTTAGGTAGCTTGAGGGGTTTTCTGGTTTCAGTCACAAAATCAAGGACGGGACGGACTAAAGTTGGAACCTCAAGAGGCTCTCTGACTGACGGCGCTGACACTTCAATCCTTTCACGCTCGCTCTTGGTTTCATAACGTTTATCAGTTTTTAATATATCATTGCTCAGAGACTTAGCGAGTACCGCAAGCTCATTTATCTCAGGAGTTTGCGTCACGACACTGTCTGAGTTCTTAGTATCCAGAACTAAACCTTTGTCCGAGTCATAAACGTCCATTATCGGGAGCAATGCTCTGGTGCAGGCTGGATCAATGTCAGTACAGTCTCTCTGCCTGATAAAAGACTTCACAAGCTCTCTAGACTTAGCAACCAATAGCTCTACTCTTCGGTTCAATTGTCTACCATGTTGACTGGTGTTGGTATGAGCGGGATAAATTTCGCCTGCGGGTATAAGCTTTATTTGGCTTTCTGAAACGCCGCTTGTATGTAATAACTCTGCAATTTTTAAAGCTCTCTTAGTACTCAATGCTTGGTTATATGTACGACTCCCAGTGCTGTCTGTATGGCCCACAATAAGCAGGTAATAACTGGGTTCCCCAGATGAGTAGGTGGTTGCAAATTGAGATATCTCACTGATGTCGACCATTTCAAGGTTGCTTTTGTCAAGTCCAAATAAAACGGAACTTTGAAACTCAACTCTATGTAGCAGGTGCTCTTTGAGCTTGAATTCCTGGATATCTATAGTGTCATACTTTTCACTTATAGAACTCAGTTGACTGTCTGTAATGGTCGATTGAAGTTCAAACTTTACCGGCTTGGGCATTAACTCTTCCTGAGCAGTTCCATAAGCCTCGATACTCTCTCTTTGAGCGGAACCTTGATTTGTCTCATCTATAGGGGATTGTCGAGAAAGTAGCTTTACGGATTGGCAAGCGGAGAGTAAAAATACCAAAGAAACTGTGAGAAGAAACTGTCTTTTCATTGCAACGTCCCTACCTGACGACACTATCCAATCATACTTTTCGGACCATACGACCATCGAGATAAAAAGACTGATGGCTTTTGCAGCTCCAAATCCGATATATACTACTTAATAGTTACCATAATAAGCAAGCTTTTACTGGAACTAAGTATGTACCTTTTTAAGTCGCGATTGTAGTAGCGTAGTGAATTTGGCCGCCTGATTAGGGGGGAGGTAAGGTACTCCTCATAGCGTGACAGATGAAACCATGACCAAACGCACACAATGTAATTTCAGCGCGGAATTTAAACGTGAAGCCGCCGTGCTTGCTCTCGAACAAAATTACACGATTATCAAAGCATCTGCAGCTTTCGTCACTGGCAACAGCACGTTGAAGCAACAAATCACGTTTGGTGTGGTGACGTCACATACATCTGAACCGGCAACCGATGGACTTATCTGGCTGTCGTCATTGATTTATTTGCACGAAAAACCGTTGGCTGGGCGATATCGTTGTGACCGGCCAGCACGTTAATCAGTAACGCATTGAAAGTGGTATATGAGAGCCGTAGAGGCCCTAAACAGATAGCGCATGCATATTCAATAAAATAACTATGCCATTGACACTTGAATGAATAACATACGATTTACTGGGTTATAGTAGTTCGCAAGCTTATGATATCACATCTACTGTTCATTCAACCAAATCACCTCTTGCTCCAAAGCTAAGCCATGCTTCTGCATTTCCGTCACCAACTCTCGTAACTCTGATGACTGTGCTAAAAGCTTTTGGCTGTTGCGCTCGAAAGAGACAAAGTCCCGGGCGGTGTCAACCCAAAGCTGGTTTTGTCCATAACGTAACAAAAACGCCTTCCAATTCGGCATCATCCAAAACTCTGCTCTTTCTGTAAGCTTCTCTTTGAGGCGGCGGTAGTTATTCAGCCCAACTCCATCATAGTCAGCAAAAAAGTAGACTATCGGTGCCCTTTCAGGCACCGATAACCAATCAATCAGTTTGTTGTGGAGCTGCCCGCGGTACCAAATAACGGTAGTAGGGTCGTTATTGGGCAACCAATCTAGTCTGTCAAATAGCGCTTGGTTCTCCACCAGCCAAATGGAATGTTCTGTGTGAAGATGGCTATTTCGCTCTCCGCCCACCTCAAGCGAGAATACACCAAACGCTTCTGTGGCTGCATTTAAGTGCTCGGTTGGTACTCCGGAAACCTCCCACAAAGGGTTCGCAACCGTTTTAGCCAGCACGTAACTGACATCGAGAGCTGTGTATCCTTGTTTGCTGCTGCGTGTCGAGGCTATGTTTACCGTTCGTTGTGGTACACTGGAAGATACATGTTGTTCGGGGGCTAATCGTTCAAGTTCAACGGCGGCTACATCCATGTCTTGAATTCGATAAACAACACCACGGCCTTTAGGCGTAATTTGCACACACCGCGTTTTGTGATTGAACGCTTCAAGCTGCTTCTTTTGAGACGGTGTCATTCTACTCCCGGCAACGGAATCAGGGTAAACCTCAACGAGTCGCGAGAGTGCTTTCACCAACGCCTGGCTCATAGCGATGGCTCTGCATATGATTGGGGCAGCTCTTGACTCTCTAGTGGTTCGAAAATCTGCCAGCTATTACGACTAATATGATTTTTGCCATTGGCTTGGTGAATTGGCACACAATAACGCGCGGTGGTTAAGGGGGCTGGTGAGGCAAATATCAAGGCAAAGCCGAATTGATCCGCAATCTCTATCAAGCTCGTTTGGTTCTGGGTATCCAAAGCTGACGCTTCATCCAAATAACAGACTGCTTTCATTTGGTGGCGTTTATCTTGCATGAGGTACAACATCGCCAAGCCCGTCACAAGCTTCGCCATCAATACGGTTCCGTTAGAGGCGGCACTATCAATTTCTTCAAATGACTCTTGCTGCTGGCCGTGCTTGGCAACGACAAATTCAAGCCGGAATAAGTCTGCCACTCTTAAACCTTGGCGAGCATTGCCCTCATCAATCAGCAGGCTCTTCGCGCGCTCTAAATCAGCATCATCGAGGATACTGCCCTGATCAAATAGCTCAAAACTTTGACCACTTTCAGTTTGCTCTGCTTGTTGGATCAGCACATTCATCGCATCAACAAGCAGACTTTGTTCGACTGGCTCAATTTTGAAAATTTTAAGATCTGACAGCTGCCTTTGGCTGATCAGGCGGTTGAATTCCTTCATCTTACTTTGCAATGCATATAAACCACTGCGCAGCTCTCTTAAACTGGCAGTGACGTTGACGACGGCCGATCGTGCCCGCCTTTCCAGTGCTTTTTTCTCATCGTCCAAACAATGATTGAATTGAATAATACCCTCTAATTCTTCATCTTGTGTTTGCGCCATCTGAAACTTAGTCAGCCCTTTTTGACCCAATTCATTTTTCATTTGGCGCAATTCTTTTGATAGCTGATCAAGGGCTTTGCAATCTTCAATGTAGTCCTGAAGACGATCCGGAAGTGACGCCAAAGACCAATAATCCCCCGCTATCCAGGGCGAATGTGGCTGGTCAGAAAGTACGCTAAATAGCGCTTGGTCATCTATTCTTTGTTTTTTTAGTTTTTCAACACTGCTCTCGTCTGAAGCCAGCTTATTAAGCTTATCCGCTACCTCACTTAATTGCCTTGAAAGATCGGCTTGCTTTTTTCCTGAGTTGTTAAGCGCATCGTTAATCGCTACTCGCTGTTTCTCAACAGCCTGTCTTTGCTCGATTCGCTGTGCTTGATTGTGTGTTAACTCTTGTAACTGTTGGAATTCTTTTAGCTCTTGTTCACACTGCCTAACGGCACTATTTAATTCGGCCTTTTTCCTCTCAGCCGCCTCTTGCTCTCTACTTGCTTGAAGTAGTTCTTTGAGCTCGTTTATTTGCTCATTAACGCTACCAATTTCCTCCAAAACCTCTGACTCTGTTTTTTGCACATGCTGAGGCAATAGCTCATGAAGCGACAATGTTAAGCCGGGGAGCAAGCATTGCTGTGAGGACTCGCGATTAAAAACGCTTCGCAACTGCTCAGCATTAAGCGAGTACTGTGAGGGTGGCAGTTGCAGAACTTGTTGGCTGAGCACTTTGTTTAGATTATCTAACTCTTGTGTATTGAGCGTCTTAGAAAGGTGAAGGTATAAATTGTCATTTAGGGTTCGCTGTTGATACTGCAGCCGCTGGCGCTGCTGTTCTTTTTCTTGCAATTGTTTTCGAAGCATCTCGGAAGAGGAGCGCTGGGACTGAACACATAATGTGGCCTGCGCTTCATACTCTTTCTCGGCGGATCGTAACTGGCTCTCTAGGAATCCTTGATCCGGAATCAGGGCAAAACGCGCTTTAAGCTCTTGATAATGCTGCTCCGTACGATCTAGCTCTGCCAGTTTATTGGCTAAGTCCTGGCGTTCTCCAGCTAGAGCGATATCATAGTCTCGAAGTTCGCGCGAGGCTTGTTCAAGCTTAGCCTTTTGCTTAACTAGCCGTTCCCTCGTCGTTTGAACGTGACCATGCCAGTCTTTTAGCAACTCATCCACTTTCGGTTGGCATACGGTGATCTTTCCTCGTAAAGATAAGGTTCGCTCAAACTTTTGCTCGAGTTGTTGAATCGTCTCTCGATTATTGAAAGCGGCTAGGTACTGCTCGCGCTCTAGATTAATGTCTTGAAACGCTTTTTCCCATTCCTGCTTAAAATCAATGCTGGCGTTGGGTAACTCTCGACTAAATATCGTTAACAAATATTCTTTCACATCACTAGAATTTAGTTTGTCGAGTCGCAGCGTCTTGGTGAGTACCTGCTGAAAGGAACGGGCATCGCTAATGTGCTCAAGCTTGAATACGGTAAAATCAATATCGCTCGTCTTCTTACTTTTTGCACCGCCATAAATCAAGTGACGGAAGTCCCTCTCGTTATATCGAGAGACGCTGTATTTCTTTTTTGCTAAGTGACTGACAAGCTTTGGTTGGCTGACGATATTACCATCATCTAAACGATAATCGTCTAAATTCAACTCTCCCTTGTAGGCAAAGTACTCATAGTCATGGCCCACCCCTTTACCGACACACCCAAACACTACTGTGCCCGTTTGCGGTAGAATTACTTCTAGTAAGATGTAGGCGCTATTATTTGGGAAGTAAAAGCGACGCGTTTGATCTCGCGTGTGCGAGCCAAAATCCATTTTTCTCTGATCGATGATAAGCAGAAATTGAAGCGCATTGATAAGGCTTGTTTTGCCATGGTTATTGGGTGCGATTAATGACACAGAATCATCGAGAGGAAGTTCAGCGCGCTGGTATCCCGCACTGCCGATTAACGCTACACGTTGAAAGCCATAACTTAACATGATTCATCTTCCTCATAAGCCGTAGCCGCTATATCACTCTCAGATGCGTGCTCTGTAATTGCTTGGAAGTGATCAAGGTAGCGATATACCGACGGCAACAAACGCCAGTGATTGTTCTCTTGAACGGCAAAACCTTTTCGCACAGCGTTGTCGAGTATCTTTGCGAGTGCATCTCGGTCTAGCTCTTCTGCATCCAAAAGTCCTTGATGCTTTCCGTAAATGTCATCGAGTAAGGTGTTATCAATTGTCCATTGGTAAAACTGGCCAAGGGAGCGACCGCTATCCGCTTGATGATCAAATAGCACCATTAGCAATAACGCTAAATGACGCGATTGTTTATTGATGTTCTGATTACCTTCTTCATCATGAAACCAAGCAAAGCCGCGTCCATCAATGCGCAACTCAAAACCTAGGTTTGCAAATAGATACTGATACTGTTCTGCTTGCAATTCAAGCTCATGCCATAGCGCGGCATCCGCCGAGCGGTTAAGGTGTCGTCCAGAGCTAAAAAGGTGAAATAACTCGGTCAAATGTGCCAGTTCATTTAAATCGATTTTACTATTTTGCATGATCTATACCCTTTGCAGGAGTTGGATCAGTTAATGTCGTGATTTTATGAGGGTAATAAGTAACGGCGACGGTGTTTAACGCTGTAGTATTCGAGTGTGGCCCTAACGTGCTTTCCCATTGAGGCTCTTGCACAAGTTCATGGTAAAGTCTTAATAACGCTGCGTCCGGTAAATGCGGATAGTGTTCCCTCAGCCATATCATAAGATTGTCAATCGGCAACGAATCGCTCAGCTTTTCTCTCAACCGCGCTTCATCCACCCAGCTGACCGTTGAACTCATCGGTCCATCTTCTTCATCAGGGAAAACAACAGCAATAGGCTCAAAATTCATGAATTCAGCCATTAATTCACGCACCTCATTGCCCAATTGAATTTTGGTGACACGGCTACTTGTCCACAAAGGTAGCCCCTTGGCGTTGAGCCCTCGCGCTAATCCCTTTTTACGAACTTGACTGAGCTGCTTACTAATCACCGCTGAAAGCTGGTTATGCTGTCTTGCTTCCTCACGTAATGGCAGCAAAGTATCAGCACATTGTTGAGCAATGACGCGTCCTTGATAACGAAGCTCTTTCACTTGATAAGCTATCTGGCGCATCGCCAGCCTTTGTTGATACAAAGCGCCACGTATCGAGAGTCGATCGACCGCATCATCCAGTGCTTCTTCTGCTTTTTCTAATAACGGGTAGAAGCTACCACCAAGGCCGCTGTCCATCATTTCGTTCATCGGCTCAACGTATTGATCGTACACTTCTAGGACTTCACGGTAACGACGTTCTATTGGCATACTGGTATCCGCTGATTTCGCTAATTCTGCTATTTCAAAAATTGCTTGTTTGTCTTGAATTAGCTGTTGGGTGATCTTTCTGACAAGCTCTGAGAGTCTGTTCGCGCCGGCACGCAGCAAATCATTGTCCGACCCATCTAGCCCTTCTAAAACCTGGCTGGTGGCGTCTCTAATCGCGTCGACTCGCGCTCTAAGTACCGCTGATAAGCCAAGCTCATGCTCTTGCGTCAAGCCTCTCACAAAATCCACGACTAATGTATTTAGCTGATAGTCACTACTTCGGTTAATAGGTTGCAATATATCTGCATTAACAAGGCTAGTGAGTACAGTATTACTGTCTGTTTGCTTATTTTTGAATTGATTAATCACCTGCTCAAGTACTCTCAGCTCAAACGCTGGAAACTCTCGCGAAAGCCGCGTTAGCTGCTCAACAACCTCCCAATGTTGATGTAACTGAAAAATGAGACTTTTAGGTGCGACCATTTCACTCCCTTATTCAACGACTTGTCGACTTTCATTCCGCCGAGACTATCTGGAGGTTTAACTATTTTTATGATGTCTGCTYAATAGCAGTAGGTAAACACTAAACGCATAAACATGTCGAATAACTAGACTAGGATCTAAATTGCGCACGTAGTCTATTAGGTGAGAGTGGCTATTTCGATACCGCGCGTTGTCATCGATAATCCAGAACACCCCAGCTTTTCTCATCGATACCGTTAAGTGGTATGATGCGCGCCATTGTCGCGCCACTGACTTGTATGACGTTGGCGCATTCGCATCAGCAAGGTTGTACAAACATGGTTAACAACAAGATCCAGTGGTTTCCGGGCCATATGCACAAGGCTCGCAAAGAAATCGAAGAAGTCGTCCCTAAGATCGATGTGATCATCGAAGTGCTCGACGCACGCATCCCCTTTAGTAGCGAAAACCCTCTGATCCGCGCACTACGTGGCGACAAGCCAGTGATCAAAGTACTGAACAAACGCGATCTTGCCGATCCGGCCATGACAGATTTTTGGATGGCCCACTTGGAGCAAGAGCAAGGCGTTTCAGCAATGGCGATCACCACGCAGCAGCAAAGTGAAGTCAATCGAATCATGGAGCGGTGCCGCGCACTGGCCCCTCATCGCGAAGCCATGGGTAAAAATATTCGCTCAATGATCATGGGGATCCCTAACGTAGGCAAGTCCACCATCATTAACAGCCTTGCCGGCCGAGTGATTGCAAAAACAGGCAACCAGCCCGCCGTGACGCGCCAGCAGCAACGGATTAACTTGCAAAACGGCGTGGTGCTCTCTGATACACCGGGAATTTTATGGCCAAAGGTTGAGAATCCACATAGCGGTTTTCGTCTCGCAGCAACCGGCGCTGTGAAAGATACAGCAATGGACTACGACGAAGTGGCTTTTTATACCGTGGAGTACTTGGCGAGTGCCTACCCCGAGCGGCTACAAGAACGCTATCAGCTTGATGTATTACCCGACACAGACATTGAGTTGATGGAAGCGATTGGTGCCAAGCGCGGTTGTCTGCGCGCGGGAGGGCGGGTTGACTTGCACAAAGCCTCAGAAGTGCTGTTGCATGATTTACGCACCGGTGCGCTAGGTGGCCTCACTTTAGAAAAACCGGATATGATTGAAACCGAGCTGGTGCAGGTTGAAGAAGACAACGCCCGTCGAGAGGAAGAAAAAGCCGCTAAAAAAGAGGCTCGTCGTAAGCGTTACCTCAAAAATAAGCGTTAACTTCGAACAACACGGGGCGCGTATTGTGAAGTACAACAAGATTGACTATGATTAACTTTGAATCACAGTGATTAGGAGTACATCATGAATACTAAGGTTGTCACTGCACATGTACCTTTACAGCTAGCTGATAAAGTTGACGAATTAGCGCAACGTCTAGAGCGCTCTAAAGCTTGGGTTGTGAAACAGGCTCTGACGGATTGGGTCGTCATGGAAGAAGAGCGTCACAAACTGACACTGGATGCGTTGGCTGATGTTGACAATGATCGGGTTACTGATCATCAGTCTGTTCAGGCCTGGGCGGAAAGCTTAGGGAGTGAGTCTCCTAAGGACCTACCAGGGTAATGGAAATAAAGTGGACCAGTAAAGCCCTTTCCGATTTAAACCGACTTTATGACTTCCTTGCGCCCGCAGATGCCACTGCTGCGGCAAAGATAATTCGTTCATTGACCAGTGCGCCTAACATATTGTCAGATCAGCCAAGACTGGGGGAGCGACTTGATGCTTTTGAGCCCAGGGAAGTTCGCAGGCTCTTGGTTGGCAGCTATGAGATGCGATATGAAATACAAGAATATACTATGTATGTGCTTCGTATCTGGCATACTCGAGAGAAACGCTAAAAAAGAGGCCCGTCGTAAGCGTTACCTCAAAWACAAGCGTTAATACAGCCAGTGACATGACAACCAGTCTCATGCCAAAGGGGTATTCGGCCCCTTTGGCAAGGATGCAGCTAGACTTTAAATTGCCCCACTAATTGTTGCAGCGCCGTATTTGCCGCTTGTAAATCATGTGCTCGTTGCTCGGTGGTTTGTCCGTGTTGATGCAGTTTGGCAACGATATCACGGATAGACGTCATGGTTTGGCTGATATCCTCGGTGACTTGGCTTTGCTCGGTGGCCGCCGTGGCGATTTGCGTACTGAGTTCGTCAACCTGCGTCACCGATTGGGTCATGGTGTCGATCCGCTGTTCAACCTGTTGGCTCCGCTCTGAGGATGAGACGCACTGCTCTCGAGTATTTTGCATGGATTGACTAGCCTGTGTCACGGCCTCACTGACCTGTGCCAACATCTTATCAACTTCACCCGTGCTCTGTTGTGTCCGCGAGGCGAGGTTTCTTACCTCATCCGCAACGACCGCAAAACCACGCCCTTGCTCACCCGCCCGAGCCGCTTCAATCGCCGCATTCAAGGCCAGTAAGTTAGTCTGTTCTGCAATATCACCAATCACGCCGAGAATGGATTCAATTGCTTTAGTATGCTCTCGCATTTGCGCGACTTTTTGCTCACTGGTTTCCACGTTATCGACGAGGGCTAAGACACTGCGTGTCGATGCCTGCGTCTCTTCACGCGCTTGCTGGGCTTCTGATTGCATCTGACGCGTGACATCATGGCTTTGATTAACGTTTTCCGCCACATCAGAGGCAGAGGCACTCAGCTGATTAATCGCGGTAGCCACGCCTTCGGTTTCTCGCAAATGAGCCTCTAACGTCGATAGTGTTTGGCTTGCGTCATGAGCAATTTGCTCAACATAGTTGGAGCAGGTTTGATTTGCGCTCATCACTTTCTGTACTAAATCTTGCAAGTACGCGATGAAATCATTCACTGAGTGAGAAATATTATCAAGCTCATCATTCCCTTTAATTGGCAAGCGTAGTGTGAGATCCGCATCGCCTGAAGATAAACTATCCACGTTGTGCTTAAACGTCTCAAAGCGGCTATGAAGTCGCTTAAAGGCAATGAGCATGATCACGAGCAATAGGCCAATCAAGGGTAACTGGATCCAAGCAAGGGTAGTAAGCATTTTATCGCTCAGCGCCGTGAGTGCCGAGGTTGGTTTAGCAACGACGAGCGTCCAGGGCGTACCAGGGACTGGCGACAACAATAAGGTTTGCTCTTGGCTTTTACCTTGAAAAGTCACACGTTGCGTTTGTTGATTCAAGGCCGTCTCAATGGCTTTGGCAAAAGGCGTGTTAAAACCTGACACCGATTTAAGTACATCATCACGCGTGAAGCCCCCGCGGCTTTGGCTAAGGATCTTTCCATCAGATTCCACAATAGCAATCTTGGCATCTAATGCCTTTTGCTTCTCGGCGACCAATTGATTAAAAAAGCCAAGCGTGACATCAATGGTGGCCACACCGTATAAGTCACCTTGTTGATAAATTCCCATGGCGCAGTTAGTACGAGGCTGCGCACTCGCTCCATCTTTGTACGCATTGGCCCAAACACATTCTCCCTGAGGGGCATTTTGGCCCGCACGGTGCCAAGGTTGGGTGTAATAATTCGGGGCCTCGTCACTATTCCAGTAGGTATTCTCAACCAGTTGCCCACTTTCATCACGATGATAAAAGGTGGAGGCGCGCTCAACGCCTGCGAGACGTTTGTTAGGCAGCGGCCATATACCGCCCCCGAATACCAAAGGGTTGCCGTACTGATCAATCAGGTGCGGTAACTGGGTATCGATTTGGGCGCTGGTTAACGTTGGGATTAGTTGCGTAATAGCCCGTTGCTGCGCTTTGACCTCACGCAGTGCAAAGGTAATATCACGCCCAACTTCAWTCAGGCTCAGCTTAAGCCTTTCTTCTCCCTCTTTTTTTAGCGTTGGAGCAATCCATGTCTGAATGCTAAATATCGTCAGGATCGTCGCAATCAGTATAAATACGATCAATCCGATACTGTATCGGCCTTGTATGGTGGCAAACGGTGATCGAGTAGTCTGCATGAACATTCCCTATTTGTCTCCAGCTTCGGGACACGAGTATAAGACACCAAACTCTAATGTTGTAAAAAAAGCATGGGGGAACATCACATTATGTGTGCACAGTTATAAAAAAAGCCCGTCTTACCAAAGTATGACGAGCCTATGAGAATACTTCTACCTGACCAATGACCTAACGAGTAACATCCACCAGCGCATCGGCCAGCCTATCAATGTGACGTTCTGCTAGGCCGGCAACATTAATCCGGCTATCACCGACTGCATACACGCCGTGTTTGTCGCGCAACTGATGGATCTGCTCACCAGTCAAACCAAGTACGGAAAACATACCACGATGGTGTTGGATAAAATCAAAATAACCGTCACCGGTGCGATCGCGAAGGGCTGACGTCAGGCCTTCTCGTAAGGCATTAATGCGGGTGTTCATGGCTTTAATTTCATTGCGCCATTGCTGCGTAAGCGCATCATCCGTCAAAATGGTTTCGACAATTGCGGCACCGTGATCCGGTGGCATGGTATAGGTGCTGCGCGCCAGTTGCATGATGCGCCCTTTCGCATTCTGCGCTTCTTGGGCAGATTTACCCACCACAATCGCCGCGCCGGTGCGCTCACGATACAAGCCAAAGCTCTTAGAGCACGAGGTGGCAATCAACATTTCCTCAACGTTATCGGCGAGAGTACGCAAACCACGCGCATCTTCCTCTACTCCATCGCCAAAGCCCTGGTAGGCAATATCCACAAACGGTGTAAAGCCATTACGGTTTGCAAGCTCGGTAATCGCTTCCCATTCTTTCAAGCTGATATCAGCCCCCGTGGGGTTATGGCAGCAACCGTGTAGCAAGACCACATCGTCCGCACCGGCCTGTGACAAGGCGTTAAGCATGGCATCGGTATCCACCATTTTGGTGTCGCGATTAAAATAGGGATAGAATTTTACCGTCAGGCCCGCCGCTTCCATGACAGGTTTGTGATTCACATAGCTAGGATCAGTCAGCCATACCGTGGTCACCGGCTTAGCCAAGTTCATCAAATCGGCCAGCATACGCAGCGCACCACTTGCGCCTGGTGTTTGTACCGCAGCGCAGCGATCATAGGCATCTGTCCCTTTGAGCAGAAGATCAACCATGGCTTGGTTGAAATTTTCATTACCTGCCAGCCCAACATAGGCTTTGGTTTGTTGGCTTTGTGCCAGTGATTGTTGCGCCGCTTTAACCGCTTGCATGATCGGCGTTTGACCGTGACTGTCACGATAAACGCCAATGCCCAAGTCCATTTTATGCTCGCGCGGATCGTCACGATACGCCAATGATAAGGAGAGAATCGGATCCTGCTGAGCAGGCGAGAGCAGATCTAACATAGTATTACGTCCTTTTAAGCTTGGATGCTCAAGATACGCTATACCCTACCCCATGCGGGGAAATTGGCAACCTCTTAACCATGATTCTCTTACCCTTTTCGGGCTCGCTCGGACAGAAAGTGTACGCATTGATTGGCACTTCCCCGCCACACCAAATGAGGATCCGCCTCATCTTGGATAAACTTGCCGTCAACTAATACATCAACCAGATCGACAACATCTCGCTGTTTTGATGACAATTCTGCCAATGTATAGCCTGTCCACAGCCAAATGTCTTTGCTCGGTGCGCGGCTGACCACCTCTTGTAACAATTCTTTTACACTGTCGATATTGGCAGGATGAAGCGGATCACCGCCACTTAATGATAATCCTCGGCGCGGGATCCGTGAATCGAGTAAGTCTTGAACAATCTGCTCTTGCATCAGGTCAGTGAAAGGATGGCCGCTGTTCAGCGGCCAGGTGGCTTTGTTGTAACAACCACGACATTGATGTTCGCACCCCGACACAAACAAGGTACAACGTGTGCCAGGCCCGTTAACCACATCAACCGGAAGGTATTGGTGATAATTCACGTCTTCCCCCTACATGTGTTTCACACGGCGAATCACTTCTTGTTGTTTGCCCGGATTAAAAGGTCGCGTATCAGGGCTGCCTAAATAGCCGCACACACGTCGTGTCACTGACACACGTGCCGGATCGTGATTGCCACACGCAGGACAGGTAAAGCCTTTGCTCGTACAATCAAATTCACCGGTAAACCCGCACTCGTAGCACTCATCAATCGGCGTGTTGGTCCCATAATAAGGCACGCGATCGTAGCTGTAGTCCCAAACGTTCTCTAACGCTTCTAAGTTGTGTTGAATGTTGGGGTATTCCCCGTAGCAAATAAAGCCGCCATTGGCTAAGCGTGGGTAATCCATCTCAAAATCGATTTTATCGTAAGGCGTCACCTGCTTTTCCACATCCAAATGGAAACTGTTGGTGTAATAGCCTTTATCTGTCACGCCCTCAATCACGCCAAACGCCTGGGTATCGAGCTGACAAAAACGACTGCACAAGTTTTCACTTGGGGTGCTGTACAAACTAAACCCATAGCCTGTTTCGGCTTTCCAACGCTCAGTGGCATCGTGAAGATAAGCCACAATCGCCTTGGCTTTCTTTTGTTTCACCACGCTGTCGTAGATGTGCGGCGCGCTACCGTACAGCGCATTGATGGTCTCGTGCAGGCCAATGTAACCGAGCGAAATGGACGCACGTCCGTGTTTAAAAATCTCGCTGACATCATCGTCTGGGTTCAAACGGATACCACATGCACCTTCCATATATAAAATCGGTGCCACCCGCGCTTTCACGCCTTTAAAGCGAGCAATCCGGGTATCGAGTGCTTGGCGCGCAAGGTTTAGTGTCGCATCAAGGCGGGCATAGAACTCTTCCTCATCTCCTTCCGCTTCAATGGCCAAACGCGGCAGGTTGACACTCACAACCCCTAAATTGTTTCGGCCTTCATGCACCAGTGCACCGTCTTGTTCATAAGCACTTAAAAAGCTGCGACACCCCATTGGGGTTTTAAAGGATCCGGTGACGGATACCACTTGGTCATAGTTAAGAATATCGGGATACATGCGCTTAGACGCACACTCGAGCGCCAATTGCTTGATATCGTAATTGGGATCATCGGCTCGACGGTTTAAGCCCTCTCGGATACAGAACACGAGTTTCGGGAATACCGCTGTTTTGCGATTTTCCCCCAGACCCGCAATGCGATTGGCTAAAATCGCACGTTGCACCGCACGCGCCGCCCAGGATTCACCGAGCCCCAAGCCAAACGTCACAAAGGGAGTCTGTCCATTGGCGGTATGTAAGGTGTTAACCTCATACTCCAACGATTGAAAGGCATCAAAACACTCTTTGTCGGCGCGCGCACGTGCGTACGCTTCAGGCTCCTTAATTGCCCACTCACGCGCGACCAGTAAGTGCTTTTGATAACTGGCTTCCACATAGGGTGCCAGCACTTCATCAATGCGGTTAATGGTGGTGCCACCGTATATATGGCTGGCGACTTGCGCGATGATTTGGGCGGTCACCGCGGTGGCGGTGGCGATGGATTTGGGCGGTGCAATTTCCGCATTGCCCATCTTAAAGCCTTTTTGCAGCATGCCAGCCAAGTCAATGAGCATGCAGTTGAACATCGGGAAGAAAGGCGAATAGTCCAAATCATGATAGTGAATTTCACCTGACTCATGGGCTCTTACTACGGCACTGGGCAGCATATGTTGTTTGGCGTAGTGTTTGGCCACAATTCCCGCAAGCAAGTCGCGTTGCGTCGGGATCACTTTACTGTCTTTGTTGGCGTTTTCGTGCAGCAATTCAGTGTTAGTTTGGCCTACCAGCCCTTGTACTTCATGATTCAAACGGCCACGGCGCTCACGGGCGATATCTCTATCATGACGGTACTCAATATAGGCGCGCGCCACCGCTTTGTGCGGCCCAGCCATCAGCACATCTTCAACGGCATATTGAATATGATCGATATCCACTTCGGCATCGCCAGCAAACTGTGTCGCAATCGTATCGGCTAACCGTCGGATCTCATCGTCTCTCAGTTGACATTGCTCAGCATCACGCATCGACTGCGCTGACTCGCGTGCACAAGTCACCGCCTGGACGATTCGAACTGCATCAAATGGGACGCGCGTTCCATCGCGTTTAATTACCGCTGGCATATGCCCTCCACACCATATATAGGATATAAAATAAAATAAAAACACAAGATGTGGCATTAGATAGCAATTAGGGGATTCATTGTGTTGACACAGATCATCGAAGTCTCGAATAACCTTCGTCAGGCGAACTAAATGCCTATCTGTGCCGCAATCTCACTGATCTTCGTTATGATAGTTATCAGTTAAAATCAAAGGTTCTCCGCAAAGTGCTACAATGCGCCAGTGCATGCCCAACATTTCCAGTAGGATCACAGAGAAACGCGTAATAATGAGGTATCCACCATCGTACTTCGAGTTTTAGGCCTGCTCGTCCTTGTCGGAATATTTTCAGCCCCTAGCTATGGGCTGACAGTGGCAACATGGAATTTTGAGTGGCTGACCTTAAAGGACGATCAGCGGGCAGGCATCCGTCATCAAGATGACTATCAACAGCTGTCGTCGATCTTTGTTCAACTCGCTCCCGATGTGTTGGCTTTTCAGGAGGTTGATAGTCCTGAGGCGCTGGCACGTGTCGTTCCCGCGGAGGATTATACTGTCTATTTTTCCGACCGCTATGCAGAACTTAAAGCACGCTCCCAAAGCCAGCAGCTCACCGGAATTGCCGTGCGCAAAGGTTGGAAGGTGGAGGATCCTAACGATCTGCGTCAAATCGCGCTGCCGGGTTTTTTTGGCGTCCCATCGCTGCGGTATGGCACCTATTTAGTGGTTACGCCGCCTAATCAAGAGCCAATACATATCCTCTCAATACACCTGAAATCTGGGTGTTTCAAACAAACCCAAGCCTCACGGAGCTGCGAGAAACTGCGCAAGCAATTCAGTGTGTTAGCCGATTGGGTGCTTGAACATAGAGATAAAAACATTCTCATTGCTGGCGACTTCAATCGCTATATCAGTGATAAACAGGATCCCTATTGGCAACAATTTCGCCAAGCCCTCCTTGAAAATACCTCCGCCCCACCCGATATTGTTAATGTCACCCAAAGCGTGCGTGCACGGTGCAAAGCGAGACGCTACAACTGGCGCACCCAAACGTGGAATCAAGTGATGTATAGCCGTTTGGTCGATCATATTTTGGTGTCTGAATCACTGGCTTCTCGGTGGCAATACAGCTTTCAGCATCATTTTGCCTATCACAAGGTGATGAACTATCGACTTAGCGATCACTGCCCGGTGGTGGCARCGTTTAAAGCCAATGAGCGCTAAAAGCGATTGACCTCCCGAAAAGATTGCGAGAGGCTAGCGCATTGTCATGGTGATGACATAAAGGGTCGTTAGCCTCCCTTCATATGGACTGTTGAAGTCACCCAAGGAGAAAAAATGGATAGCTTACAACATCAAGTCATCCCGACCGATGACGATTTATTAGCCGATTATCTCGGTGATATTGGCGTGCTTCACGGCCAAGATGCGCGCAGTGACAACGACGTATTTAGCGACGACATCGAGGACGCCACACGATAGGCATCGATGTTGCGTTTCTAACATCACGCTGACAACCACACTCTCGCGCCGTAGTAGGTTGTTAGTACATTCACCCACATGCCTGATGCACTATGAAAAAACGTCTTCCTATCGCGCTCTTTTTTCTTTCTTTTTTATCATTCCACGCCTCTGCCGCACCTGAACTTATCGCCAAATCCACACTCGATTTTGGCGACTTTGAGGAAACGGCCAACGTAGAGATACAAGGCAATATTCAAGAAGATGTCTTACGCCTGGCCGAACGCGGGGTGGAAAAAGAAGAAGCGGATTATTTCGTGATCGATCAGGTTAGCGAAGATACCAAGAAAGATCTCTTAGTGGTCTCGGTGACGCTTTATCGTGAGCACACCACAGACACGCAAAAAAGCCTAGAAGCTCGCCTCGGCTAATCCGTTTTCGAGACAGGCAGGTTGTCGCTTGCCTGTTTTCCTCTCTGCCTTACTCCGCTCTCTGCCATTTGCTACACTTGCCGCTCTTAATAAAACTAGAATGAGCAATGTCGTGATTGGAACCTTAGATAAGATGCGCACAGAAGCCGGCGCAGAGGTACAGTACTTTCTGCGTGTCGGTGACGAAGAGCTGCATCTCAACCCTCTCCTTGGACAAACACTAACCCTGACCCACACTGGCAATATCTTTTGCGATGCCTGTGGGCGAAAAACCAAGAAAAGCTATTCGCAAGGCCACTGCTACCCCTGCATGAAAAAACTCGCCCGCTGCGACATGTGTATTATGAAACCGGAAACCTGTCACTATGCACAAGGTACCTGTCGCGAGCCCGAGTGGGGCGAGCAATTTTGTATGACCGATCATATTGTCTATCTTGCCAACACCTCGGGATTGAAGGTGGGTATTACCCGCGCCAACCAAATGCCCACACGTTGGCATGATCAAGGTGCCACGCAAGCGCTCCCTCTATTTCGGGTGAAAACACGCCAGATTTCCGGGCTAGTTGAAGTCGCGCTTGCGCAACATGTGGCGGATAAAACCAATTGGCGTGCTCTTTTAAAAGGCGATAATGCTCAGCTTGATCTCCATGCCGAAGCAACGCGTCTGACCCAAGCCATTGAGTCAGATCTCGCTGATATTCGCCTGCAATATGGTAGCGATGCCGTGCTGCCCGCCGAGCTGGATGCCCTAAGCTTTAGTTACCCTGTCACTGAACACCCTTCCAAGATAAACTCACACAATTTTGATAAAAATCCGGAAGTAGGTGGAGTGTTGCAAGGCATTAAAGGTCAGTATCTGATATTTGATACGGGCGTGATCAACGTGCGCAAGTTTACCAGCTACGAAGTGACCGCCTCGCTCAGCTAACGGCGCATCAATTAGCATCAAACAAACCGTGCCAGTGGTCGTGACCACTGGCACGGTGTTGGTGAGGCGACTACTGAGGTTGGATGCCCGTCATATCTGAAATTAACGCAATATGTTGTGCGCTTAACGGCAGTGACCAACGGACATCACCGGCATCGGCCACCAGCACATTGGCGTCGGCGATAATCTGTAGCGAGTCGGATTGCACCTGCATGCTCAATTTCATTGCGGGCAATTTGATCACCACCTCATGGGCGGTCACGATCAACTTACCTTGCTCGATATCAACCACCATTAGGCGCGTTCCTCCAAAGGCTTATCGGCGCGTTTATCGCTAAGCACCGCCATCGTAAGCCGGCTCACGCACACATCTCGGCCTCGTTCATCCTGGATGGTGATATTCCACACCTGCGTGGTTGCGCCGAGATGCACAGGGGTTGCTACGCCAGTCACCGTGCCTTCTCGCATCGCACGCAGATGATTCGCATTGATATCCAACCCGACGCAGTACTTTCCTTCCGGCACACACATGTTCGCCGCCAAGGAGCCCAATGTTTCCGCGAGCACGACAGACGCCCCGCCATGGAGCATACCCAGCGGCTGATGCGTGTGCGGGGCCACCGGCATGGTGCCCGTTAAGCTGTTATCGTCAAATGCAGTGTATTCAATACCCAAATGCGCGACCAATGTATTGGCTGAAGAGGCATTTAACCCCGCTAACGACATGTCTTTTTTCCAAATACTCACAATACTTTCACCCATTGCTGTTTATCCCGATGGAAACGAAAACGCTGCGCGAAACGCGGACTACCAAGCTGCGCCCAACGCAGCCTGCGCGCATCAGTAGACGTTAAGCCAAGAAGCCAGTACATTAGCACTCTGATAGCTTTGCTAATAATCACTGCGACTGTGGCGCAAAACGATACAGGAAATGACCATGCTACGCACTGCCAAAACCGTCATGTTATCGCTATGCCTGATGGTCGTGCTTTCATCTTGCTCTCACTCACCAACAGGACGAAACCAGCTGTTGCTCTTTTCCGGTGATGACATGGCGAACCTCGGACAACGCTCGTTTGAGGAGATGAAAAAGTCGCAACCTATCAGTGACGACCAAGCCATCAACGCCTACGTGCAATGCGTCACCAACGCCATCTTAAAAGTCGTACCACCGCAAACCAACTTCTCGGAATGGGAAGTAGTGGTATTCGACAGCGATCAAGTTAACGCCTTTGCCCTTCCCGGCGGCAAAATCGGCGTTTACACCGGACTGCTCGATGTGGCACAAACCTCGGATCAATTAGCCGCGGTGATCGGTCATGAAATTGGTCATGTTTTAGCCGACCACAGTAATGAACGTCTTTCTCGCTCTCAACTTGCCGCACTGGGGCTAACGGTTACTGGTATGTCTCTATCAGATAGCCCTCACGCCGCCATGGCAATGGCAGGTTTAGGGCTTGGCGTGCAAGTCGGTATTTTGCTGCCCTATAACCGCGCTCAAGAATCAGAGTCAGATAAAATTGGCCTGCAATTAATGCACCAAGCAGGGTTCGATTCAAGTGCGAGCGTTGCCCTGTGGCAAAATATGGCAAAAGCATCCAAGGGCGCAACTCCGGAGTTGCTCTCAACTCACCCATCACCTGATACCCGTATTAACGCGTTACAAACGGGCGTCAGCCAATTGCCCAATATCCCTCATCGCTTAACTGCAAACTGTCAGCGACCGCCATCAACGCAATAAAAACAAACATTTCCTTAACAAAGTGAACATCATCACAAAGCCTGCATACAAACGCGGGCTGCGCGTCATAGCGTGAGAACAGCCCGTCGTCGTCACACAAAAAATTAACCTATATGTTACGATTAAGTTTTATTAGAGGACGAGTGACGATACGCGTGATGAAGCCGCTTTTCATCTTGTTTTTTTTGATGTTGCAGGTGCCGTTTGCCTTCGCAACGGCACAAGAGACAAACGATCTTTTTGAGCAGCTGTTTGAGAAGCATGCATTAGTCATGCTGCTCCTTGATCCTGATACGGGTAAGATAAAAGCGGCTAATCCAGCCGCCAGCGAGTTTTACGGGTATTCACAGCAGACGCTGAGCCAAATGAATATCGCCAGCATTAATGCGCTGTCCCCCGAAGCGGTCGCTGAAGAACGTAAGCTGGCGGCATTAGAGGATCGAAACTATTTCATTTTTAGTCATACGCTATCGGACGGCACAACCAAAACAGTGAGGGTGTCGTCGATACCTATTGTCTACCACGATGAACCAACCCTTTTTTCAATTATCACCGATATCAGCGATTATCGTGCCACCCAAGAGTCATTGTGGCACTATCAAAATCGACTCGAGCAAATGGTGGCACAACAGACCGAGCAAATTGCCAAGCAAAAAAATGACCAACTGATTTTTACATCCTTGATTATCGTTGTACTCGGCGCAGGGCTTGCGACAATGTGGTTTGTGCTCACTAAATCACGACGCACCGAGTATGAGCGGCAATTGGAGCGTAAACGCTTAGATGAAATAATCCGCGGCACCCATGTGGGCACGTGGGAGTGGCATATCCCTAGCGGAGAACTGGTCATCAACGAGCGCTGGGCAAAAATTTTGGGTTATCAACAGCACGAGCTAATGCCCGCATCCTTTGAAACCTGGGAAAAGCTTTGTCATAGCGACGACTTCGCGCGCGCGTCTAACGAGCTTGATGCCGCCTTCAGCGACACTAACCCTTTTTATGAGTGCGAATTTCGTATGCTACATAAAGAGGGTTTTTGGGTCTGGATTTTGGCAAAAGGCAAAATCATGGAGTGGGATCGCGACCACAACCCGATTCGCATGGCGGGCACGCACCAAGATATCAACGAAACCAAGCGTCTTTATCTGCAGTTTGAGCATATGGCGCATACCGACACCCTGACAGGTGCCCTCAACCGCGTTGCGTTTAAGCAGCGCGCGGATATTGTGCTGGCGCAAGCACGCCAACAGGGCGCACATTTTGCCCTACTGTTTATCGATCTCGATGGCTTTAAGAAAATAAACGATACCCATGGCCATGATGCCGGTGACAGTGTGCTCATTGAAACCACCGAACGGATGGGACAAAGTATCCGTCATTCGGACACCCTCGCTCGCCTGGGCGGCGACGAGTTCGCGGTGATTTTAGAGTACACCAGCCATTCAAAAGATGCCGCTCGCGTCGCCAAGAAAATCATCGCCTGCCTCAATCAGCCGTTCAAGGTGGATGAGCAGCAACAGGCGCATCTATCAGCCAGTATTGGTATAGCGTGCTACCCGGAACACGGCGAGTCGGTTGAGCAACTTCTTAACTGCTCCGACGCCGCCATGTATTATGCGAAGAAATCGCTAAAAGGCGGCACTTATGCCGTCTGTGACCCTGATAATCATGCAACCACGAGCAACAACCGCGGGAAACAATCACTCTAGACACTCACGGTTGGCTATTTTGAGATGCTTATTTTTGCGCGGCTTGTTGTGATGGTGCTGTGGCACGCGGCGTTTGGCTCGCCAACGCCTCATTGGTCACATCCTGGATGGAGATAAACATGTGATTGACCTCACCCCGTGTATTCGCCATTGGGTGCATGGTGACGTTTTGATACATAAAGGGGAGCTGACCGGTGATCGGGCGAACATGACGACAACGGAACAAATACGGGCGTTGCTGCCAGACAATAAAACTGCGACAACGGAGATCGAACACGGGTTGCGACTTGGCTCGAAACCAAGGCTCATTAATTTCCGGAAACACCTCGAATAACGAGCGATTTTGCACGTCTTTGGCGTGTTTACCGCTATGGTGGACCATAAAGCCGTTCCACATTTGGATGTGGAAGTCTCTGTCTAACACAATCAATCCCATGTCGATGTGCTGTACCATGTCGAGCATCCAATGGAATTGGTCAAAATCTTCTGTGCTCATCACATTACTCCTCATCCATTAGGTAGGCCAACTTCGCATCGAGCAGCGGCAAAGACTCATCCAGTAGCAATAGTAACAAATCGCATTTTATATCTGTTCCGTCTATCTGATAGCTCACCTCAATGGTTACTGTGCGTTTCCAAGACCCTTTCATCGCCGCTATCAACTGATCCACTTCAGCGTGCTGACCCAAGAGCGCCGGATAGCTTTGCGAAAATTCGAGTGCGCCTTGATCGCCTAAGCCCTTTAAAAAAGCACTAATCAGAATATTGCTAATATCTACCAGCAATTCGAGCTCGTTGTCGACCGACCCATCCTCGGGATAGTCCAGCAATTTCACCATCTCGGTAATACTGGAATCACTGATCAGCATCAGGGCTTCGCCAGCGATCCCTTCCCCACTAAAGCCCTGACACACACCGTTCATAGTATTTGATTGTGCCAAGTGCCGGATCGTCATGGTCAGCTCAGTCACTTCAAACACGTTCACCTGTGGCAGCGGCACGTGGACGAACACCCCACAATGTCGGGCAAGTTTATCTGCTGCCTGCCCCATGGCGATATTCACCACTTCCATGTAAATATCTCGGCGACTGAGTTTTTCTGTTGGCGCATGTGAACGCTTGGTCTCTGACGCAGAGGCAGTGGATAAATACGCTTTGATTAATGCTGCGACGCGCTCACGACTGATGGGCTTTTTAACAAAGTCTTTCGCGCCCCGCTCCAGCACTTGCTGCTGAGCAAGCGGCTGAATGTCGCCTGAGACCACCACGACAGGCACCGTCATCCCGGCTTCTTGCATTGCTTCGAGCGTTTGGAATCCATCAAGTTCCGGCATCGTCAAATCAAGAAACATGATGTCGATCGGCTGACTACTTAAAACGTCCAACGCCACGTTACCATTTTCGGCAAAATGTACATCGGCGTTCAAGTGATCGGGGAGTGTTCGCGCTAGCTGCTTGCGCGCAAGCGCAGAATCGTCAGTGATCAGTATTTGTGTGGTCAAAAGCCTCTCCTTTCCGACTTCTTTGCTGAGAGTGTGGCTGGGTTAACACTGTAAGCATAAACCAAGATAGCGAGGAATGAGGGCAAACCAGTCAAAATGCGATGATTCTTTTGATATCAGGAGGCTACTTTTATCTTTGGCATAAATGAGTAAGGCGATCTGAGCGACTGATCAGGTTAGGGGCATGCAAGTAAAAATAATGCAAACATGTCAAACAAAGCTGAACGCATTGGTACACTTTTTCGCTGATGATCTCAGGCGAGTCGTCAAATTCACCCGTGATTAACGCTTGCCAATCCTCGGCAAACCTATCGACCATAGTAATGTCTCTCTCTGGCGCAAGGATATGGCTCAAGGCCTTTTTTATCGGGGTGATATCTTCACTCGCGGCAAAAATATTTCTCAGCGCAATAATCACATCCACCAATGCGTCCTGTGTATCTGGCTTTTTCGCCGCATTATAAAGACGAGACATAGCCAAGCGAATACCACGCGAGTCGGTGTCATCCACCAGCATACTCCAGCGCTCAATATCAACTAAGTCTGTCTCACTGATCGCCACCGGGTCGTCCGTTTCTGCTACCGAACCAAAGTCTTGGCGCCGATTATCAAGCGAGAAAGGATCGATACGCCACACCCATTCGGGAGCAACAAAAGCCTTATGCTCCCCGAGATAGCAAAGCGCCATACACAAAACAATATTCAGCTCAGTGGTTTGTTGTTCCGTCTCGGCATCGAGTACCTCTTCTGGCCAATCATCGTCCTCTAAAAAATCACCAAAGTTAATCGCAAACGCATAACCCGACTCGAGCATGAACCCGTTATCGCGACGTTTGGCCATTAGACGCGCCGCCTGTAGAACATATTCCGCAATCCCAGGGGTATAGCGGCGCACACTGCCCCATTTCGTATCCAATTCAGCCAAATTGGTGAGTGCCGCATTGCGAAAGCCCACAAACATCGGAATATGAGCAACTTCGCCATCAGCTAAGCTACGTGCCATCTCCAGCATTTCTTGCACGGTTTCCACGAACGTATCAGGGCTAACAACCCCGCGAATGCGCATCAAGTCATAGCTATTAACCAGAATCGACACGGGTAAACTGGCCAAACTAACCACGCCGCGGTGGCCACTGGCATCTTTGTAGTCGCCGCAGGTTTGCTGCGGCTCTTTCCCCGACGTTGTGAATAAGCGAGACAGAGCAGGGTCAGCGGCCATACGTTTTTGAACCTGCTTACTGACCGGAAACTGCTCAATCGCCGCGGTGAGATAACCAGCCCCTCGGTAAAAAAGGTGCGGCCGCTGTCCCGCTTTAATCAAAAATAAAGGATAAAGTTCGCCCGCCAGTTGGCAAAACGCACTGGTTAAAGGGTCTGAACTATTGATTCGCGTCGCCAGCTCACCACCTTGCTGCGCGCGCCAGACATTAAAGACGTGGCGGCCATTTTGCATCACGTGCGGCAACCGATAGAAGAAGGATTGTTCACTTTCTCCTTGCTCCACCGCAGACACACGTAAGTGGCGACAAAGCTCAATATATTGATTGAGTGTGTCGCGCTGAATCCGGCTCAAGCCCAGTTTTTGCATCAAAATTAAGCGGCCTTCCGCTTCTGTCACATTCAGGATGTAGCTCACCACGCGGTGGCCCATCGCTTTGACAAAATGCGGAATAGCCGGATAGGACATCATCGTTTCCTAACCTTGTGTTAATCGTTCACAGATATCAATACGTGCTCAGGCATCTATTATGGTATCGACATCAGCGCGGAAAACTATACCGTTCGAAGCGTCGGCCATTTCGGCCATTAAAGACATGACCCCTTTGGGTGATGTTAAAAAGTAGAGCGCTTCCATTGACTTGGCAAGCCGGGACAAACCCTGAAACACTTTTGCCCACAAAGGCGACGGTGGATGCTTGACCAAGCGATCGCACGCATCTATTCTAGCGTACAAGTGTACGCTTAAATGAATATAACGAGTTATGGATACTAAGGCTTCAACCTCTCCCCCTCAGAAACCACGCTTAATCTGGTTAAACATTAGCGTGTTTACCCTCACGTTTTTGATTGCAGTGATTGGAACACCATTGTGGGCGTGGCATCACGGCTTTGATTGGGTGCAAATTACCGCGCTGATTGTTGCGTTTAGCTTTTGTGGCCTGTCGATCACCGCCGGCTATCACCGGTTGTGGGCCCACAAAACCTATCAAGCCCATCCGGTGCTGCGCTTTATCTTCGCCATTGGTGGGGCCTTTGCACTGCAAAACAGTGCGCTTCATTGGTCGTCGGATCACCGCATTCACCATCGCCATGTCGACGACAACGATGTTGACCCCTATTCCGCTAAACGCGGCTTTTGGTTCTCACACCTTGGCTGGATGCTGCGTGAATACCACCCCAACCGTTACGGCGATTACAGCAACTGCCGCGATCTGCAAAAAGACAAGATCGTGATGTGGCAACACAAGCACTACCTTGCGCTAACACTAGCCACCAACTTTGGCTTCCCTATCGCGTTTGGTTTGCTCCATGGCGATGTTTGGGGCGCGATTTTACTGGTCGGCTTTACTCGATTGGTGCTAAGCCACCACACCACCTTTTTCATTAACTCACTGGCGCATGTGTGGGGCAGCCAGCCTTATACCGATAAAAATACCGCGCGGGATAATGGCGTGCTTGCCTTAATGACCTTTGGCGAGGGCTACCACAATTTTCACCATATTTTTGAGAATGACTACCGTAACGGCATTCGCTGGTGGCAGTTTGATCCTACCAAATGGCTGATCAAAACCGCGTCTTGGCTGGGTCTCGCGGAAAAGCTGCGCGTGACCCCCGAAGAGAAAATTGAAAAAGCGCGTGCGACAATGCAGCTTCAGCGGGCAACGCAAAAGCTAAGCAATAAGCCTAATGCCGCGCATCGCTTGCAAATCTTACAACAAGAGTACGATGCCTTGGTCGCCAAAATGGCGGACTACTACACACTGAAAAAACAGCTGTTAGCGCTCGAGCGTGACAAGCTGCGCGAAAAAGTCGAAAACGCCGAGCTAACCCAGCAATACCAAGATTTAAAGGTGCGTTTTCAGCAACAAAAACGCAGCTGGCAGGTGCTTACCGCCAAATATGCTAGCTAGACGCGACGAGCACGCGACACACACCAAACCGGCCACTTGGGCCGGTTTTTTTTTGCGGGCACGGACGCATCTCTGGCAAGCTCTGTTTATGCCCTTTAGTGGGACGGGGTCAGAAAAGAAAGCAGGATCGACTCCAGCTCATCCCACGGTAAGGCGTCGGTATCGATCACTTCGATGCGCGACTCGGCGTGTTTAATCGACATAGGTGTCACAGTAACCACCTGATTGGCGACGTTAAACGCGTAAAAACCCTCGTCTGTATTGACCACTGCTTTAATCCGTTGGGCGTTGATGTTGCTCAATAGCCCGTATAAAGCATCAAACGGAAAGCAACAGTGCGCGGCAAACAACCAGCCGCAGCTGACATAGCCCTGCCCTTGGTTCTCTTTGCGGGTATAGGTATCGTCCGGACCCAGTGCTAACGTGGTCATGGGCTCGGCATCATTGTGGTGGTGATGATAGTGCGCTTGACGAGCGTGACGCGGTAACGCAAGCCACGCGGTCTCGAGCACGCCCTGTTCAACGCCGGTGACCAAGCTTTTCTCGCCATCAAACGCGGCGACATAATCATAAAAGGTGGCGATTTGCGCCTCACTACACTGGTCAAGCTTGTTGGCCACCRCCACATCCGCGAGCGCGATTTGATCATGAAAGTTTTGATTTTCACGATAGCGCACATCATCAATACAGCGCGGATCCACCAAAGTAATGGTCGCGCTCAGCGACAAGGTGGTATCGAAAGGCGGCTGAGTCAGCTTACCGATAATGTCTTTAGGATGACCCAGTCCCGTCGGCTCAATCAAAATCCGATCCGGCTGCTCGGCGAGCAAGGTATTTAGCCCCACCGTCATGGGTAAGCCAGCCACACAACACATGCATCCGCCCGGCACTTCCTTTACCAGCGCGCCTTGTTCAGAGAGGATAGCGCCATCGACACCCACCTCACCAAATTCGTTCACCAAGATAGCCCAACGTTCATGTTCGGGTTTATTCGCCAGTAAATGACGAATCGCCGTGGTTTTCCCCACGCCAAGAAACCCAGTGATAATGTTGGCTGCGATCTGACTCATGATTCTATCCGCTCGTTACTTGTATCGGCGTAGTGTAACGGATTGCGCCACACGCGTCGCCTTTTGGTCACGCACATGGAACGTATCCATGTGTAGCTCAGTGAATGGCACAAAAAATGATGAAATATCATGCACTCACTGCAAGTGGTGATCATTACCAATAAAAGCTTGGTAGAATAAGAGGTTCGCTAACACACTTCTTAGGAGGAAGTATGCTGAATCCATCAACGGCAAAGTCGGTGATTGACCATGCTCTGTTTTTAGGCGCGGATTTCGCCGAACTCTTTGTCGAACGCCATCACTCAGGCAACGTGGAGCTGTTGTCTGGTGAGGTGGATAAAGTGAGCTCAGGGATTGATTTTGGTATTGGTATCCGGTTGTTCTTCGGTCATAAAGTGCTTTATGGCTATACCAACAGCCGCGATGAAGAACAATTGAAAAAAGTCACCAGCTTGCTGTGCGCGCGCGACAAGCGCGATCAAATTGCCACCGCTGGGCCGCTCAATTTATCCCATTTAAATGACAAGCACCCCGTGTCTGAGCCGTTATCGTCTGATCAACATGTGGCCGATAAAGTGGCGTTCTTACGCCAAGTAGATACGCGCATTCGTGCCGAGAGCGATAAAATTGCCCAAATTATTGGTCGTGTCGGCCAACGTGAGCAACAGGTCGAAATTTTTAACTCTCATGGCCTGCATGTCACAGATACCCGCCACTACACCCGTATTGCCGCTACAGCGGTCGCCACGAACGGTGAGGAGCAGTCAACGGGCTTTGATGCTCCCGGTGCGCTGACAGGCTGGGAATTCCACCAGGATATCGATCCGGTTGAGATGGGCGAGCGTGTCGCACGACAGGCGCTGGTTAAGCTTGGTGCCCAAGCCTGTCCATCAGGCGAAATGCCGGTGGTGATTGGCAACGGTTTTGGTGGCGTAATTTTCCACGAAGCCTGTGGCCACTTGTTAGAAACCACCTCGGTGGCGAAACAGGCCTCCGTCTTCCATGACCAAATGGGCGAAATGATTGCCAGCCCCGTGGTGAGTGCGGTGGACGATGGCACCTTGGCGAATGCGTGGGGCTCAATCAACATCGATGATGAAGGCATGGAAACCCAGCATACCCAGTTGATCAAAGACGGTAAGCTCACCTCGTTTATGGTCGATCATATGGGTAGCCTGAAAACCGGTTATGCGCGCACCGGCTCTGGCCGACGTGAGTCTTATAAATTCGCACCGACCTCGCGGATGCGAAACACCTTTATTGAGCCCGGTAACGACAGCTTAGACGCCATGATTGGCTCGATGGAGCGTGGCATCTATGCCAAGAAAATGGGGGGTGGCTCAGTACAGCCCGGCACCGGCGAGTTTAACTTTGCGGTGCAAGAAGCCTATTTGGTAGAAGATGGCCAAATCACCGCGCCACTCAAATCTGCCACCTTAATCAGTACGGGGCCTAAGGTGCTTAAAGAAATCAGCATGGTCGGCAAAGATCTTGCTCTTGCCGCCGGCATGTGTGGTTCGGTAAGCGGCGCCGTCCCCACCACCGTGGGCCAACCTGCATTGAAAGTCGATAACATCCTAGTAGGAGGCGGTAACGCATGAGTGAGCCAACCATTAAAGCAACCCTAAGCGATGCCGTCGATCAGGTCCTCAGCTTGGTGAAACAGCAAGGTGCGCAAGCAGACGTGATTGCCAATGCCAGCGAAAGCTTGTCACTCAAAGCCGACCAAGGCGATCTCTCTGAGCACAAAGTCACCGCCGGTCAAGTGATTGGCGTACGTGTCATCAAAGGGGATCAAGTTGCCACCAGCTACTCAGAATCGCTAGATAGCGACAGTTTGGCCAGCATGGTGAACGCCGCACTGACTAACGCAAGCTTTACCAAAGCCGATTCCGATCAGCAAATTCGCGCTGAGGGGCAGCACATTGATCAGCAAGATCCTAGCTTACTGCAAGCAGATAGCACCCCGATTGAAGACAAGATCGCGTTAGCGCTTGCCCTTGAGCAAGATGTAATCAGTCAACCCCGCGCAACGGGGGCGCCCTACAATGGGTACAGTGAGCAAACCCAATTTCAGTTGCTTGCCAATACTCTAGGCACGCGCTGCTATCACAGTGAGCGTAGCTTTAGTTGCTACACCGCAGCACTGCTCAATCACGACGGTAAGCAAGCGATGCATCTGGGCGCGTCAGTATCACGCCGCTTTGCTGATCTAGATCTCGCCCATGCGACCCAACTGGCCTACCAAACCGCTGACGCCTTGCTCGAGGGTGGCCCAGTGAAAACGGGTTCGTATCCGGTGATTTTTGAGCATGACTGTCTCAGCGAATTGCTGGGCGCCTTTGGCAGCTGTTTCTCCGGCGATGCCGCCAAGCGCGGAACCAACCCGTGGCGTGAAAAAGTCGGCAAGCCCGTTGCGGATACGGCGCTCACTATCACCGATGTGGCAAGGCTTGATGGCGGGATGCGTATTAAAGCGTTTGATAGCGAAGGCTTTGCCACCGCCGATACGCCTTTGATTGAAAACGGCGTCTTAGTCGGCTTTTTACACAACAGTGCCACGGCGCAGCATTTTGGTGTTCCCCATACGGCTAACGCAGGCCGCAGCCCCAAAGGCGGTTTGGATGTTACGTCTCGTCATGATGTGATTGCCGCAGGTCAACACAGTGATGCAGACGTGCATGCCGGTGAATACCTTGAGTTGGTGTCACTACAAGGTGTGCATTCAGGCGCGAATGCCATCAGTGGCGATTTCTCTTTCGGTGCAAGTGGGTTTGTTTGCCGAGAGGGAAAACGCGTTCGTCCGGTTCGCGGGATCACAGTGGCTGGTAACTTCTATACCATGCTCAATGAGATAGATGCTATCGGTAATACCGTGTTACCCAACTATGATGGCGCCTTCTTCGCGCCACGCATCCGCTTTGCCCGCTTATCCATCGCCGGCGAGTAATGGCGAACCCTGCAAAGGTATCGGCTTAGGCCGATGCCTTTTTATTCTCAGTTTGTGCTTCAACACTTTGTACCGCGGGGTTCATCTTCGCCGCTAAGTCGGTAAATGCCTGCATGGCGACGTCACTAGTCAGAATACGCCCATGCCCTAACCCTTCGGTGGCTAGCACAGTCACATGCGGGTAGTCAGTGGCTTTTTCGGTGACGGCAAAGGAGGCAAAACGATCATTTTTGTCGTGGGCAATCACCACCGGATGGCGGCGGCGCGACAATTTTTCTAGCGGCTCAATGGTCTCGATTGGATAACCGTGCTGCTCACCCACTTCTTGGACAATTTCATCAAACAGCTTCAGTGAATACCCCGATTTACGGACCGAGGCATATAAATTTTCACGATAATTCAGCACGGGGGCGACCAAAAAGAGCGGTAAATCATCCACCTGAGGGTGCTCGCTTTCCAACACCGCGGCAGCGCCCATACTATGCGCAATCACCCCAGACACATTATCGACTTGATCTAATACATCATTGATCGCCTGCACAAAGCCGGGAATGTGGCTTTCTTCCCCGCCACTTTGACCGTGTGCTGGATGATCAAATGCGACCGTACGAAAGCCTAGTGACGCGATATGTGCCATGAGTGGAAAGAACTGACTGGCGGATCCCGACCAACCATGCGTCAGCAACCAGGTTGGCCCAGCGCCAAGGCTATACATTTGTAGCTCTCCTTCTTGGCTTTGCACTCGAGAGCGCACCACGCCTTCAGGCTCTGCGTTCACCATAGGACTGCGTGTTGGGGTGAGAAAGAGTTTTCGTGCGACTTTTTTAGCATGGCGAGGTGCCAAGCGGTGATGACACCGGCTCACCGCCCCCACGAGAGAACGTTTGGCGCTAAAGCGGCCCGGCGTTGAAAAATACACTTTTTTACTCATGGTCATTGAATCCTTAAAATCGAACGAGTGTTCGTTTTTATACTGAAAAATATCGTTGGTTCGATACCGACACAATGTTCATTCTTATCGGGAACATTCGCGGCGGCTTTGCGCGAGCAACTGCTCGACACCATGCCAAAAGCGTGTCCCTTCCGGCGATTCGAGTGACAAACGCAGAAATAACTGGCTACTCAAATAGTGCCCATACAACTGATAGACAGCTTGCCAGGTATCAAGGTCGGCGCGAAATTCGCCGGCTTGCTTGCCCTTTTCAAACTGTGCGGCCAGGTAGTCAAGCCATTGACGGGTGACGCGCTGCAACGCCTGATGGATGGGATCATTGCTCGCACGCTGCTCATGCCACGCATCTAAAAATAAGCACTGACCCTGAAAGTGCTGATGCCAACCCATCCAATTACGCAGCAAATGTTGCAATTTGGCCTCAATACTCGCATGGTCAGCTTCGCGACTCGGGCTAATCACCCGCTCGACAAAGCGATCACCAGCAAAATGCACCACCGCGATTTGTAAGTTTTCACGCGAGTTGAAATGGGCAAATAGCCCGCTTTTTGACATTTTTACGTCGCGCGCCAAGCTACCAATCGTCAAGCTTTCCAATCCATACACGCTGGCTGACTCAAACGCGGCTTCGAGAATACGCAACCTGGTTTGCTCACGTTTCGAGAGCGAGTACGTCGGTTCACTAGATACGCCCATCTCATTAAACCTTCAAAAACGGATTGCTAAAAACCAAATGACTACGCCAGGGCACCTTGGCAGTCAACGTTTATTACCTTACCGCAACCGTCTATCCATTAATAGTACGAACGTTCGTTTTTATCCAGTCGATATGTGGATCTGTTTGCCTTCTCCACCACCGTAAGGTGTGTAAGAAAGCGCATTTTCATGAGGTTGCGCAATTTATCGACAAAAATTGCTGAAACCACATTCCATATTCTTTTTAGTTTTAACAAGTGCTTTTTTTATCTAGTAATAATGTGACATAGGTCTTCATTGCATGCACCTTCCGGCATATGATGCCAACCAATCACTAACTCTTTAATACGTTTAAACGGGGTTAGGCATTCAAATCATTATAATTCTCTAGGTTGGAACGCCGATTATGACAGTTATCCTTTTAAACCTGATTGCTTTTGCGCTGCTGCTGGCGGTGCTTGTCAAATTGCACAAGCAACAAAAATCCTTATCCACACGCGTGTTTACCGGCCTCGGCATGGGGGTTGCGTTCGGTGCTGCGCTGCAAGCGTTATACGGTGCTGACGGCGCTATCACGCGCGAAACCATCAACTACATCAATATCGTCGGCTCCGGTTATGTCAGCCTACTCAAAATGATCATCATGCCGTTGATTACCGTGTCGATTATTGGCGCGATTTTGAAAGTGAAAGACTCAGGCTCTTTAGGCGAAATCTCTAGCTTAAACATCGGCATTTTACTTGCTACCACCGCTGCTTCCGCGCTCATTGGCGTGTTCGTCAGCAGTCTATTTGGATTGTCTGCGCAAGATATCGTGCAAGGTGCGCAAGAAATGGCACGCGGGGCTGCACTTGAAGAACGCCTGGGTACCGTTGAAAACCTGTCACTGGCTGATATGGTTATCTCTTTCTTCCCGCAAAACCCATTTGCAGATTTGGCCGGCAGCCGTCCGACTTCAACCATCGCTGTAGTGATTTTCTCTGCGCTAGTGGGTATAGCCGGAGTGGCGCTTTCACGCACTCAGCCTGAACTTGGCGAGCGTTTTGAACGCTTTATGGATGTGGCTCAGGAGTTAGTGCGCACGCTCGTACGTATGATCATCGGCCTCACACCCTACGGTATTTTGGCTTTGATGAGCAAAGTGGTGGCTGGCTCAAACGTCAGTGAAATTCTTGAGCTGGCCAATTTTGTCGCCGCCTCCTATGTGGGCTTAGGTGCCATTCTAGTGATGCATCTGGTATTGATTGGCCTTGTTGGTATGAGCCCAATTCAATATCTGAAAAAAGTGCTCCCGGTGCTGACATTCGCCTTTACGTCTCGCTCAAGCGCGGCCACGATTCCGCTCAATATCGATTCACAAATGAAGAACTTGGGTAACGATCCGGCCAGCGCCAATTTCTCTGCCTCATTTGGTGCCACCATGGGTCAAAATGGCTGTGCCGGTCTGTATCCTGCCATGCTGGCGGTGATGATTGCGCCCACCATTGGTATCAACCCACTCGATCCGGGCTTTATCGCCACCTTGGTTGCGATTGTCACTGTCAGTTCATTCGGGATTGCCGGTGTGGGCGGCGGCGCGACCTTTGCGGCACTGATTGTACTCTCGGCACTAGATATGCCAGTCGCGCTAGCGGGTCTGTTGATTTCTATCGAACCATTAATCGATATGGGTCGTACCGCTGTGAACGTGAGCGGCTCAATGACGGCCGGTACCCTCACCTCTCGATTGACCGGTGGCCAAGATAAGACCATCTTCGATCACCATGAAGTGGTAAAGCAAGACACGGCAAATGCCTAATTATTGAAAACAATAAACGTTACCCATGCCACGCCCATGCGTGGCATTTTTGTGTTCGTACTGAGCCTACATAAAGCAACGTCATGCGATGACCTAATCCCTTACAACTTGTAAGAATTTATGTCAGCGATTACACTCTGCCTCATTGTTAATGCAGGGACATTCCTGCCCGTTGTGAGATAAAACATGAGTATTGAACAAACGCTTCAGGCGCGCAGTGGCGGCCAATGTGAACTATGCGCCAGCCAGGACAACTTATCTGTGTATGACGTCCCTTACTCGCCCGACACCACAGCAAACAGTTGCGTATTGGTTTGTGGCACGTGTCACGATCAGCTTCAACATCCAGACAATATCGATGTGAACCACTGGCGTTGTCTAAGCGAGAGCATGTGGAGCCAAGAGCCGGCGGTTCAAGTCGTTGCCTATCGTCAACTTTCTCGTCTTTCTAGTGAAAGCTGGGCTCAAGATAATCTCGACATGATGTACATGGAAGACGATGTCCGTAAGTGGGCAGAAACGGGGCAAGATATCGAAGAAGTCAAAGTGCTGGACGCTAACGGTGTCGCACTGCAAAAAGGCGACGACGTGACCGTGATTAAAGATTTGCCCGTTAAAGGCTCAAGCCAAGTGATCAAACAAGGCACGGTGATCCGCGGCATTAACTTGACCGACGATCCGACCCATGTGCAGGGCAAAGTCAACGGCCAAACCCTGTTTGTGATTGCGGAGTTCTGCCGCCGTAAATAAAAGGGTGGACTGTCTTGATACTCCAACGCGGCGTCCTAGCGGCGCCGCGTTAATCACGCCTCCGCACAGTTTACACTGTAAAACGTCACGCCTTCCTCATCGCTATTTTTAAACCTACGCCTTTTACCTACGCCCCAAACAACACATAGAAGAAATGTGAACTACGGCTTTATAGTCCCCGCTTCAGTAATAAGAATTGAGATCTCAGCCTTATTTGCTCTCCGCTGTTCCCATAAAAATATGAGACAGATCATAGGACATTCGCAAGTCAGCGAGAAATTGCATTCCTCCCTCATGCCGTTAAATAAGGAGGATGTGCCCTTTTCTTATTTAAGTAACACTAGTGTCAATTATCGTCTCCGTCGGCGCGCTACCCGTTGTGCCATCACATTTCGCACGACGCCATTGTCTCGCCACTCGACGACTCAGAATATTTCTTTGTGCGGTTTTCTTTGTGCGGATAGTGATTATGAAAAAGTTGCGTAACCTTTCTATAAGTCAACGGATAAGTTTGGCTGCCTCGTCCATCGTTCTGATCGGTCTTGGGGCAGTGAGTGCGGTTTCTTTATCAACGCTGAATAGCAGCCAGTCGGCTATGTCATCCCAGGTCACTGAAAACGTAAAGCGTGATCAAGTGATAAAAATGCAGAACCGGGCAACAGCACTCAGTGAAGAGATTCATGCCTACATCGCTTCTCCGCTCGATACGGTGCGAACTATTGCTCAGATATATACGTCAGAAGCGGAAAAGAATAAATCAGCCCGGATCCTCGACCGAGATGATATTCCTCGGATCATGTATTCGATTTTGAAACGCCAACCTGAATGGCACAACATCTATACCGAGTGGCAAAAAAACGTCTTAGGCGCCGATGCTTTTTACTACGGCGATCCAACCAGTGCAGCGGATGGCCGCTATGTGCCGTCGGTGTCAGTGGATGAAAACGGGGAAATGCGCCTTACCGCTGCACAAAATTTCTCTGAAACCAATCCTTGGTATCAATGCCCAGTGAGCACCCAAAAAGATTGTATTACTGATCCAAGAACGACTCAGATTAATGGTAAGACGCAAACGGTGTTCGATGTGACAACTCCCGTTTTTCGCTTTGATAAAACGGTTGCTATGGTGGGAAGTACGCTCAAAACCTCGCAAATCCAATCACTCTTAGCCAAACGCGCCGATAATGACGGGGAACTATTTGTTATCAGTCAAGATGGTCGGATTGTGGCTAGTACCGATCAACACATTCAACATGGCGCTGCGGTCTCGGGACTTTCCTCTCCTGCTTACCAACCACTTTCTAACCTTCTAAGCCAGAACGCAACAAACCAATTCAAACAAACCGATTCGCACTTTTATGTGTCGCAACCGATCGAGTTTGGCAATATGTCTCAGACGTGGTCAGTGATGATTGTGACCCCCAAACAAGCCGCGATGGCACCCGTCACACAACTGAATCAGATGATGACTAACGCCGAAAGCGATATTCAAAACACCATTTATTGGGTGAGTGGCCTCGTCCTTATTCTCGCTTTTGGGATCATTCAAGTCGTTATCAAACGCCAATTAGCACCATTGACCAGCGTAGAACACTCTATCCAAGCGATAGCCCAAGGTGGTGGTGACTTAACTCAACGCTTGTCGGTTAACGGTCAAACCGAGATTGATCGGATTAAACACTCAGTCAATCAGATGCTGGATGCGCTGCAATCAATGGTGGGACAAATTCAACAAGCGGGTGGACGTTTGTCCGACACATCAACGACCGCCAATAACGCCATCACCGATGCCCACCAAGCCCTGTCTGATAATACCGAGACATTACACCAAGCCGCGACGGCAATGGAGCAACTGACCGCGACCTCAAAAGATGTGGCAACCAACTCTGAAGCCTCCAAAGAGAAAAACGCCGCAGTCGTCTCATCGCTGAATCAGTGCATGGAGAATGTTGCTAATAATGTGGCACGCAACCAAACCGCCAATACGGATCTGCAAAAAGCCAACAGTTTTGTTAGCGAAGTCAAAACCAGCGGTACCGACATTGCCACATTGCTCGACGACATTCGCGGCATTTCAGATCAAACCAATTTATTAGCGCTCAATGCCGCGATTGAGTCGGCACGCGCCGGTGAAGCTGGTAGAGGATTTGCGGTGGTCGCTGACGAGGTGCGCGCCTTGGCCCAGCATTCACAAAAATCTGTCGACCAAATCGTCTCGACGCTTGAGACCTTCAACCAACTACTGACCGATATTGAAGCCGTCATCCAACAAGGTGAACGTGGTGCGGCGGAGGGTTATCAAGCAAGTGTTTCCGTGCAGGAGACCTTAACCGAGATTGTTGATTTGGTGCAGCAGCTAGGCGATATCAATTATCAAACCGCAGGCGCGGCGGWGGAGCAAAGTGCCGTCTCTCAGCAGGTGGCCGAAAATATCCAAGCCCTTTCACAACGTATTGAACAAACCTTGTCACTCAGTGAGCAAGCGCAGGGCGCAAACCAGACGCTGAACCAAGAAGCCACCACCATCCGTCAGCTGGTCGAGACGTTCAAAGTCTAATCCGGCGCACTCTCTTGATCGCAAAAAGGGCACCCATTACTGGTGCCCTTTTTTTCAAACATAGTAACTCGATCATTTCGTTATCTTAGCTACAGCCTTATTTCTGATGGTGTTCGCGAAACGGAGGGAAGCCAGCAGGACACAGCTTTGGTAGCTGTACACCAGGTTTGGCCATAGTTCGGTGTCTTGTCCTTGCTAAAAATAAATAAAAAGCTAGCTTCGTCATAAAGCTAGCTTTTGTATCTATTCGCGATGCTGTATTTTGCTCAGAGACCTATTGCTTAAAAACACCAACAACGGGTGTTTCTTGTGATCTATCTAACCACCATACATAGTCGCCAGCTTCGGCAAAGTGAACACTGAAGTTACCATCACTCGTCTTAGCTAAAGGTAAAGATTGCGGATGCGGTTGATAAATCCAAGCATTAACTTCATGAGACCAATCATCATTAGCAAATTTGAACTCATGGCTGTCACCAGCGGCGACAGAGATCGGCATAGTACGATAATGCTCAACGCCGACACACTGAGCACTATTTTCCACTGACCAATCATTCATTGAACCACGTAGATAGAGCGATTGAGAGCAATCAGTGACTTCTTGTCCTTTTTCAACCACAAACACACTGGCGCTAAACGCCGGTATGCTAAAGGTGCCATTGGTAAAGGTTGCATGCGCTGAGGCGTGTTGACTCGCGGCAAGCGCTGGATGTAACCGGTAAGGCTGGCCTTGCGTGTTGGCTAGGTCAAAATCTTGCCCTGCTGCACTGTTATTGATCAGTACCACCACCGCTTGATGGGGCTGATCCTGTTGGTTTTCCGTTGGCACTGTGCTGGCGGTGATTTGCATTACCACTAGGCCATTTTGACCACTGACATTATGAAAACGTACTTGATCATTAATTTGCTGAGCGGTGGCTAAACGCAATAACGGCGTTGTGCTGCGCACTTGTAATAAAGTTTTCAACCATTCATGGGTTTGAGTAATATCTTGAGGGCTGGGGCCATTTGGATCTTGCTCTATTCTATCAAGAATCATGTCCCAGCGATCGTGTGCGCTACCACACCTTGCGCTGTTTTTCTCACACGACGGTAGACCAACATTCCAGTTATTGGTTTTCTGCGTAAAATCAACGTAGTTAAACCAGTCACCTGAGTTATAGCTGTCGCGATCCATCGATTTAGAGCGTAACAAGTCTTGTCCCATATGAATAAATGGGATCCCTTGGGCCAATAACGGATAAGCCATCGCAATTTGCTGCACTTTTACACGCTGTGCCGTATCCATATTAGGTAGGGTTTCAGCAAAATTATCCCATAAGGTGGGGTTATCGTGTTTAGAAACATAGTTGACGGTTTCATTAGGCTCTAAACTGTAACCGGTTATCTGGCCGTTCCAGAGATAATCCTCACCACGAATACCACCATCAATCGGCAACTGATTACTGCGCAAATTGCCGAGCAAGCCATAACGCACCACATTTAACGCATGCCCATTTTCCCAAGGTGTAGCGAAGATACCACCTTCACGTACTGCTTCACGAAGGCGATCGTTAAACGTCCCTATTCCCGTGCCCGCCTTATTGAGCTGCGTGGCTTGTCTAAAACGCGCATCATTTTTTACTTCACCAAAATTCCACCCTTCGCCGTAAAAATAAGTCTCAGGATAAATAGCTTGTACTGCTTCACGTGCGCGTAATCCCGCTTTTAGTGGTATATGACCCATCAGATCAAAACGGAACGCATCAATGTGATAATACTCGGACCACACCTTGATCGAATCGACCATCAGTTTTTCCATCATTGCCCACTCTGTGGCGGTGTTATCGCAACAGGTTGAGTTTTCTATCGCCCCCGTTGATGGATTGAGACGATGGTAATAACTCGGCACCACTTTATCTAACACGGAGTGCTGACTATCAGGGCCAGCGGCATACGTGTGGTTATAAGCCACGTCCAACGCCACTGTTAGTCCCATCTTATGGATGGCTTGAATCATCTGCCGTGTTTCAATCACACGCGCTGGTCCATTGGCATCACTGGCATAGCTGCCTTCTGGTACATTAAAGTGGAATGGATCATAACCCCAGTTATAGCTATCCAGCCCGCGCATAAGTTGCCACAGATTATTGGCATCAGAGCTAGTCGGCTCAAAACCTGCAAATACATCGAGTAGTGGCTGGTTGGTTGGTTCGCTCGCACATAACTGCTGACCAAAAGCATTATTATGTTCTGGTTGTGCCTCTAGCAGTTGACATAATTGACCAAGGGTCTGACGGACATCAATGCGCTGGTTAGGATCTTCATTGATTGACCCAAGGTTGTTAATCGGTAACAAATGTAAGGTAGTCAATCCCGCATCAGCTAAGCTCTGTAAATGCTGAACAGGCTCGCTATTTTGCAACGTAAAGGCTAAGTATTTACCTCGGTAATCTTGCCCACCAGGAGAAAGCTCCAGCGTTGATTGATCACGCGCACTAAAGTCACGCACGTGGGCTTCATAGATGCTGAGATCTGTCGGGTTGGCAACGACTGGACGTTTTACTGAGTCCCAACCATCTGGGAATAGCTGTGGGTCGGCGAGGTCTAGTGCTTGGCTAAACTCACCATTAGCAGACACGTTGACCGAGTAAGGGTCACTAACTACCACTTGCTGTAAGTGCTGAGTATCAAAGCGAACTTGCTCAATATGGTAACGATAATAATGTCTATTGGCTTCATCTTTTGGTAAACGCGTTGACCAAATTCCGGTGCTTTTGTCTTCTTTTAGCGTTATTTCACGGCTATTTTCGGTTAACTGTGGGCGAATTTCCAAACTAACATGCTGTGCCAGAGGTGCCCACAAAGCAAACTCCACCTCATTGCCGTGATAACTTACGCCCAAAGTTTGATGATAAGCGCTATTCTGATCGTCTCGATTCGCGTACAACGCATCTAAAACGCCTGCGAGTTGCACCCGATCATAGTGAACCAATTGCCCATCTTTATAACCGGCTAACAAATGTTGCCTTTTTAATAGCGATTGTAGCGAGAGTTCCTCAGGTAACGTTATTTGATAAGCTGGGCCGTCGAGATAACCAAAGCGACAGTCTTCTTCAACTGGTTGACATTCCGTGCCCGCATAAGACACTGGAGTTAACTCTATTTTACCATCGTACCCTTGCAATTTATCTTGCTCGATACGCAAAGTCGCATTGTCTGAATAATACAGGGTGACTTGATCAATAGAATGAGTGTCAATACCGTGCCACACTAGTGTCTCTTTATCGACCCAATGACCTCGAGCGAGAGTCTCACTTAGTGGGTTAACCACAGTGTTAGATTGGCCATCATCACTCGATTGCTCTTGATCACTGGCCTCTTGATCATCATCGGTTTGGTCCGGTTGCGTTTGCTGATCATCCTCAGCCGCATCGTCCTCTTTGTCAGAGCCTTGATCATTGCCAGTCTGATCACTGCCTGCTTGATCATGGTTATCTTGGCCATTATTGTCTTGTTCCTCGGCTATGTCCTCATCACTTTCAGTCGACTTAACTCGACTTGCTAGGTGAATAGCTAAGGCCTTTTGTGGACCCACAGTAACATTATCAATTCGACCTTTCTTATCAACCGTCACTTGATGATCCGCACAATCGTCTATTTCCGCCTCAATCACATTACAGTATTGTCCTGCTGGTAAGCTTGTTTGTAGTTGACTGAGCGAAAATGGCTGCTTGCTATGATTAATCGCAACAAAACCGCGCCCTTCACGCGCAAACGCAATTTGATTTTTCGCACCATTATACCAGTGGCTGATCGGTGCTTGTCGGACATCTTGTCGAAAGGCCACCATATTCGCAATCGCTCGCCAACGGTGCTCGCACACCCAAGGCTCACCAGCAAAACAGGCTAAGCGACCATCAGCTTGGTGAACGTCTTTCTCTGGTGGCCCCAACTCACTGTTAGTAAAGGCATAACTGGACATTACTCGAGGGTAGCCATAATCCCACGCCAGCATAAATACATTCGCAAGGTCATAAATATTGGCATATTCAGAATTGCTTTGGTGAGTGAGAATACTGCCACCAGCGCCATGCCCACGCTGATTATCATGGTTGTCAAGAAATACCACAGCTTTATCGCTAGGTGTATATATTTCTTTCCAATCACTGCCAAATGTTTTTAACCAATGTAAATTGCCCTCGGTAAAAACCCGGGCGATTTGTTGGCCATAACGAAACTCTTCAACGGCGGCAATAGGCGTGTATTGCTGTGAACGCACAGATTCTTCATTACGCGTGTCGATCACTTCAGAAAAAAAGTAGGCCTGTTCCCGCTGTGTGACTCGGTCCAAGATAGCGCTTAAATCATCAACGGCGATATGTTTTGCTGCATCAACCCGAAAGCCTTTCACTCCAAGCGCAATTAACTCATCAATATAGGCGGCGATGACTTGCTGTACATGCGGATCAGCGGTATTTAAATCCGGTAAACCACTTAGGTCACAATGCTGAACGCGCCAAGTCCCATCATCTGGATTCTCACCGCTGTGGTAATCTTTACCATCAATCGTACAGTTACGATCGGCATTTTTAGGCATATGGTACTGGTGATAATGGCCAAGCTCTGCAGAAAAACGACTATCACCATCAAAAAACGGGTTGTCTGGTCTAAGCATGCCTTGGAGATGTTCACGACGCTCAAACTGACTACCTGCCGTACCAATCGCCCTTCCATCCTTATCAATTAATCCAACGTCAGTACCATTCTCTCCCCAATCAGGGAAGTGCAGCTCATCGGTGATGTCAGCGGTATGGTTAATGACCAAATCAGCATAAATATCAACGCCATGCTCTTTACACGTATTGACCATATCAATGAACTGATCGCGATTCCCACTACGTGAGTTAAGACGGTAGCTAACCGGTTGATAACGCGTCCACCAGGTACCGCCAATGATATGCTCATTAGGCGGCGATACCTGTACAGCGCTAAAGCCCTTTTGTCCTAAATAGGCACACTCTTGAGCGACGTCTTCCCAGCGCCATTCAAACAAGTGCACCATAGCGGTGTGATTGTTAGGTAGATTAGTCTCGTTTTTCTCCTTATTTTGTGATTCCTGGCTATTATTCTGCTCATTGATATCGTTTCCCTCTATTGTTGGTGAAGCGATATTTGTATCTTTATTTATCTTATCAGTTTGAGTCGTTTCTTCACTATTACAACCTGATATAAGAATAGAAATAAAAAGCGCAAAAACGACTTTTATTATTTTTTCAGGCACAATGAAATTTGTATTCATCACCACTCCATGCTGCAGAAAAGATTAAGTGAATTAATAAGTCTTTATCTTTCAGGTCACGTTATAAATTACCTATAATAATCATCAACATATTATTCTTATGTAAGATTAAAAAACCCCTTCTAAGCTCGATTACTGCCGTTCTAACTGTGCTTTCATCGCGTCACGAAAGACTTGGTCAGCGTCAGTGATACCCAATTGCTCCGCATCACGCAGTAATCCCATTGCTTTGTCGACATCGTTGTCTGCAATCGCGGTTCGAATAGCCTGGTGGTAAAAATTCACGCTTTCTTGTTGCGGACGTTCAGTGGCGGAGAGTGCTGGCAGGACGATAGACTGATCGCTGGTGCGTGCGCCCAATGCTGCCGCTTCGATGGAAAACGTGCCAGTCAACGCGCGCGGCACTTGAATATCGCCTACCTCTGGAAAGTAATTCCCTCTTCCCTCTGCGTCCAATTTCGCTGGGTGGCTGACCGCCACCGTTTCATCAAGTTTATCTTTATCAGTAAAAATAACCAAATAGAGCGCACTGTCACCTACTTGTGGGTGGACTTTAATATTACCTTGCAAGCGGTTGCCATCGGCTAAGCGAGGTTTTAGGTAGACCAGCTCATCGTCGTCGAGTTTAGCGCGAATATCGCCAGATTGATTAATCACTTTGGCACTTGGAACAAAAACACTATCGTTTATTTCTGCCTCTATATTGATATCTAATCCATTCTTTACCATCGGTAATTCAAAAATAACGCCAGGGCTATCAATGCTATGGATATCGAGGACTTGTGTTTGTGTGGTGACCGCTACTTTGATCTCTTTATCCATCTCTAGCGGTAGTTGTTTCGCTTTCTCAATCTGCGTCACTGCCTCTCCCTTAGGTGCAATCTGATATTGGTTATCAACGATCGTCGAGCACCCATTAAGCAGTAATAACCCAGAGATAAATAACACTTTTTTGTTCATATAAAACACCTAAAAAAATAGCCGACAATTGTCGGCTATGAAAAAATAAAGTTTAAAAAAGGCTTACCACCAAGCTTCAACCTGTACGCCAGCTACGAGCTCACTATCTTCACCTGAACCAAAAGCGTCATCGTTTTCAAGGTCAGAGATGTACGAGCCATATACACGGATTTCAGGACGTGCCCAGAAGCTGTCACCCATTGCCCATGCTTGCGCAACGGTCAATTTAGAATTACCAAAGTCTTCGACCGCGTTACCGTCATCATTGATTTTCTCACCCGCATTATAGCCAGCTTCGAACACAGTACGCATGGTATTATTCCATTTGTACATTGGACGGACGACGACAGAGAATTGGTCAATATCGAGGTTCTCACCGGTATAATTACCATCTTTATCTTTACCGCCGATATCATTGCCTTTGAGAAGTGCGAATTGATGGCCCATTTCCCAAGACTCACCTAGGTTCATGACCCCCCAGTTAATCAGACGATAGCCTGTCGCCTCGTTTTGCGCGCCAGAACGATCGTAGTAAGTCCCAGCCCCGAAGTTAGCCGCTTGAACGCCATATCCATTGGTACCGTACTGGAGGATAGTTTGGTTGAAACCATTATCCATGCCCTGGTGGACAATGCCGGTGACTAATAGACCATCGTCTCCTTTAAGATCTTGATCGGCTTTTTCAACGCCAAAGTTATAAGCTGCTGCCAGTTCTAACTTAGCATCTGACCATAAATCGATATCGGCTAGGCGAATATCGGCAATATAGCCATTAACATCTTCTGATGTTGTAATTGGATAAGTCTCATCTGTATAAGGATTATCCTCAGCTTTAGCAGTATTCTTTACATTCGCTATACAGGCTGGATCATTGTCACCACAATCAGCTAAATGATCTTCTAGTGACTGAGTTGTGCCATCAAACTCGAAACTATTACTCTGGTCAAGAACAGCTTTCTGACCCTCAGATTTCAGTTTCTGGGAACCGTTATCTTGAATCAGTGCTAAAGACAATTTCTGATCACCAACAGATAGATTCTCAATACCACCACCGGTACCTGATGTATTCAAAAAGTAGAAATCAGTGATGTGGATATCTTTACGTTGATAGTAAGTTTTACCCGCCCAAAGTGTTGCATCTTTGTCGGCCAACACGCCTTTTGCTTTTACGGCAAACTGAGCGACATTGAAGTCACCATCTTCCCAGCCACTTTCACCAGGCGCGCCCGACGCAATCATTGATTCAACTCGCCAAGTTTGTTCACCGGTTTTTAGCTCTTCCGAAAACCCAAACTCAGAGTAGTTGTCATTTTCGTTACCGAGGCGACCAATACCATGTTTATTAATAGCCAAATCACCGCTACCGGAGGCACTAATTCCAGTCCCTGCTCGCATGTAGCCATTAAAATCTACAGCAAATGCTGAGGTGGCAGTGACAGCAGCTGCGACAGCCGCCGCAATTAAACTTACTTTTCTCATACCTTACTCCATAATGCGCCTTTTTTACGTGTCTCTTCACACCGGCAGTGGGTAGTGGAAAAAGACAGTGTGTCCAAGGCTTAGCTTTCTTCGTTATCCTGGAATTATCCTATCCCTGAGCGGTCATATTCGCGTCATCCAACCGTGCGATTTCAGGGGGAGGAGGAGAAAGGAGGAGTGAGAGCTGATTATCTAAACTTGTCGAGCTGGGTCACTGAACGAGGGCGTAATTGGTAATTATTTTTCGCTAAACAGGCCTACAAAATGTCGACACGATCACTATTAATAGATTTATTCTTAAAGGTGTGAAACTTTATTACATGAGGGACAATGATCATAAATGTGACGTCAGATTGAATTATTTATAGGTAAACGCTCTAATAGCGATTCATCTCATTTAATGGTGTTATTTATGTCGGTTTGCTTCCCACTCCCTTATGTATTAGGGGCGCAACTACACCCATCAGGCTGTCGGTTTACGCTGTATGCACCCGATCAGGACGGCGTGCATTTACTGTTGTGGCATCAAGGGCACCAGCCTCAGCGGCTCGCCATGCGCGAATACAAGCGTGGCTACTGGACACGAGATGTCGCTGATGTGGTTGCGGGGCAAGAATACAGTTTTGAGGTCTTACAGGATGGTCRAACATGGTACTTGGCCGATCCGTATGCGCAAGCGGTGRCTGGTCCCTTACGCTATCAGCCTCCTTATTCACCATCGCAAAGCACATTGCTGGCGCGCTGCCAAGTCGTCGATCATGCGTCTTTTGATTGGCAAGGCGTGTCATCGCCTCAGCGCGCCATACGAGACACTGTGATTTTCGAAACCCATGTTAAAGGGCTAACTCAGCAGCATCCAGATGTCGCCCCAGTGCAGCAAGGACGTTATTTGGGTTTAGTCTCACCAACGATGTTGGCGTTTTATCAACAACATCAGATTAATTGCCTGCAACTGCTTCCGATTACGTCTTGCTTACCTGAGCCGCATTTACTCAGCCAGCAAAAAACCAACTACTGGGGCTACAACCCATATGTTTGGATGGCACCGGATCCACGCTACGCGGAGAAAAATGCGGTTAAAGAGCTAAAGACGGCAATACGCGAACTACACCGCCACGACATCGAAGTCATTTTGGATGTGGTATTTAATCACACGGCGGAAGGCGGAGAAGGTGGGCCGATTCTTCATTATAAAGCGTTTGATCATGCCATGTACTTACATGATGGCCAACAACTGCGCAATTATACCGGCTGTGGTAATACCCTTGATATACGCCACCCTGCCGCACTGAAGCAGGTGCTCGACACCTTACGGATGTGGGTCACCGACTATCACGTGGATGGGTTTCGATTTGATCTCGCCGCAACCATGGGACGAAATGGCGATACCTTTAACCCCCAAAATGCGTTTTTCCTCGCCATTGCCCAGGATCCGATCCTTTCTAAGGTCAAGTTGATTGCGGAACCCTGGGATATAGGCCCCGATGGGTATCAGCTAGGACAATTTCCGATTAACTGGGCTGAATGTAACGATAAAATCCGCGATACCACGCGCAGTTTATGGCGAGGCGATCCAGGCATACTGCAAGATTTCGCCACGCGATTGATGGGTTCGCGCGACGTTTTCAGCGCAGCGCATTGGCCCGATCATTTACCGATTAACTATGTAACCTACCATGATGGTTTTACCCTGCAGGATGTGGTCAGTTATGCCAAGCGGCATAACCATGCCAATGGCGAGAATAACCGGGATGGTCATGGTGACAATCGCTCCGCCAATTATGGTGTCGAGGGGCCGACAAACAATCCTGACATTATTGAGGTAAGGAGGCGGCAAAAACGGAATATGATGGCAAGCATCCTCTTCTCGCTGGGGACGCCACACATTCTAATGGCCGATGTGTTAGGCCACTCGCAACAAGGGAATAACAATGCCTATTGCCAAGATAACCCTATCAGTTGGTTAAACTGGCGAACGCAGGATCACGCTTGGTCAAACTGGCTAGCCACTATGATTGCACGCCGCAATGCCATCGTACCACGCTTTATCGATGCGTTAAGTGGCACACAGCGCCATTGCAATCAGATTACGTGGCGGCACCCGAATGGCGATCCGATTCACGATCATCAATGGTCAAAGCTGCAAGCGCTCAGCTGTCAGATCACGCTCGGCGCGCATCACCCTGACGCGGGTCAATCAATGCTTATAGCCATCAACAGCAGCGACACCGCGCACGACCTACGGCTTCCACCAAATCATCAGTGGCGCATTGTCTGTGACACCGCGACCGGTGAGACAACCGTCGCTCCACTAGCGTCATGCCAACGCTTGGCAGCAAAGAGCTTTTTGGTCTGCATCGACGGTGACTGGCTGTAGCCCAATATTACCCGCATCAAAAAGGCAGCTAATGTTAGCTGCCTTTACTTTAGGGTTCTTGCTTCGCCTGACGACGTAAGGCTTTATCCTTTCACGCCCCCTGCGGTCAAACCACCCACTAACCAACGTTGGGCGAGTAAGAAAACCCCGGTAATCGGTACCGCTGACAGTACGGCTGCCGCCGCAAAGTCGCCCCACAGATAGTTTTGCGGATACAAGTACTGCTGCATGCCGACCGCCAAGGTATACGAATCAACATCCGACAACAGAATCGAAGCAACTGGCACTTCACCTACCGCCATGATAAACGACAGAATAAAGACCACAGCCAAGATAGGCACGGAGAGCGGAAGCAGCACCAGCCTAAACGCCTGCCACGGGGTGGCGCCATCCAATGCTGCGGCTTCTTCCAATGAACCATCAATGCTCTCGAAGTAACCTTTAATGGTCCAAACGTGTAATGCAATCCCGCCTAAGTACGCAAAGATCAAGCCACCGTGGGTGTTGAGCCCTAAAAATGGGATGTACTGCCCCAACTTATCAAACAAGGCGTAGATAGCCACCAATGCCAACACCGCTGGGAACATCTGGAAGATCATCATCGCGTTCAAGATGGTCTGCTTGCCTTTAAACCGCATACGGGCAAAGGCGTATGCCGAGGTGGTAGACAGCACTACAATAAATAACGAAGTAATGCCTGCAACCTTCACCGAGTTCCATAACCACAATAAGACGGGAAATGGCGGTGGCGTGACCGTGCCATCCGAGTTAGTCACCGGGAAGCCCAGTGCTAATTTCCAGTGCTCCAGTGATGGGTTGTCCGGGATCAAGCTCCCAGTGGCGAAGTTCCCTTCGCGGAATGAAATCGCAATAATCATTAACAGCGGGAATAAAATCAGCGCCAAGAACAAGCACAAGCCAATATGGGTTGCCCAGACGCGATATTTTAAGGATTTACCTTGTACCATTGCCATATTTAGGTTCCTCAGTGCTCGTTTTTCTGCGTCATACGAAGGTTGATTAACGCCAGTGCGCCGACTATCAAGAAGATCAGTGTGGCGATGGCACTTGCCAAGCCGAAGTCTTGACCACCACTGCCTTCAAAGGCGATGCGATAGGTATAGCTAACCAGCAAATCGGTATAACCGGCCGGCTCCGTGGTGCCTATACGGTTTGGTCCACCCTCTGTTAACAACATAATCATCACAAAGTTATTGAAGTTAAAGGCAAAGGCCGCAATCAGCAGAGGAGTCAGTGGTTTAATCATCATCGGCAGCGTAATACGGGTGAAGTTCTGAATGAAATTCGCGCCGTCAATCGCGGATGCCTCGTAGAGATCATCAGGAATCGCTTTAAGCAAGCCCATGCAGAGGATCATCATATAAGGGAAACCCAGCCAGGTATTAACGGTGAGCACCATGCTTCTCGCCAAAAATGGGTCGGAGAACCAATTCGGGCTAATGCCAAACAGCGCTTCCAAGACCATATTGATTTCGCCAAAACTCTGGTTAAACAAGCCTCGGAAAATCAAAATTGAAATAAAGGCGGGTACCGCGTAAGGAAGGATCAATAACAAACGGTAGATCGACTTACCTTTCAGCTCTTCCCATTGCACTAAACTCGCCAATATCAAGCCAATAAACAGGGTGAATACCACGGTGAGTACGGAAAAGACAATCGTCCAGATAAAGATGCCAATAAACGGCTCTTTAATCCCATCATCCGTCCATACGCGCTCAAAGTTATCCGTGCCAATTTGCACCACATAACCGGGTGAAACAGTATCGCCCACAAATTCACCGGAGGCATTAACCGGTTGGTAGTAACCTACCTCATCGTTAGGTTTGAGCGTCTCACCCGTTTTATTGTTGATCAGCGTGCGGCCATCGTCCTGCAAGCTATAAAGCGATTGAATGGCGGCGAACTTGCGCAAACCACTCATACGAATGGTTTTGTCACCAGACAATGCTAGGTCTAACTCCCCAAGCGCGTCGCGGTTTTGAATCACATCGCGTAGTGACGCTTTTTGTCCCTCAACACTGTCAATCGGGCTAAGTGACAAGCTGTCATTAGCCAAGGTTGCAAATTCAAATGGCTTGGTGGCATAGCGTGTATTCTCGCCCTCCACCACAATGCGAACGCCTTGATCCGTTTGATATAACGAGAAAGGATAACTGTCGCCACTTTGAAAGGTTCGCTCTAATAATACGGACTGGGCACGCTCGAAAGAGAGTTGATTTTTGGCGCTATAGTTGGTGAATGACAGCCCAACGGTATAAACCAACGGAAAAATAATGAAAAGGATCATCCCCGCGATACCTGGATAGATATAGCGATGGGCGTATGTTTTTTTACTGCCAAAAATGTACAGCGCTAATGCGGTTAATACCACAGTTAACAGGGCAAAGGCGGTTTCACCACGCGAATACATCAAGACGGTGGCATAGCCATTGATAATGGCCACAGTAGCCAGTAACGCCCATTTTATGAACGCTTTTGTGCTACTGGGCAAAGAAGAGCCTGACGTTGTCATAGCTTGGGAACCTTGGACTGACTGCATAAGGAACGCTACTCACATAGTTTTTAAAAAATGCAGGGAGGCAAGCCCCCCTGCAGATAGAGCTTATTTGACCATTTGCGTTTCCGCATCGTCGAGTGCTTCCTCGACGCTTTGACGGCCATCGACCACATTAATAATGGCGTTTTTGGCCGCTGCCCAGAACCCATTCATTTGTGGAATGTTTGGCATCACTTCGCCATGTTTGGCGTTTTCCATGGTTGCCGCAATACGCGGATCTTTGGCAAGTTCCGCCTGATAACTATTCAACGCCACCGCACCCAGAGGTTTATCAGCATTCACCGTTGATAGGCCGTCATTAGTCAACAGATAGTTTTCCAAAAACTCGACCGCCAGCGCTTTGTTTGGCGACGCGGTGCTAATACCGGCACTTAACACGCCAACAAAGGGTTTAGAGGCTTCACCTTGGAAGGTTGGCAAGGTGGTGACACCATAGTTGATACCCGACTTTTCGATATTGCCCCACGACCATGGGCCGTTGATGGTCATCGCTGTATCACCTTGGTTAAAAGAAGACTCAGAAACCGAGTAGTCCATATCTGATGAAATCACGCCATCTTTGACCATCTGCTTCATGAAATGTAGCGCGTCATGTACACCTTGGTTATTGATACCCGCGTCTTTCACATCATAGCCGTTTGCCGTTTGCTTAAATGCATAACCGCCATCAGCTGCCATCAGTGGCCATGTGAAGTACGGTTCTTTCAGGTTCCACATGATGGCTGACTTGCCCTGCTCTTTGAGCTTGGCATCCATCTCAACCACGTCTTGCCACGTTTCTGGTGGGTTAGGCACCAAATCTTTGTTGTAGATAAGCGAAAGCGATTCCACGGCCACCGGATAACCGACGTATTTACCTTTGTATTTCACCGCATCCCAAGCAAAGTCGACCATGCCGTCTTTAAGACGCTCAGATGGACGAATCTCTGCCAGCAAGCCTGATTCTGCATAGCCACCAAAGCGATCGTGCGCCCAAAATACAATGTCTGGACCATCGCCCGTTGAAGCAGTCTGAGGGAACTTGTCTTGCAGACCATCAGGGTGAACGACGGTGACAGGGATCCCCGTGTCTTGTTCAAAGCGATCACCCACTTCGGCAAGGCCGTTATAACCTTTGTCTCCGTTAATCCAAATCGTCAGTTGGCCTTCTTCGATATTGGCATTGGCGCCAAATGAACCCAGTGCAATCAGGGTACCGAGAGCAACAGCGCTAAGTGATTTTTTCATCTTTCTATCCTTCTTCTACTGAGGTGTAGCACGATTCCATGGAGGATGAGCTGTATTTCACGGTCTATCATGGGTAATTCCCGCGCATTCCTCATCATCCTGGCCTCTACGCCCTGCCTCTATGCGAGCGAATTCGTGATCCATATCGCTCGTCGCTAATGATGCGGTTCACAAAAATAAACCGAACGTGATCAAGTTCAACTAATTAGCTCATATTTTTGTGATGTACACCCTCAAATCAATTTGGGGAGGAGATTATCCTCCTCCCCGCCTACTCCCCCCGTAATAATTGTCCACGGGAGGATGCGCCATTTGCAAAGATACGCGACACTGCCTGACATCAAAAAAGCATCGGGTGGAATTTATCCAATGTGCTTAGTCAGTGACCAAACAGCGTTCAACAAAAACGATAACGCTCGAAAATGGCCGATATTGAATAGCACAGCCACCTATAATGCGTATTKAGCCGAATTAATGAAAAGCGATTGAGGGCGAGCGACATGGCAAGTGTCACGTTTAAAAACGTTTGTAAAGCGTATGACGACGATGTAATGATTTCAAAAAACGTTGACCTAGAGATAAAAGATGGCGAATTTGTTGTCTTTGTCGGTCCATCTGGCTGCGGCAAATCCACCCTATTACGCTGCGTTGCCGGGTTGGAAGATATTACGTCGGGCGACCTTTACATTGATGATCAGCGAGTAAATGATATTGAGCCATCTAAGCGTGGCGTCGGGATGGTATTCCAATCTTACGCGTTATATCCCCACCTAAACCTCTACGACAACATGTCGTTTGGCTTGAAACTAGCAAAAACGAACAAAGCGGAAGTCGATAAGCGCGTGCATCAAGCGGCGGAGATCTTACAACTCGGTCACTTACTCGACAGACAACCTAAGTCGTTGTCTGGCGGACAACGTCAACGTGTTGCGATTGGACGCACCCTGGTGTCTCAGCCTCGTGTCTTCTTGCTCGATGAGCCACTTTCCAACCTTGATGCTGGGTTACGGGTGCAGATGCGCGCGCAAATCACCAAGTTACAACGTCAGCTTGGCTGTACCATGATTTATGTCACCCACGATCAGATTGAAGCCATGACCATGGCAGACAAAATTGTGGTGTTGGATGAAGGCCGAGTCGCACAGGTCGGGAAGCCGCTCGAGCTATACCATTACCCACAAAACCGCTTTGTCGCCTCTTTTATCGGCTCGCCCAAAATGAACTTCATGAGTGTCTTTATTGAAGATGTCGAGCCAAACCGTGTCAAAGTGCAGCTAAGTGAGGGGGCCAGTTTCTGGATGCCAGTCGATGGTAAAACCGTCACGCGCGGCGATCGTATGTCTCTCGGCATTCGTCCTGAGCATTTGGTGGCCGCCAAAGACGGTGATGCGCAAATTGAAGGGGAAGCGACCATTGTTGAGAAGCTGGGCAACGAGACGCAAATTTATCTCAACCTTGAAAGCGCAGACGCAGACGTGATCTATCGCCAGCTCGATACCGTTGAGATTGAACCCGGCGACAAATACGCCATTGGTATTCCCGCTCACCGCTGCCATCTGTTCCACAGTGACGGTCGAGCGTGCAAGCGCCTGCATCGTGAAAATGGCGTCACCTTCGTTGATGAAGAAGATGCCGCCTAATATCACCTTGTAAGAGACAACGACTAGGCCGCATTCGCGGCCTTTTTACTGTATCGGCTCAGACAGAAAAAACGCCAAGGATTAACTTGGCGCAATCTTCACTTTGTCGCCCAAAGGGCGTCATTGCTTTCACCCTTGCCAGCGATAAAACACAGTGGCTAATGGGGGGAGATTCAGTGTCAGCGATTGGGGCTGGTCGTGCGCCGCGCTTTTATCAGTGCTAAGCGCTACGTAAACGGGGTACCCGCTGCCCCAAAACGCCTCATCATCCGAATTTAATACCAATTGGTAATCAC
>NZ_MUES01000015.1:0-62960 GCF_001995745.1 Salinivibrio sp. ML323 | reverse complement strand
ACAAACGAATTGACTGTGCCGAACAACTATAAAAGTTGTCGTTTGGTCACTCAGTTCATCGAATAAATCTTTTTGTCTATTCTTAACGAGTGCCCACACAGATTGCATAGGTCAAATTGTTAAAGAGCGCCGCCCAATCTTGAGCGGGAGTGGCATTTTACGCCACCGAGGCAATGAGTCAAGCGTTTTGTTTGCTTGACTATTTTGCCGTTGTTAGCGCGGCTTGCCGTGCCAACGAGAGCGCATTATAGAGAGGTAATTTTTGGGCGCAAGGATTTTTTGAAGAAAACAGCACAAGCGATTAAAAACCAACCAGGCGGGTGATAACTCACTCTTTTGGGCGCTTATTACATACCTTGGTATCGAAGCGTTGACCCTGTGAAGTAAAATCTCAGCGTCTGTTCCTTATTTCGGTAATCTTGCCAGCGAACTTCCAATACAAGTGTTTTCGCATAAACACCGTCATCATCGGTGAGCACATTTTTAATCTCAGTCACTGCCAGTTGGTAACCCGTGTCTTCGGTATCTATCAAACATCGTGCTAAACGGCTCAACCTCATGACTACAGAGTGGCTTGCACTGCAGGGCGTATCCGTGTTCATTAAACGCCAATGCGACAGTTGGTTACTAGCAACGTGCATAGCCCCTTCGGCCAAGCGCACATTGTGTTGCTTAGCTTGAATATCAACAGTGAGTGTATAAATACCTGCGCCCGTTACCGCAACTAACACTAGCGCAATCAATATTTCTATAAAGGAAAAGCCTCGCGCTCGTAACATGCTAACCCTCCCCAAGAGGCGGCTTGATGTCATGGTAGCTATTATTTACGGGCCGCCACTGCTTAAGCCCAGCAAAACTCTGCTGTAATACCTCACCACTATAAGTAGGTATGAATGCACCATACACCACGGAGTGGCCATTAGGCACGTCGGTGATAAATGCCCCCTCGGGTTCAAAGCTACCACTAAACCAAAAAGGCACACGGCGTGCTTGCTCAGGGTTGGTAACAGTCGATGTAATCAATTGGCAAAGTTCTTGGATATTACTATCGTTGTGAGAGCAAGACATCTCGCCAGATTCGGAGATGATCATCCCCCATTGCTCAGCAAATTCTCTCGCATTCAGCTTATCGGTGTTAAACTGATAAACCGCTCCTTTAAACGGTCTAATCGCACCACGCAGCGCCACAATGCCATCTTGTACAACCAGTAAAATCGGAGGTTCACTTGGTAACGCCTCTAAACCCTCTCGGCTTAGATCACAAGGCCCATCCACCCAGACTTTTGCATTCGCACTTTCTCTGTGTTTACTACTTGCGACTGCATCCAATAGGGTTTCATAACATAACGAGGGGTCACCTTGGGTATTAACAACAAAACCGCCTTGTCGCTCAAATTGCTCTCTGACTGTTTTCCACTGCGCGCGAGGAACACCAAAGTAATCTTTGAACAAGTCCATATTATCAACATTGGTTTGTACATCTTTTTTGAGCAGCGTCTCTGCCTCATCGCGGCTATCCGCGACTTCGCCATAATGGACTTCAGTTTTATACTCGGGTGCACATTCTTCACCCTCTCCTAAGTGAACGGTAAATATGTTTTGACTTTTTTCCTCTTCATTCTTTGAGCTCTCTGAACTCTTTGACTGATTCTCACCGAGCGTGCGCGGACGAATCATGACATCGCCCCCGGCTACAATTGAATGACATTCATATAAACCATCCTCTCGCTTTTTTCCCTTTGCTGGTCGCCATCTATTGCCACCGTAAAACGCTGCTGATCCTGAAGTGACAAATGAACTTCTTCGTGCACCGGTGGCTTTTGCTAGGGTCACTCCGACTTGTTGCTGTGCATGAGTCGCGTAAAGATGCCACATTCCGCGATCACTATTTTGCCAAGGCTCCAACCATAATTGGCTCCCTGCGATATGTTGACAAGGTGAGAGTTGCGCTATCCCCGCTGCCACATCGTCTTTCGATAAATGAATACCATCATGTTTGATCTTAGCCACCGCGCAATCTAGAGCCGCCCACGCTCTAGAAAGGGATTGCTCGGTTGTGATTCTCGCCTGTGTTTGTTGGATATCATTGACTGCGCGTCGACTGACACCTAATACGATAAGAAGCGTAATTAGAGCGATGCTGGCGACCACCGCCAGGGTGGCTATACCTTGGTCACGCGTGCATTTTGCGACGTACTTCATGATGAGGCCACCGTATTAGCTAAAACCAATGTTCGCGACACATCTTTACGCAGACCAGGTTGGCGGTTTAGCGAGGCGGAAACCTTGATAGTCAATGAGGTAATGCGTCGACCATTTTCGGTATGCACCTCGTTACGGGTAAAAGATAAATGCGAGATCTTCAATGCACGAGAAGAAATATCTCGCCAATAACCTGATTCACACGACCAGTTCGCCGTGTCTCGGTGATTTTCATAGATCTCTATGGCATGGGCTTCTGTATCTAGTCGAAAACCTTTGGCGTCATCTTTACCCACGGTATTCGTGGGATGGAGACTGTCTTGTTGATAAGCAAAACGAAGGCATTGCCCTTGACGCTGCGAGGGAGTTTCATCAATCAGTAAAAGGTGAAGATCATGACTACTGTCAAAGAGATAGGGCGACGCGCCATCACACTGGTAGCACATTCCGGCTCGACGTATCTCAGTTTCCATCATCGTTAATAAGCGGCTGACTTCGAGCGATAAGCGCGTCTTGGCATCAATCCTGGCTTGCATTGTGGTCGCCGAAGTCATCACAGAAAGTGCGGTGATTGAAACTAAAATACTCACCGACAAGCCAACTAAAAGCTCAACTAATGAGTACCCTTTGGAATTAGCTACACGCACTGTCGATACCACTCCACTGACAGGATTCAAAACCCAGGTACTGACGAACTTGCACTACATAGTCTGGCTGTTGGCGCTTCTTAGCCATTAATCCAAGTGTGAGGTTGAGGTTCGGCCGCTGGGTTCGAAAGTCAATCGTAAATAAATCGCCGTCTGGCTGTAATTGCCACTCTTCTTTAACTTGTTTTTTTAGTGTGACCTGTTTATCTAGCCTCACCATCAAGGCTTGCGTTTGATGGCAGGCGTGAGTCGATGGCTGTTGGGCTGATGCTCGGACTGTGGACGCTGATTCTGCTTTGGCAACAATGCAGTCAATCCCACCCTCACTCACTAAGCTAACAACATACGGTCGACTTTCTTCGACAGCTCGGCTTTGTGCCAACTGAAACAAACTAGAGAGTGCCGCACTCTCATTGGCAATTAACGTCGCTTGGTGCGCTTTTTGAAAGTTGGGAAACGCAATACTGCATGTAACCGCCAGCACAGCAAGCGCAATCAGTGACTCTATTAAAGTAAAGCCATGATAACGTCGTTTTTGATGAGAGATAAAACGCATACTGCCTCCCAGGATCTTCGCCTGCTGATTGCGCTCAGGTTACCACTCTCATAACCTCTGTATGCGTTTGGTGATTGAGTCTTCGAGAGGCCCGTAGAAATGCGTTTATCTTTTTGTCGCTATTTACAACATGGGGTGACATTGATCGAAATGATGCTCGTCTTGGCTATCATCGCCACACTTGCAGGGGTAGTCATACCCAGCTATACCGAGTACCAACAACGACAGACACGGCACGCAGCGACGCGACACTTAATTCAGTTACAAGCCTGGGTAGAGCAGCAGTTCATTACGACAAAACACTATCCGTCGGTATCAGATGCAACCGACTTAGAAGCAAAAGCACTCTGTGCCGATTGCCAGTTATCACCTGATTATCGATTCGAAATTCAAAGTGGGGAGGCTACCTATAAGATCCTTGCTCACCCGCGAGCTAATCACTCACAAACCGGTGATCCCTGCGCAACCTTAGTGCTCTATGCTAATGGACTAATAACCTCTACCTCATCCAACGCATCCTGCCCCTTACCCCAAGATCGTGCAAAAAGTGAGGTTCTTCAGACATTAAAACGGCCAGCATAGAGCTGGCCGCTGATTCTTTCAGTACGCTCTGACTCGCCGTCGAGCGTAGCGGGAGAAACTCAGTCGTTTATCCGGTTAAATCGTCAAAGAATTTCTTAACACCGTCAAAGAAGCCCTCTGATTTTGGCTTGTGTTTTTTCGCTTCAGTGCCACTAAAAGACTCTTCTAGCTCTTGTAGAAGCTCTTTTTGACGGCCACTTAAGTTCACTGGCGTTTCGACAACCATCTTACAGATCAGGTCACCCATACCGCCGCCACGAACAGACTGCACCCCTTTACCGCGCATACGGAACATGCGTCCTGTTTGCGTTTCTGCTGGGACTTTTAAGCTAACACGACCATCTAAGGTAGGGACTTCAACCTCGCCGCCGAGGGCTGCCATGGTGAAGCTCACTGGTACTTCGCAGTAGAGGTTGTTGCCATCACGGGTAAAAATATGATGTTCGCGGATGTGTACTTGAACATACAAGTCACCCGCCGGGGCACCGTTTTCACCCGCTTCACCTTCTCCGGATAAGCGAATGCGATCACCCGTATCAACCCCCGCAGGGATTTTTACATTCAAGTGCTTGGTTTCTTTTACGCGACCTTGGCCGTGGCAACTGTTACAAGGATCTTTGATAATGGTCCCGCTGCCATGACAGGTTGGACATGCTTGTTGAACCGCAAAGAAACCTTGGCGCATTTGCACTTGGCCGATACCGTTACAGGTTCCACAGGTTTGTTTTTTCGAACCTGGTTTCGCCCCACTGCCATCACAGGTTTTACACCCGACATAAGTAGGGACTTCGATCTCTTTGCTGACGCCACGGACCGCTTCTTCAAGCGTAAGCTCCATGTTGTAGCGTAAATCGGCTCCACGTTGCGCGCGTTGCTGACCACCACGACGACCTCCGCCGAATATATCGCCGAATACGTCACCAAAAATATCGCTAAAGTCAGCACCTCCACCGAAGCCACCGCCGCCGAAGCCGCCGCCTCCCATGCCGCCTTGTTCAAAGGCTGCGTGACCATATTGATCATAGGCTGCGCGTTTTTGCGGGTCGGTCAGCACTTCATAGGCCAACTTAATTTCTTTAAACTGATCGGCTGCATCTTCGCCTTTGTTGCGGTCTGGGTGATATTTCATTGCCAGCCGCTTATAGGCTTTTTTAATATCGCGCTCGCTTGCATCGCGGCTTAAGCCGAGCACTTCATACAAATCTCTTTTAGACATGGTCTGACTGCACCTGTTTACGTCAACAAAACAAAGACGTTCAATTCACTGTTTGATAAAACGACGGGCGAAGGAGATTGCTCCCCTACGCCCGTGCTTATTAACGACAGTGCTTTCGCTTATTTCTTGTCGTCGTCTTTAACTTCTTCGAACTCAGCATCGACAACATCGTCGTCTTGTTTTGCTGAATCAGCACCGGCGTCTTGCTGCGCCTGCTCATCTTGAGCTTGCTGCTGCGCGATTTCCATCAGTTTTGATGAAGCGGCAACCAGTGCTTGAACCTTCGCATCGATGTCTTCTTTATCTTCACCGTTACGTGCGGTTTCCAGCTCAGAAATGGCGGTTTCGATCTTCTCTTTGTCTTCTGCAGGCAGTTTGTCACCTGCTTCTTCCATTTGCTTACGCGTGCCGTGAACCAGTTGGTCAGCTTGGTTGCGCGCAGTCACTAGCTCTTCGAACTTCTTGTCCGCTTCTTTGTTAGCTTCTGCTTCTTGCACCATCTTCTCAACGTCTTCGTCACTTAGGCCGCCAGACGCTTGGATAGTGATCTTCTGCTCTTGGCCGGTTTGCTTATCAGCCGCAGACACATTCAAGATACCGTCAGCGTTCAAATCGAAGGTCACTTCGATTTGTGGCACACCGCGTGGCGCAGGCTGGATGCCCTCGAGGTTGAACTGACCCAGTGATTTGTTATGCATGGCTTGCTTACGCTCACCCTGAATCACGTGGATTGTTACCGCGCTTTGGTTGTCTTCTGCAGTTGAGAACACCTGGTTCGCCTTAGTTGGGATCGTGGTGTTTTTCTCAATCAGCTTGGTCATCACACCGCCCATGGTTTCGATACCCAGTGAAAGAGGCGTCACGTCAAGCAGCAGTACGTCTTTTACATCACCAGACAGTACGCCACCTTGTGCCGCGGCACCCATGGCAACGGCTTCGTCAGGGTTCACGTCTTTACGTGCATCCTTACCAAAGTACTCTGCCACTTTGGCCTGTACCATTGGCATACGGGTTTGACCGCCAACCAAGATAACGTCAGTGATTTCGTCAACCGATAGCTCGGCATCAGCCAGTGCGACTTTCATTGGTTCTAGTGAGCGCTGAACCAGATCTTCAACCAGAGACTCAAGCTTGGCACGAGTCACTTTGATGTTCATGTGCTTAGGACCGGTTGCGTCCGCCGTCACATACGGCAAGTTCACGTCTGTTTGCTGCGCAGAAGACAGTTCAATCTTCGCTTTCTCAGCCGCTTMTTTGACACGTTGCATCGCTAGCGGGTCTTGACGCAGGTCGATGCCTTGCTCTTTTTTGAACTCGTCAACCAAGTAGGTGATCAAGCGGTTATCGAAGTCTTCACCACCAAGGTGCGTGTCACCGTTTGTGGCCAATACTTCGAACGTTTGCTCGCCATCTACCTCATCGATTTCGATGATAGAGATATCGAAGGTACCACCACCTAGGTCATACACAGCGATTGTGCGATCGCCGCCTTTTTTATCTAGACCATAAGCCAGTGCCGCTGCTGTTGGTTCGTTGATGATACGTTTAACTTCTAGGCCTGCGATACGACCAGCATCTTTGGTTGCTTGACGCTGAGAGTCGTTAAAGTAAGCAGGGACAGTAATCACCGCGCCAGTCACTTCCTCGCCGAGGAAATCTTCAGCGGTTTTCTTCATTTTCTTCAGGACTTCAGCAGACACCTGTGGCGCAGCCATTTTTTGGCCTTTCGCCTCAACCCAAGCGTCACCGTTATCTGCCTTAACAATTTTGTAAGGCATGATGCTGATATCACGCTGCACTTCTTCATCTTCGAAGCGGCGGCCGATCAGACGCTTGATAGCAAACAGGGTGTTTTCTGGGTTTGTCACTGCCTGGCGCTTCGCAGGCTGACCGACAAGTGTTTCACCATCTTGTGTGTAAGCGATAACCGATGGTGTTGTACGATCACCCTCTGCGTTCTCAATGACGCGCGTTTTTTCACCGTCAAGTACGGCGACACATGAGTTGGTTGTACCCAAGTCAATACCAATGATTTTACCCATCTGGTGCTCTCCGAAATTCGTTCTATGGCTTTAATGCGTTACCCCTTATGTGGGGGTAACTGTGAGAGGTTCAACCCCCTCACCGCAATTTTATTTAGTGCTGCCGTTTAAATAAGGGCAGCCGAGTGCTTTTCAAGGGGAGGAAGCAAAAAAACACCGAATTTAGTTTAGTAAGCTCTCTCCCGGGCCTAATTAGGCTTTTTCGTCAACGTTACCTTGCGGCGCTTTGGATACCATCACCATGGCTGGGCGCACAACACGGCCGTTTAGTTCATAGCCTTTTTGCATCACCATCWTCACGGTGTTTGGCTCGTGCTCGGCGCTTTCTTGAATGGTCATCGCCTGATGCAATTCTGGGTCAAACGGTTGACCTTGAGGATCGATCGCTTTCAAGCCAAACTTATCAATGGTGTCCATCATGGTTTTCAGCGTCAGCTCAACCCCTTCCACCATTGGTTTGATTGATTCGTCTTCCTTGTCGGCCATTTCAACCGCGCGTTCAAGGTTATCAATCACAGGTAAAAGTTCACCGGCAAATTTCTCTAGGGCAAACTTGCGCGCTTTATCCACTTCTTGCTCGGTGCGACGACGCATGTTGTCAACATCAGCGCGAGCACGTAGCACACTATCTTGCTGCTCTTGCACCTTGGCTTCGCTTGCCTCAAGCGCTGCTTCTAGCTCGGTGATGCGCGCAATCATGGCTGCGGTTTCTTCATGTTCAATGTCTGCACCACCACTTGCTTGTTGCTCAGCGGCCTGCTCTTTACCTTTGGCTTCAGCAGCTTGCGCATCTTTCATCGCTTCCTGCTCTTGCTTCACTTTCTGTTCTTCGCTCATGATCACTCCGACACAAATGGCATTGCCCAGCACGCCACTGGGACTATTCAACTTGATTGACGAAAGTATTATGGGGATGAATCTTTATGATTCAACCGCTCGCATAACGCAAATCACGACAATCGCTTTTTTACCGCGTTATACTGGGCACAAATAACGATGAGATCCTGATTATGTCGACAGCATTCCAGCGCATTGCCCTGATTGGCAAACCTCGTAACCCGGAAGCGGTTAACACACACATAGGCCTCTATCACTGGCTAACTGAACGCGGTTATGAGGTGTCCATTGACACACGCTTGAGCACCAATCTTGGTTTGCCCGATGCCCATTACTTGGATCTCGTGACGATAGGCCAACACGCCGACTTAGCCATTGTGATCGGTGGGGACGGCAATATGCTCGGCGCCGCACGTGTACTGTCTCGCTGCGATATCAAGGTGATCGGAGTGAACCGCGGTAACCTCGGCTTTCTCACCGATTTGGATCCCGAAGCCTTTGAACATGCGCTGGAAGCGGTATTAAGCGGTGAGTACTTGGAAGAAGACCGTTTTTTACTTGAAACCGAAATTCATCGTCACGATCAGGTAAAAAGCCATAACGCCTCATTGAATGAAGCAGTACTTCACCCCGGGCAAGTCGCGCACATGATTGAATTTGAGGTGTATATTAACGAGCAGTTTGCCTTCTCACAGCGATCGGACGGGATCATTATTTCAACGCCCACAGGCTCAACCGCATACAGCTTATCCGGCGGTGGCCCTATTTTATCTCCCAGCCTCGACGCGATTTCGCTCGTGCCTATGTTCCCGCATACATTGTCGAGCCGTCCATTGGTTGTTGATGGCAACCGCCGTATTAAATTACTGGTTTCGCCTGACAACCGCGGGACACTGGAAGTGAGCTGTGATGGCCAAGTTTCCTTGCCGGTAAACCCTGGGGACGAAGTGCACATTTACAAAAGTCCCGCCACGCTCAAACTCATTCATCCTCAAGATTATAATTATTACAACACGTTACGAAAAAAACTGGGTTGGTCTTCTAAGTTGTTTTAAGCCAGCTGTTTCTTGTCTTTTACATGTATCCGATAAAAAGCAGGGCTTCCTGCTTTTTTAATGCGCAATTTTTGTGCTGTTCATCGCATTCACAACAATTCTTGCCCAACAGTATTCACTGGATGAAAAAACAGTATATACTGTATCTATAAACAGTTGTCGATAGATACAGGTGTCTCTCTATGTTAGCCGATATAACCATTCAAAACTTTGCCATCGTTAAATCCTTGGAGTTGGAGTTTAGTAAAGGCATGACGGCGATCACCGGTGAAACCGGGGCGGGTAAATCTATTTCTATCGATGCGCTAGGGTTGTGCCTTGGTGATCGTGCTGATGCCAACATGGTGCGCCCGGGGGAGAAACGCGCAGAAATTTCTGCCAGTTTCACCCTCGAGCAAAACAGCGCTGCACGTCGCTGGCTGCAAGATAACGAACTGGAAGACGGTGATGATTGCATATTAAGGCGAGTGATCACCAAAGAAGGCCGCTCACGCGCTTATATCAACGGTAACCCCGTACCTGCCTCACAGCAAAAAGCGCTGGGGCAGTTATTGATAAATATCCATGGTCAACACGCGCACCAACAACTGTTACGCCCTGAACACCAAATTACGTTATTAGACCAATACGCTGGCCACCAAAGCTTGCTGGACAAAATGGCGACACGCTATCAGCGTTGGCGCCGTACTAAAAATGAGCTAAAAGCACTGATCAAGAAAAAAGACGACATCGACGCTCAGCAACAACTTTTGGAATATCAAGTCGGTGAGCTCAATGAACTCGCATTGGGTGAAGAGGAATACCAACAAATCGAAGAAGAACACAAACGCTTGTCAAACAGTGGCGATATCGCCATGACCAGTCAGGCGGTGGTGGATTTACTCAGTGATGGCGAAGAGACCAACACATTGAGCTTACTGACGGCGGCCCAGCAGCGCTTAAGTGAGCTGGCTGCACTAGATAGTCACTTCTCACCGCTCGCTGAAATGCTCGAAGAGGCGCGGATCCAAACCCAAGAGACGAGCCAAGAAGTGAGTAGCTATCTTGACCAACTCGATATGGATCCTCAACGCCTCCAGTATCTAGATCAGCGCATGAGCACTATCATGAGTTTGGCGCGTAAACATCAGGTTCAACCCGATGCATTATATGAGACGCATCAACAATTGATTCAAGAGTTGGAGAAACTGGGACATAACGATGAGGCGATTGAGCAGTTGCAAGCAGATGTGGACAGGCAGTTTGCAGATTGCCTCGACACCGCTGAGAAATTAAGCAAGAGCCGTCGTCGCTATGCCAAAGAGTTGAACAAACTGATCACGCAAAGCATGCACCAGCTGAGCATGGAACATGGTAGCTTCGAGATCCAAGTCGAAAATAAAGCGGAGACCCACCTCAGCCCACTAGGCGGAGATGCGGTGGCATTTCTTGTGTCGACTAACCCAGGTCAGCCTTTACAACCACTGGCGAAGGTTGCATCCGGCGGCGAGCTGTCTCGGATCTCGCTGGCCATTCAAGTCATCACCGCCCAAAAAGTAGAAACCCCTAGCCTGATCTTTGATGAAGTCGATGTGGGGATCAGTGGGCCAACCGCTGCGATTGTGGGCAAACTTTTACGTCAACTTGGCGACTCCACGCAAGTGATGTGTGTGACCCACCTGCCACAAGTCGCAGGCTGTGGTCATCAGCAGATGTTTGTAGCTAAAGATACTGACAAAGGCAGCACCACGACCCGTATGTATCCGCTCGACTACAAGGCAAGAATTAGTGAACTTGCGCGATTGCTGGGTGGCAGTGAGATCACTGATCGCACCCTCGCAAACGCGGAAGATCTTCTAGTAGCCGCTTGATTCTACCAAGTCAAAACAGCGCTGAATGTGGCATTCAGACCGAGAAAAGTGCACTAGCTCTGCTTTTCTCGGTTATTTCCTTACACACGTCGAACTTTTTCACGCTATCATCGTCGAAACGCTAGTCGTCAGCAGGTTTTTTACATATATTCCCTGCTTCATTATACTCGGGACGCATCCGTCGCAGACTACACATGGTCACCGACAGACATGATTTGCCATCAAACAAGACAGTGAAGATATTAACTATGGGTTGGACTAAAGCCGCCGTTGCCTCTCTGATGGCGATTGCCATGATGGGCTGCTCTTATGCCGARAAGCTGGTTTATCGCGTGGATATAAACCAAGGTAATTACATTGAAGAAAAGGCCGTCGACGCCTTGAAATTTGGCATGACCAAAGAGCAGGTTAAGTTCCTTCTCGGCCCCCCAATGTTGGTGGAATCAGGTTATCCTAACACTTGGTATTTTGTGCAATGGCAACAACCTGGCCATGAGGCGCCAACACAAAAAGATCTGGTGCTTTCATTCGATGACAATAATCAACTCGTGAACATGGACGGTGATTTCGAGCCAGGTGAGCAATTTTTCGAAGCTGTTCAGTAACGACGACGCATCCGGCTCTCTGATGCCGTCATCTATTCTCCATGAAGTAAAGGCGCCGCTCAGCGCCTTTCTTTTTGGCTAGTCATGAGCGTTTGCGCTGGGTATCCACGCGTCCACCAGTAACAGGATCCGCTTTTCCTTCTTGTTTCGCGCGCTCAGCGCGGCGACGGCGGATCTCTTTCGGGTCGGCCTGCAGCGGGCGGTAAATCTCAATACGATCCCCGTCGCGCACTTGCGCGTCGAGTTTCACCGGTCGGCTAAATACCCCAACCTTGTTGGTCTCAAGATCAATCTCCGGATAGGCGCTTAAGACACCTGATTGACGAATAATGTCTTCCACCGTCGAGTCTGGCTTCACCACGCAGTTGAAGATGCGCTGCTCATTAGGCAACGGGTAAACCACTTCAACATGCAGCAATGTCTCTTCACTCATAAATCTCTTTCGCTCGCTCTGTAAACGCCTTCACCATACTACTGGTTAACTCGCTGAAGATACGGCCAAAGGCCGCTTCGACCAAGCGGTTCGTGAACTCAAACTCGAGGTCGAGTTCTATCTTGCATGCGTCACTTGATAACGGCGTAAATTTCCAGCCACCACTTAAGCGTTTAAATGGCCCGTCCACCAGTGTCATATCAATACGGCTGTTATCCACCAAATAATTTTTGGTGGTAAATGTTTTCTTAATCCCTGCTTTCGCCACATCTAAAGACGCGACCATGGTGGTGTCTGTATGTTCAATAAGGCGGGTGCTCACACACCCGGGCAAGAAAGCAGGATAGGACTCAACATCGTTCACCAAGGCAAACATTTGCTCAGCACTGTACGGCACTAAAGCCGAGCGGATGATTTGCGGCATAGGGACTCCTTGCAAGTTAACCGCGAAATAATACCATCGAGACTGATTGAGACCAATGCTCACAACCCACATCGCGGATAAAGTCAGACTCTTTCTCCCACTGAGTGCGATAATCCTTTCATTCTTCGATATATCCCCTTTATAATGCGGCCACTATGGCTAAGAAAAACGCAAAGAACAAAGCAAGTAGTAACACTATCGCGCTGAATAAAAAGGCACGCTTTGAGTACTTCATTGAAGATGACTTTGAGGCGGGGCTAGAGCTGCAAGGCTGGGAGGTGAAAGCACTCCGAGCAGGTAAGGCCAATATCAGTGAAAGCTACGTGTTGCTAAAAGACGGGGAAGCCTTTTTGTTCGGGGCAACCATTACCCCGCTTAATGTCGCCTCCACGCACGTGGTGGCCGATCCGCAGCGCACCCGTAAGCTATTGCTTAAACGGCGTGAGCTTGATACCTTGCTCGGCAAGGTAAATCGAGACGGTTTCACGGTGGTGGCACTGTCTTTATACTGGAAAAAATCTTTTGCTAAACTCAAAATAGGCTTAGCGAAAGGTAAAAAATTACACGATAAGCGCGATACAGCGAAAGACCGAGACTGGCAGCGACAAAAGTCCAGGATCATGAAAAACGCAGCGCGTTAATCGTTGACGCGGTAGATCAATGTGTTAGACTCTTCCGCTCACACTCTGGGGCTGATTCAGGATTCGACAGGATTGAGAAGGCCCGTGGAGCATGCCGAGGGGCGGTTGGCCTCGTAAAAAGCCGCAAACAAATAGTCGCAAACGACGAAAACTACGCACTAGCAGCTTAATAACCTGTTGAGTGCCTATCCTCCCTAGCCTCCGCCTGTAGGACGGGGATTCAGGATAGTCAAAACCAAACAGGATCGCGTGGAGGCTTTGACCCAAGAGCTGAAGCGTTAAAACTAATTTGGGTATGTCTTTGTGTGGCGTGTTTGTCCGCAGCACACTGACGAGATAAAAGACAAACTAAGCATGTAGCGCCATTGGTTAGACTGATTCTGGACGCGGGTTCAACTCCCGCCAGCTCCACCAATCGATTGGAAAGGGCGGTAAATCATTGATTTACCGCCCTTTTTTATTTCTATGGTTAGAGATTTAGTTGCTTTGTGTGCCAGTGAGCTACATACCTGTGATACAAACTGGGAACTGGCACGTCGTTACTCTCCAGCAGATACCCCATGATTTAAACGCATAGAGTTAATGCTAAAGTTTCATTTAGTTCATCGATGAGTCAGCGCTAGACTGAGAGCCATTCCTCATTGGTATCGTCTAGGAGACTGATATGTTTGACGCTCTCGTTCTCAAGCAAGAAAGCAAGCAGACGCTTCCAACTATCGAGCAACTTGATGAGTCTCAACTCCCTGATGGTGACGTACTCGTTGCCGTCGATTAGTCATCGCTGAACTATAAAAATGGCTTGGCTATCACAGGCCAAGGGAAAATTGTTCGCGAATTTCCTATGGTACCAGGCATTGATCTTACTGGTCAGGTAATCCACTCTGAGGATAGCCGCTACCAAGAAGGCGACAATGTCGTTCTAACTGGATGGACGGGGTCAAATGCAACTTGAGGGGCTTTCTGATAGATACGCGGCAGCGCAAATGGCAAGATTGTTTGCATCGCATAGTCAGTTGCCGCGATGGTAAAGGTATGATCACACCTGCCGGGGTTAAAATCACTCGGAGAGTAGACAAGGTTATCATTGGTGCTCTGCCGCCTTCTTTTACTATAGACTGATTAATCTTTGGATAATTATGCTTTTCATTTTTATATAACCCCTTACTATAAAGAACCCCTTCCACTTATCCCTCCGCAATAGGTGAATATAAATTCACACACAATGCTTATCACTGCGAAAACGAACCATTGTCGAGTAATCGATTACTAAGAATTTGTTTAGGTAGGGATTAGTACTTTTTTTAACTCTTTATCTGGTCATTTATTCGAGCTGAACAGGACCTGAATGGTTATTGGTGCGACTCCCAGCAGAAAAAATAGAGCAAAAACACCAATTGACCATTAACTCATTATTAACACCATTGTCATGTTACTGACGCATTGCTAGCATAAATCCACATTCACTCGACACAAGTGAATGCCTCTACATCGCTAATAGATAAGCGAACGTCAAGGAATAGACTGTCGCTACGTGTTTTTTATCGGATAAAAAGCCGATACGTGTATCGTTACGTTCAATGACGCAGTGCATACACGAGTAATAATTAAAACGCGACAGTACTCAGATGTATTATTAAAGAAGGGATACTTTAAAGTGAGTAATACTATCCAAAAAACAGCGATTGCCGCTGCAATCACGCTTGCCAGCACCACAAGTTTTGCCGGAGAGCTCGGTTCACTGACCAGTGAAGTCAAAGTCAACGACTTTGAAAATGGTAAAACTGATACCGAAGTCACCATCGGCAAGGGAACTTATAAACTCAGTGATGATTACAGGTTTTTTTTTGATGTCGACAAAGACTTCATTAAAAGCGAAGGAAAATCAAGAAAAGAAGGTTGGGATACCGAGTTTGCTTTATTGCAAAGCATTGGCACCCTGGGTGATTTTGACGCTAGCCTGAATTATTTTTTCCGCTATGATTCCGCTTGGAAAGCCAGCGATGGATCTGACTCATGGGATGCGAAACAATATATTTTTCAACCTTACTTTAGCAAAGATGTCTCTCTTGGAGGAAAGGACTTTTCATTCGGCATCGAATTGTGGGCACAGCTCGGTAATAAAAATGATGGCAGTTTGAAAAACCTAAGTGGCGCCGAAACCAACTTTTACCTATCTGGCGATCTTTCTGAACACTGGAATCTTTCCCTTGCATGGTATAACTTCAACTATTACCACAAGGCTGCCGACGGATACCAATATCAAATTGGTACCGAGGATTATTTGACCTACTCTCTTCCTCTTACCGACAACGTGTCATTTAATGTTGAGACCATGCTTGACGCCCTTCATATTCCAGAAAGAGAAAAAACGACAGCAGAGGTGCATATTCAGCCTCAAGTCGAATTCAAAAAACAAGTTAATGACAACTTTTCTTGGCATGCTGGGGTAACCTATGAAGCATTAAATTGGGATTATAAGGATGTGAAAGGAACTGCCGATGATCGCAACGCATTTGACGACAACGAGTTTGAAGCTTATTTAGGCTTCACCATCAAGTAAGCGCGATACACTGCAGGCAAATTCACTGCCTGTTGCCTGCAGTGTTTAAACAACAGCAAGATTAACCCACACGCTTTTGCCACTTATCTATTACCGTGGCACCAATCAAATCGCCTTGCACATTGACCGCGGTACGGAAGGTGTCGAGCGGGCGCTCAATGATCAGCAAAATGGCAATGGCTTCCAGGGGGATCCCCGCAGCCAGCAGCACCAACTGCATACCCGACATCGAGCCTGACGGCATGCCCGGCGCGCCTACCGACGAAACCATCGCCATAATGAAGATCATCACAATGCCAGTCGTCGACAGATCAATCCCGAACAGTTGTGCCAAGAACACCGCCGCAATCCCTTCAAATAATGCGGTGCCATCCATATTCATCACCGCGCCCAACGGCAAGACCATGCTTGCGGTCGACGGGGTGACCTTGAGCTCTTCTTTGGCGGCCTGCATCGAGACGGGCAGTGTCGCAGCACTGGAAGAAGTGGCAAAGGCCATCGCCAGTGGCGCGGAAATGGCACGAAATAGGCTCACAAAGCCAATACCACCAGCGACGCGTGCAATAAGTGGCAATACAATCACTGCGTGGACCATCGTGAGTCCAAACACCAAGGCGGCGAAGCTAAATAGCTGGCCAAATAGATCGTTATCGCCTTGATGGGAGAACTGGAAAACAATCGCAAACACCGCAAACGGCGCCAGCTTGATAATCCCTGCCACCATGGTGTTAATGCCTTTATTCAGCCCACGAATGGTCTCGAATAATGGGTGCGACTCTGGCAGTGCGACAATCAGCGAAATGCCGAACAAAATGGTGAACACCACAATCGCCAAAAGGTTACCCTGAGTCACCGCGGCAAATGGATTCACCAACGCCATATTGATAAGTTTGGTGGCAATGGCTCCGGCTCCCGCAGCCTCTTGGTTGATAAAGCTAATGCTCTCATCCACAGGCGGTGCATTGGTGAGCGGTTGCCACTCGGGCATCATCAGCGCTGCGCCAAGACCAATGGTGATCGCGATGGTGGTGGTAAAACCGTAAAACAAAAGTGTTGCACCACCAAGGCGCTTAAGGCGAACCACATTGCCAATATTACTGATCCCTTCCAGTAGCGAGAGCAATACCATCACACCGACCACGGCTTTGAGTAGACCGATATAACTGACCTTGGCGAGCATAAGCAGTGGATACCAAGTGGTCTGCTCTGCGTTTTCAATGGGGCCGAATACCGTGCCCACCAGCCAAGCTAGTGCGGCCGCCACTGCAATTTGCAATGGCAAAGAATGTCTAATGGTTTTCCACATTGTCTTTTCCCTAATCACAGCGTCATAGCTGCATAATGATGATTTGTCTATTTTTTTGGCGCTAAGAAGCGATAAAGCATACCAAGCTGTTAGACGGGGCTCATGTAAAAGTTATGAACAATCTGGAATAACTAGTAACAAAATAGTTGGTGGGTAAATTGTGCCGCACTTTTCTCTACAAAATAACGAAAGGCCATGATAAAAAGCCCGCCTAAAAAGACGGGCTCTTATTAATAAGCGCTCATTTTGCTTATTGTGGACGCTGATTTTGTGGATTCAGCTCAAGATTGACAGGCGTATCCAACTCTTGATTTAACGCCTTTTCTAGCTCAGCAACATTGGTACCGGGCGTCGCTTCCAGCAACGCCACGCCATCGAGATAGCTGACTAGGTCGAGACCATATTTTTGAGCCAGCTGGCCGGCGTTCGTCTCACTGGCTTTGACCAAAATCGAGCCTGTGACCGTTAATGGCGCGCTTTGTGCCGAGACAGCGACTTTATCGCCAACCATCACGCCCATTTGCTCGCCACTCATATTACGCGCATTGCTGTCGGTTTCGACGACGACATAGTCTTTGCCATTTAGCTGCACCGTGTCTGCGCTGACACCAAGGCTGATACCCATGACTGCCAGGGCTATCATTAATTTTTTCATACTTCGTCTCCTATTAACCGCGGTGACCAATGACACGCAGTGACCATTGCGTCAATTTACCATCGACGCTGTTATTTGCCATCGACTTCACCTCACCCCCTAAGCTGTATTGACGCGTCTTGCCGTCCGTATCTGTGACGTAGAGTGTCCATTGACCTTGCGATACTTCACCATTGAACTTATGGCTAAGCATCAGGTGGTCAGTAAAGCCTTCTGGGTAGGTGCTATCTAGGGTGTTCGATAGCATGCTATTGCGTGGAGACATCAGCACGCTACGGGTACCAGAAGGGGACTCGAGTTCAATCAGCAGATCTGACATACGGCTATGCTCGATCGAAGTCCGCACTTGTACCGCCTCGATGGTGAGGTTATCAGCGACTTGCACACTGTCTGCTGTCGCAACCGACCCGGCATCCGCAATCGTTAACCCAGTTTCACCCTCTTGGTTGTGATAAGACCACGTCCAATCCGTGAATACTTGTGCAGGGAGAGACTGATAGGTCTTCGCGGCTTCGAGTGCTGCATTAACATCAATCAAACCAAAGCCATAGGTTGGGCTATACCAGCGCCCCGCGGCATTTTGCTGCCAACCTTCTAGGCCAGTCACCGTACGCTCACCACCAAATGCCGTTTGATAGGTTAAAAGCACATCGGCATCGTCTGCATCCACGCGTGTCGCCGTCGTCGCTAATAGGTGGCGAATATCGCGCTGAGACAGATTTGGATAAGCTGACATCATCAACGCAAATGCCCCTGAAGTATTTGGCGCGGCCGAAGATGTCCCGTTCATCACGCTGTTGAAATCACAGGTGTTGTCTATCTCTGTCCCACCGTGTAAATCGTGTGAATCATAAGGAATACGATCGTCGCGGTTGTAACCCATCGTACAGCCTGTCAAATCTGTGGTGATATGTGCCGGTTTATTGGTGCCATACTCCCCACCTGGCGCGGTCAAGAAGACGCTGCTACCCACGGAGGAATAAGATGAGCGCTCACCATCCGCATTCAACGCACTCACCGTCACGTTCCAGTAATTAGCATTACTGGATGATTGGTTGCTGTTCTGCCACGGTAAACCATGGTTCTCATCCACAGGACCGAAGCGCTGACGATTAAACGAGGTACGCTTATAGCCATTACCCGCTGATTTGATGAATACCGCACCCAGTCCGCCAAAGGCTTCCGTGCTCATTTTTTTGTATTGGGCGTTCTGGCGACCAGCATAGCTCATTGGGTCATCGCTATAGGGATAACTGCGGATGCCTGAGCCACCATAGCTTTGGTTGAATATGCGGACATCATCCGAATAGCCCTCGCGGCCATGGCTGATCTCCCACGCATTCTGGCTTTGATATGCGAGGTAGTTATAGCCTTGCAAGTTGGCAAGCGGTGCTACCCCCATCCCACCAATACCATTATCACGAACCGCCGCGATGATCCCCGCGACCGAGGTACCATGGGCGGTATTGCGACTGTTCCAGCCCTCCGGTGTCGGGTCATCATCACGTTCCACAAAGTCATAGGACTTTCCAGCACGGACGTTAGCGGCCAGATCGGGATGGGCAATTTCTAACCCATCGTCGACGACGGCAACGTTAACGTTTTGTCCCAGCACATCTTGGCGATGGGCTAACCATACGTTGAGATCATTGCCTGGTTGGCCACCCTCTCGGGCAAAGGCATTTTGACCACGGTTGAGCAAATGCCACTGTTCGGCCGTAAAGGGATCGTCACCGGGCAAGCAACGCTCTTCACTGGTGCGGCTGCCATCGATGCTAGTATTGCCAACCAGTGATACACACGCTTGTGGCTCTGGATCGGTGGGAGGGTCGACAGGATCTGGCACTTGGGCCATCGCCCACACCCCGGAGCTGTGAAAAAGTGCGCCGATAATCAGCGCAAGAGAGCTGTGTTTGTGCATTTATCATTCCTTTTTACACTAACTAGACGTGTCTCAATTCTGAGAGACCCATCATTAGTAAAAAGAAATAACTTCAATAGAAACAAGCTATTAAAAGAAACGTGATCTTATGCCTAATTATCAAAGCACAAGATATAATTAATTGAACAAAACCTGCAAGTTTTAACTTTTGTGTTACATGACTGTGCAATAACTGTGACGTTAAAAACACTTATAATGTAATAAGTTATGCTTTTTGGTTTTTATTATAATGCCCCAGCATCGCCCGAGCCATGAGTATGGTGCAATGCACTGACCACGTAGTTTGCTATGGCAGTGTCTTGCACGCCTGTTCCCGTTAAATCACACACGGTGACCGCCTCATCACTTCGCGCGATGGGACGCCCCGACGCCACCGTTTTGCCTAACTCTTCCACACATCGTGACAATGCCAGCCCTTTTAGCTCACCCAACACCTCAGACTGAGCACGTCTATCCACCAGCACCCAGTCGGCATTGTGCAAAATATGAGGATCAAGCTCGCGCTTCTCTGCACTATCCGAGCCCATCGCCGTGACATGGGCGCCCTTGGGAATGTCTTGCCAATGCAAAATCGGCTGCTTAGCCGGTGTCGTGGTGACAATAATATCGGCCTGTTGACAAGCCTGTGCCACATCTTGGTGAGGGATCACTCGCACTCCCAGTTCGGCCTCAACCTCTGCTTTATACTGCCTTGCTTGTGCATTGTCTCGTGCCCAAACATGCACCGTGTCTATTTCTCTAACCAGTTTGAGCGCAGACACTTGTAACCTTGCTTGCGTGCCCGCCCCCAACACAGTGACAATGTTGGCATCATCACGCGCGCAATACTTGGCACTTAACGCGCCGGCTAGAGCCGTACGTAAATCAGTCAGGTATCCTTCATCAAACAGCACGGCCTCCACCAAACCGGTTGATGCAGAGAAAACCACCATCAAACCATTAAGGCTCGGTAGACCTATCGACGGATTATCAAAAAAGCCAGGGCTGACTTTAATCGCAAATCGCTCAGCACCTTTGATGTGAGCGGTTTTCACATCGACTTCGCCGTTGTGCTCGTGAATGGCCATGCTTAACACAGGAGGCATGGTTACCTCGCCACGCCCCAAGGCACTGAACGCATTTTCAATCACACTGAGACTGTGCGGGTTAAACGTCGCAACAGATTCGATTTGCTGACGATGATATAGCTGCATACGGGCTCCTTTGACACTCACCAAATTCAACCACAAGCTAAGAGCGAGCCTGCTCACTTAATGCCATGACCGCTGTCAGGGTATCGGTTGATACATTATTTCCACTGACCACAATCACCACTTTCTTGTCCTGCCACTCTAACTGGTGCTGACATGCCGCGGCCAATCCCACTACGGCGGCACCTTCTACCCACCTATTTTCGCACTGCCACATATCGATCATCGCACGGGCGATAAACGCTTCATCCACTTGATAATGTTGCGTCATCACTTTAGGCACCAAAGAAAAGGTGTATTGATTATTAAGGCCAATGCCTCCACCCAGGCTATCTGCCAACGATTCAGATTCAGGCACAGCCACTGGCTTACCCGCTATGATGCTTTCATGCATCGCAGCCCCATCGCGAATTGAGACGCCAATTAGGTCGATATGTGGGGCGATGGTACGCGCCGCTAAGCCAAGTCCTCCCACCAAGCCGCCTCCCGATAAGCCGGCTGCAATCACATCAACATCTGGCGCATCTTCAAGGATCTCAAGCCCAATGGTCCCTTGTCCGGCAATAATATCAGGATGATCAAAGGGAGGGATATAACACAACCCATCACGCGAAACGGCCTCAAGCGCGGCTTGTTCAGCTTCATCCTGCGAACGCCCCACGACCCACACTTGCGCGCCCATTGCTTTAACAGCGTCCACTTTGTTGTCAGGTACTAACGAAGAGAGACATACGGTCGCCGGGATCCCAAGCTGCTTGGCCGCATAGGCAAGTGCACGGCCATGGTTGCCTGTCGAGCAGGTGATCACACCACGCTCACGCAGCGCCTTGGGCAACCGACTCAATGCATAGGTCGCGCCTCGTAACTTAAACGCACCCGTCGGCTGACTTGTTTCGAGCTTGAGCCAGATTTGGGCATGATAACGCTGAGACAGCATCGGTGAATAAACAAGCGGTGTGCGCGCCGCCACTGGCTTTATCGCTTGGCGGGCCAGGTATACATCATGCAAGCTCGTTGACACGCTCCCTCCCCCTTCACGTTACGTGGTCAGTCAGCACGGAGAAATACAGCACTGTTAGTCAACAGATTAGTTGCCTGACACCCAGGATCCAACCTTCTATTTTCACCATTTGCGCTAAACGTTGGCAGGGTTTATCGAGTAAACTCTCTATAAATGAGGAGTGGTTATGAATTGGATTGAAGCGCACGAAGCCGGGTTTAGGCTCAGCCTGTTTGTCTTGGTACTGTTGGTAATGCTCGTCGCCGAATGGCGGTGGCCGAAGCGCAAGCTCACTCGCACGCGGCGAGAGCGTTGGTCAGGGAATATCTTATTGACTGTATTTAATACCCTCACGTTGCGAGTACTGGCACCAATTTCTGCAGTGGGTGCGGCCAGTTTTGCCGCCGCCTCGGGTTTTGGTTTTTTTAATCAGCTTTCGCTCCCTGAATGGGTCGCGGTTCTCGTCACATTAGTTGTGATGGATATGGCGATTTGGTACCAACACAAACTCTTCCACCAGGTACCATGGCTGTGGCGGCTGCATCTAGTGCATCATGCCGATATGGACATTGATGTCACCACAGGCGCGCGTTTTCACACGGTGGAAATTTGGCTGTCGATGGCCATTAAGTGCGTGTTAGTCGCGCTACTTGGCGCACCTGTTGTCGCCGTGATCGTGTTTGAAACGCTACTCAGCGGGATGGCAATGTTTAATCACAGCAATGTTCGTCTCCCCAAGCACCTAGACGCTTGGCTGCGCCGCTTTATCGTCACACCAGATATGCACCGGGTGCATCACTCCACCCGTTTTCATGAATGCAACGCCAATTACGGGTTCAACCTTTCATGCTGGGATCGCTGGTTTAATACCTATGTACCTCAGCCACGCAAAGGGCACCAAAAAATGCGAATTGGCTTAAGCGAAGTCGGCCAACCGACTGATGCCAGTCATGTTTTTGGAATGCTGCGTTTACCCCTCCGTTGGCGTATACTGCAACGCGCCTACCAACACAAAAAGGAGAGCTGGGCGCATGAAACAGGTGATCGCCACGTCCAAAAACCCCGCTAAAATCGCTGCGGTTGAGGCCGCGTTTTATGACGCTTTTCCCGACACACTTTTCACCTTTACGGGCGTTTCCGTCGCCAGTGGCGTGGCAGAGCAACCAATGACAGAGCAAGAGACCTATGCCGGCGCGTGTAACCGCGTTCGCCACGCCAAAGCGGAATACGAAGGAGACTTTTACGTCGGGGTAGAAGCAGGCTTAGATGGTCAACATACCTTTGCATGGATGATGATAGATGATGGGACAACGCAAGGCGAGGCACGCTCAGCCTCGCTGCCTCTCCCTCCAGAGGCGTTGGACGCTCTGCACCAAGGCGAAGAGCTTGGCGATGTGATGGACAGAATGTTTGCCACTGAAAATGTTAAACAAAAAGGGGGCGCCATTGGCATGCTCACCGGGCACCGATTAACCCGCTCAAGTGTTTACCATCAAGCGCTAATCATGGCGCTGATTCCGTTTATGCACCCGCACTTGTATCGTTAACGCCAATAAAAACGGCACCTAATGGCGCCGTTGTTTGTCTATTTAAGGCTTTGTGGATTAGGTCGATGAGGTGGACTGTTCAGCTTCACGTTTCAATAAATCAGCCAGCCAATTTTTGGTCTCGTCATCCATCCGCTTTAACTCATTCGAGCCGCGTGTGACGGTCGCGATCCCCACGCCCAATAATTGACTCAACTGGCGCTGACTCATTCTCCCTTCTAACAACTCATGCAAAATATTAATCCGAGCCACCAAGGTGTCTCGCTCGTCGGGGGTCAGTAAGGCCGTCAACAAGGCATCATCATTATCATCTTGTCCAGCACGGCGCACTAGCGCGATAACATCTTGCCAACCAGAAAATGCAGGCGATTGCGACATGGATTCCTCTCGCTCTTTACGTGATGGTCGCGATTGTAACATTAATAACGCTGTGCCAGCTCGTGTGCTCTTAAAAACTGCACGGGCTCACCTAAAAGTTGGCGATAATAGATATCGAACATCAACACGTTCTGCACATAATGGCGCGTTTCATAAAACGGGATCGACTCGATGAAAGCAATGGCATCCATGTGCCCTTTCGAACGTGCCAGCCAGCGGCTCACTCGATGTGGTCCGGCATTGTATGCCGCAAAAGCGAGAACGCGATTACTATCGAAGCGATCAAGCATCATTTTCAAATAACCACTGCCCAAACGAATATTCACGCCCGGATCGCTAAGACTGGCCGGCCCTTGATAATCAAACCCTAACCGACGCGAGGTTTCACGTGCCGTACGCGGCATCAATTGCATCAAGCCTCTCGCCCCCACATGAGACACAGCTCGGGTAAAGAAGGCACTTTCTTGGCGCGACAGTGCCATCAATGTGGTTTTATCTACCCCACGTTCGCGACTGAAAAACTCAAACCACCACTGATGAGCCAGCGGAAAACGCAACGATAAGTGGTCCCACATTTTTCCGGCAATGGTGGCTTGTACTGCAAGATGATACCAGTGCTGTTTATTGGCATAAGCGGCCAGGAGCGCAATTTGCTCATCACTGGCGCGCTGTAACACATAATACCACTCGCGCTTCGCCGCGTAGATTTTATCAAGCGCAATCAGCTCATCGACTCGCGCCAGCACATCATTGACAGGCATCAGACCCGCCTCTTTCAACACCGCAGTACGCGAAGGGATATGGATCGGCTTTTCTAGGTGCTGAGCGGCAGCCACACTGTAAAAATTGCGCTCACCCAACAGGGTTTCAAACGCCTGATTCGCCGCGTGACTGTCGCCAAGCTCTAACTGAATCCGTGCTTGCCAATATCGCCATTTTAGTGATTGTTTCGCCTCATCACTGAGCAGTGAAAGCCATTGATTCAATACGTGCCAATCACCTTCCACCAACGCCAAGCGAAACCGTCGCTCGAGCAGACCATCATCGTCGCTTTGTCTCAGCATACGATCACGCCACCCCGCAAGCGCCGGCTCATCGTCATTCATCAGTTGGCCAATAAGATAATCAGCAATGGCTTGTCGTTCACCTTTGTCATAATGCTGCCCTTCTACGGTGCGACGAAAATGGCGAATGGCTTGCGCTTCGTCTTTACGCGCCAGTCGCTCAAACGCAAGACGAGTCAGCTTTTGGTTAAAGGGTGTCACTTTGCTTCGCTTGGAAAAGTCAGCAACTTGTTCAGGCTTGTCATAAAGATCAATAACTTGCTTTCCCACCGCTTGGTGAGTGTTGGGAAGTTGCTCTTGTAGGTAATGCATTAAGCTGCGATTGCGCCCCTCAAAGGTCAGCAACATCCGCCGCAAGATTAAATCACCAGTGAGTTGCTTTTGCTCGGAGAGGTAATCAAATAAGGGATCGCATGCACTGTCGACTGATTGGCCAGACAAGTAGAGTGATTTCGCGCCACTGCGCGCTAATGCACGATTGCCAGCCTGGCTGTGAGCATAATAATACTGGCATTGATAACGCTCCCCTCTTGGTACATCGGGCTGGAAAGCGACCAAGGTTGCCCAATCTTTTCGATTCGCCAGTAGTGTCAGGTAGTCAGCACGCAGACTATTGGCAAACGGCATGGTGGTGTAACGCTGAATAAAGTTGGTGACCGAGGTGGGCGACTTTTCTGAAAGGTTGCGAGTAAAATCACGGTAATCTAAATAGGGATAAAGGGGATAATCACGCAACTTGGCTTTGAGGCGGCGAAATTGGCGTAATTCACCACGCTCAATCGCATCAATAGCAGCCTCATATTGACGCTGCGCAGGCGTCATTTTCCCACTGTCTGGACTCGCCGACGCCAGCGCGAGAGAAGGAGAAAAAGCGGCCCCTAGAACCCATAGAATAAGTCCGGGTCGCAGTGAACAGGAGAAGGCACGGACACCACGACGCACCGCGTGAGATGCATTGCGTAAAGGCCCGGACAAAGCGATGAATCGTTCCATGTCAAAGGTCGCTCCTAATCAATTAACACCGTGACGAATGTGTCACATTCAGCATGTGTGACAACGAATAGACAACAATCGCATCAGCAAATTCCCTCGCGCTTTGGCAAATGGTTTGCTGTTCATGGCTATATTACCCACCGAATATGACAATCACTGTTAAACTTGGCAAAGTTAACGTTAGAATAGTGTCTTTTACACCACAACGAGTAGCGTGAGCAGAAATGGCTGAGTACGTATATACCATGTCGCGGGTGAGCAAGATCGTGCCACCTAAGCGCCAAATTCTTAAAGATATTTCTTTGTGTTTCTTCCCAGGCGCCAAAATTGGGGTGCTAGGCCTCAACGGGGCCGGTAAATCGAGTCTATTGCGCATCATGGCCGGTATCGATACCGAAATTGAGGGTGAAGCCCGTGTGCAACCAGGCATTAAAATTGGCTACCTTCCGCAAGAGCCAGCGCTAGACGAAGACAAAACCGTGCGGGAAACCGTTGAAGAGGCGGTATCGGATGTGAAAGATGCATTGACGCGTCTCGACGCTGTCTACGCGGCCTATGCCGATCCTGACGCCGACTTCGATGCCTTGGCGCAAGAGCAAGGTGAACTGGAAGCACTGATCCAGGCCAAAGATGGGCATAATCTTGATAACGCCCTAGAGCGTGCCGCCGATGCCCTGCGTCTGCCGGAGTGGGATGCGCAAATCAAAAACCTGTCTGGGGGTGAGCGCCGCCGTGTGGCGATTTGCCGTTTGCTACTCGAGAAGCCTGATATGCTGCTACTCGACGAGCCAACCAACCACTTGGACGCCGAATCAGTGGCATGGCTAGAGCGCTTCTTGGTCGACTATACCGGCACGGTTGTGGCGATTACGCACGATCGCTACTTCCTTGATAACGCCGCTGGTTGGATCCTTGAGCTTGACCGTGGTGAAGGCATCCCTTGGGAAGGCAACTATTCATCGTGGCTTGAGCAAAAAGACGTGCGCTTGAAGCAAGAAGCCTCCCAGGAAAAAGCGCGCCAGAAAACCATTGAGAAAGAGCTTGAGTGGGTACGTCAAAACCCGAAAGGCCGTCAAGCCAAATCAAAAGCGCGTATGGCACGCTTTGAAGAGCTTAACACCTCCGATTACCAGCGCCGTAACGAGACCAATGAGCTGTTTATCCCACCCGGCCCACGCTTGGGTGATAAAGTCATTGAAGTTAACAACCTCACTAAGTCATTTGGTGATCGCGTATTGATTGACGATCTGTCTTTTAGCGTCCCGAAAGGCGCTATCGTCGGTATCGTTGGTCCCAATGGTGCCGGTAAATCCACACTGTTCAAAATGCTTAGTGGTACCGAAACACCGGATGCAGGCACCGTAGAGGTCGGTGACACCGTGCAACTGGCCTCGGTGGATCAGTTCCGTGATAGCATGGACGACAACAAAACCGTTTACGATGAGATCTCGGAAGGTGCCGATATTATTCGCATCAATAACTTTGAGTTACCTGCGCGTGCTTATGTCTCTCGCTTTAACTTCAAAGGGAGCGATCAACAGAAGCGTATCGGCGATTTGTCCGGCGGTGAACGCAACCGCGTCCACCTGGCTAAGCTATTGAAAGCAGGCGGCAACGTCCTGCTGCTTGATGAGCCAACCAACGATCTGGACGTTGAAACCCTACGCGCCTTGGAAGAAGCCCTGCTTGAGTTCCCAGGCTGTGCCATGGTGATTTCACACGACCGCTGGTTCCTTGACCGTATCGCCACCCACATCCTTGACTATCGTGATGAAGGCCAAGTGAATTTCTTTGAAGGTAACTTTGCTGAGTACACCGATTGGTTGAAGAAAACGCTGGGCGCACAAGCGGCTGAGCCGCACCGCATCAAATACAAGCGCGTTGCCAAGTAACGCCGCACTAATGAGGGCAGCCAAAGCTGCCCTTTTTATTGTCTCCCAGCAGGTAAATTGTCTCCTAGCAAGTAAAGCGGCTCGCAACAAACCGCACTCCGTCCGCTTTCTTACGCAAGAACACCAAAAAATGTTTCAGAATCGATACGTCCGCGCAGATTATTAGGTCGCCCGCCATGCATCGCCTACACTTAGTTCAAAGGATTGAGGAGATGCGATCATGCCAGAGCGTAGAAAGTTTTCCCGCGTGATGTATCGTGCCCCCGCGATACTCAAGCAAGATGAACAGGCGTGGCACGCGCAGGTTCTCGACTTGTCTCTCAAGGGTGTGTTGCTCAGCCGTCCTGAGAACTGGCAAGCAGACCCGCAACACACAGCATTCTCGTTGGTCTTTTACCTGCATGACTCTGACGTAGAATTAGACATGGACTGCATTCTGGTCAATAACTGCGAGAATTATCTCCATCTTTATATTGATCACATTGACATTGATAGTGCCAGTCATTTAAAAAGGCTTGTTGAACTCAACGTTGGCAACGATGAACTCCTTCACCGTGAGCTAGCGCAGTTGACCGACCCAATGGCAGAGTCAGAATCGTAACGCCACATCGTCATGGGCGGTATCAAACGCAGGCCAGCAGTAACCAGTCATGACAGATCATATTCATATCGCCATCTCACACCCAAATGGTGTGAAGCATTATACGCTTTGCCCTACCCGTAAAAAGGTAGTGCAAACTTTGGCGTTAGTAGTGCTGGCCGTTCTCACCGTGACCTTTGCCAGCCTCTATTTACTCTCCGAGCGTTCCACTGAAGCCGAAGCTGCGGTTAACCGGTTACGTGAAGAGCGTGCTGCATTGAATAATGAAGTGGCCATGTTGCAACAAAAACGCGATGAGCTGTCACAAACCATCGAGAACAAAGATGTCGAGCTGACTGCACTGACGCAGCGCGTGGTGACAGTGGAAGATATGCTGGGGCTGCAATCGGTGGCCAAAGACGCCTCACTGACCCATCGGCTTGATGTGGCGGCGATTAACTCCGCAGTGCGCTACACCATGCTTCAGCTCATTCCTAATGGTAAACCGATTCAAAATTATCGCCGTTCATCTGGGTATGGTTCACGCACGCACCCAGTAACGGGCAAAGAAAAATTCCACATGGGGTTAGACTTAACCGCAGACATCGGCACTCCGGTGTATGCCCCGGCCGATGGCGTGGTGGAGTATGTCAGACCCAGCCGCCGCAAAGGCTATGGTAATTTTGTAAAAATAGACCATGCCTTTGGCTTTATGACCCTCTACGCCCATCTTGATAAGTTTAATGTGCGAAGTGGGCAGTTTGTAAAGAAAGGCGACTTGATTGCCTGGTCGGGTAACACGGGTTTATCCACTGGCCCTCATTTGCACTACGAAGTCCGCTTTTTAGGACGAGCGCTGAATCCGCGCCGGTTTATTAAGTGGAGTGCTGAGCAGTTTGATACCTTGCTCGAAAACGAGAAGCGCGTCAGTTGGGGACATTTAGTCGCGGTAGTGGAAAACTTGGTCGAAACTCAGGTACAAGTCGCCAATATGCCCGACGCTGAGCCGCCACTGAGCACCGCCCAGCAGCGCGAAGCCGATGTGCAAACCACACCGACAAAAGCCTCAATGTAGTAGAAATAATAGAGTCGTAGAGGTAGTAGAGCGATGATAAAACCGAGCGCCTTTGTTCGATCAACGGGCCGTATCATCGCCCACCACTTCGCTATTGGTACTTGCGCACGACTACAAGTCTTCTAGCACATCCAGGGCGTCGGAGAGTTTGCTAACGCCATAAACCGTCATCCCTTCAATACGCTGTTTCGGCAAGTTGGCTTTGGGCACGACTGCTTTTTTAAAGCCATGTTTTGCCGCTTCCATCAAGCGCTCTTGCCCACTTGGCACTGGGCGAATTTCTCCCGCCAAGCCGACTTCGCCAAAGACCACCAGCTCTCTCGGCAGCGGGCGATCCCTAAAGCTCGATATCAGCGCTAACAACAGGGCAAGATCGGCACTGGTTTCGGTGACTTTAACCCCGCCAACCACATTAACAAACACATCTTGGTCAGACATTTGCAGCCCACCGTGTTTGTGTAGAACGGCCAGAAGTAAGGCAAGACGGTTTTGCTCTAGTCCCACCGCCACCCGGCGTGGATTGGCCAATTGTGAATAGTCGACCAAGGCTTGTAACTCTACCAATAGAGGGCGAGTGCCTTCCCACACCACCATTACCGAGCTACCGGAGGTTTGCTCCTCACCACGTGAAAGGAAAATAGCGGAGGGGTTACTGACCTCTTTTAAACCCTGCCCAGTCATCGCAAACACACCAAGCTCGTTGACCGCACCAAAGCGGTTTTTATGACTGCGTAGCGTGCGAAAACGGCTATCGCTGGAGCCATCAAGCAAAATAGAACAATCAATACAGTGCTCCAGCACCTTGGGGCCGGCCAGCGTGCCATCTTTAGTCACATGCCCCACCATGAAAATCGCCACATTGTGTTGTTTGGCATAGCGCGTCAATGCAGCGGCAGACTCCCGTACCTGTGACACGCTGCCGGGCGCAGATTGCACATCCGCGACATGCATCACCTGTATCGAGTCAATCACCATGATTTTCGGTTGTTCTTTTTTGGCCACCTGACAGATGGTTTCCACACCCGTTTCTGACAACAGCTTCAAGCGGTCTTTGGCAAGCCCGAGTCTATCGGCGCGCATCGCCACTTGCTGTAATGACTCTTCCCCTGTGATGTACAAGGTCGGCAAATGGTGTGCGAGCCCCACCATGGTTTGCAACAGCAAGGTACTTTTCCCTGCGCCCGGGTTACCACCAATCAAAATAGCGGCCCCTGGGACGATCCCCCCGCCGAGCACACGATCCAGCTCTTTAAAACCACTGCTCAGGCGTGGCACTTCTTGTAGGTCGATATCCTGCAGGGTTTGGACTTGCCCCTCGGCGCTGCCTGCATACCCGGCATACTTTTCATTGCGCGCGACCTGAGGCGACGCCGCTAGCCTCACCTCTGTAATGGTGTTCCACGCGCCACAGGCTGAGCACTGCCCTTGCCAACGGGGAAAATCCGCGCCACAGTCGTTACATACGTAGGCTCGTTTTGTTTTTGCCATTCGCTCTCCAAGACGTATGATGTCAGCTAATTCACAAAATGATTGCTATCTTATTAATTATTCCGACACTTTTTCGAATCGGTGCCGTTATTATATTAAGGACAATACTTTACCAGACTTTGCCATGAAGCAGGATGATTACCAGGGACTGATTGAGCAGCTGCTTCCGATGTCCCAAACCCCCAAACTTGAGGTGCTGCTCGATAAGCTCACCGCTAACGAGCCAAGCTCTGCCAAACTGCTGATCAAAATGGAGATCAGACGTTTAATGACGCCATGCAATCGTGCCATCGATCTGCGTGGCAAAGTCGATGGTGAATGTCATCAATACGAGTTAAACGGCCAAACACATTGGCTGGATGATGTGGCAATTAACCACTATTACGAGCGCTTGCCTTTATACAACGGGCAAATGACCCAAGGCTTGTGGGAAGATTTGCACAACACCCCTAATAACTTTCGCGTCAAACACGAACAAGAGAAACACACTCAGCAACAAGGAAAAGGCCCAGTCAGTGATACGGCCCAAGCGGCATTGTTACCCGAGAAACTCACCTTTGGCCGTTATTTAGCKCGTAGTGAAAGCCGCATCCATTTTGCTACCCAAGTATTAATAACACTGAATACTGGGTATGAGGTACATGGGGTCACCAGCGACTTGTCTAATTCAGGGTGCCGAGTGCGTGTCCCTGCAGCATTCGATTATCCGCCTAGCGCTGAAGTATTAGTGCAGTTCACCGCGCTGGGGCAAAAGTATCAAGATCCCGATCTTGAGCAAGGGTTGAGTTATCGCATTATTGGCGTCGATCAAAACAAAGAGTCCACCAGTAGTGTGTGGTTACGGCTGCGGCTTGACACCAGCAGTGACGCGATTAAGCAAGCGCTCGACACAGAAATGGCCTCGCCCGACTTTCGTGGCAAACAAGATGGTGAGGACAAGCTACTCACACTCAAGCTGCAAAGCTATGAACAGTCCTTTTTGCACCATACCAGTGTGCTACCGCTTTACTTTGCGCAAGACAAATTAGAGTACGTATTACAAACGCGGCAAAATCGGGAGCTATGGGATTACTGGCACGACAGCCGCAATCAACCCGTCATTAATCATATTTTTGATGCAAAGCGTTTGGCGTTACTGCAAGTGGAAGGAGCGTCAACCAGCCAGCTATTGTTATATTGCTTTTATGTAGAGAAAGACAAGCAGCGTTTCTTCTATTCTGCCTCGCCCAGCGAAATGAGCGAAGATGAGCGCCACCTGTTCTGGCAACTGGGTGCCAAGCGTCCTTCATGGCGGGTGTTGAAGGTGACCATGTCAGCCATTAATGCGGGTGACATTGAGCGTTTGCAAGATGTATCTCCGGACTGGCTTAACACATTAAAAACCCTCACACACGTCGCGTTGGTGCAAGATGTGACTCATACCGAAAGCAAGGATAGTTATTTATCCCACCCCAAACCGTCGTTATCCAGTCAAGCCTTGCGACGCTTTTTACACCAACGTAATCCAGTGTGCGCGGCACAGTTAATCTCATCTGATAGGCAGCCCCAACGTCGTGAACCACGTTATGCCTATCGCTCTGAGGTCTCATTGGTGCATCCAGAACAGGGGGCGCTGAAGGGAAGACTGGTCGATTTTTCCTCGGGGGGCTTGAACCTGAAACTGGCGCAGCCTTTTCAAGGGGCGAAAGATGACTTGGTGTCTGTATCACTCGATGCGTTTGTCAATATTGACCCGCGCGCACCGTTAGTCGACATGCCGTATCAGGTGATTCGAGTGAGCCCCAAACGCGATAATATTCAACTCAAGCTCACCACTGAAGCGCCCAACACCCGTCGTCGCCAGTATCTTCGCCGCTTGATTGAGCACAACCTCGACAAATTGACCGTGCTGGATGAACGTTTGCCCGACCCTCCCTTGATTTGGGCCATGCACCAATTGCTGCTCACGCGCCTAACCGTGCAGCCTTATTTTGTTCGACGTGATAACGGTGTACTCTCGGTGCCTGCAGTGGGTATCAATCTGCCTCCCAGCCGTTTGCACCGCTTTCTCGAGCGCGCAGGCGGCGGTCGCCAACTGTCTTTTTACCCGGTGTTCGGGGATAAGATTCTCACCCGTACCCATGAAGTCACACGCCCCTCGCAGCCTCTGAAAGAGCTGGTACGCGAGTACTTTGTCTGGATAGACATGAAAGATGATAAGGTGCGTGCGGTGCATACCTTTGCCGATAGTGAGTTTGAATCTGACGACGCGAGACGTAAGTTCATCCAGTTGGCGCAAAAAGGCGGGGCGTTTGCCGTGCTACGCAATCGGATGACACCGCTGGCCCATGCTGAACAAGATATTGATGCCACCCAGTTATCCAGCTTGCTCAAACGCGATACCCACAAAGCACGCCAACTGGAAGACGAATTTGTTGCCTTGTGTGCCTACGGTGAGTTGGTCGATGTCACCGATGAAGTGCTAATGCGCCTGGGGCGATAGCCGCAGGCGACGCACGAATGAATCGGCACGATATCGACCGCGGCAATAGCAAAGAGAGAGCGGCATCCAGTAGGTGCCACACCAAGTGGGTGCCACAAGGTTGCGCTTATTAGCGTGGCTGCCAGCTAATCCGATCACGAATACTGGCAGAGAGCACACACAACACACCGCCCAACCACGCATGTTTGACCGCCGCTTGCGCTTTCGCATTGACTTTGGGCTTCGCATGATAGGCAATACCAAGGCCAGCGGCCTCCATCATCGCCAGATCATTGGCGCCATCGCCAACGGCTAAGGTGTTCTCCGGCGCAATATCGTACTTTTGCGCCAACATGGTCAACACATCCGCTTTTCGTTGTGCATCCACGACGTTCCCTTCTACTTCGCCGGTCAATTGACCATTTCTGACCCCAAGCTGGTTTGACGCCGCATAGTCCAAGCCTAATTGCCGCTGTAGGTGATCAGAAAAATGGGTGAAACCGCCAGAGGCAATCGCCACATACCAGCCGCAGGCTTTTAGACTGGCCACGAGATCCGCCATTTCTGGCATCAACGGCAACTGCGCTTTCACTGTCTCAAGTATCGCCGCGTCAGAGCCTTTCAAGGCCGCCACGCGTTGACGTAAGCTCGCCTCAAAATCAAGTTCGCCCAACATGGCACGCTCGGTAACCGCAGACACCGCCTCTCCAACTTCAGCGAGTGCCGCAATCTCATCAATACATTCTATTTCTATCGCGGTGGAGTCCATGTCAAACACCGCCAAACCAGGTCTGCTTAAATCCGGCAGGGCCTGTAAGTCCGCGCAGTCGAGCTCGAGCGCCTCAATCACGGTGCGATGCTCATCCGTCAGTTCACCACGGATCAATAACACCTCATACGGCCCAACACGCCAGCCGTCGACGACCTCAACGTCATCACCGGTAAAAAAACGGATATCGTCGAGCTGACGGGGGTCGATGACCTCACCAAACACAATCCATCCCCCTTGCCGGCGGCGCGAGAAAGCAGACGTCGTCATCGTTGGGAAACGGCGGTAAAGTTGCGGTGAACGGTGAATTGCCAAGGGGTTGGCCTTATCCATGGTCAATATTTTCCTTTCGATTTCCAAGCAAGCTTGGTCAATGAATCAATCACAATGAGGCTGTGATACCATAAAAACCGTAGTAAGCTCCAGTGCTAATTGATCCTGTTTATCTGGCTTGAGGAAGGTATGTTTTCAATTTCGCGCAAAACGCTACGGCGGGTGACCTGGTGGGGAATGTTGCTCACCACGATCGGTGCTATTGCCGCCTTAATGCTTTACAGCACCACACTCAGCCAGCGCCAGTATCAAGCGCTGTATCAGCAAACCGATCAATTAGCCCAGCTGATGACCCGCCAGGTGGGGGTACAAGCCTATGATGCCTTGGTTGATAAGAACTATCAGCCTCTGCAAACCATGGCCAATGAACTGGCAACCGAGCCGCTGATCCGTGATGCCAGCTTCTATCAGCTCAACGGCAGTCCTGTGGTGCGCTCAACGAATGCTTTACCACTGGAAACCGCCGTCGGATTAACCACCCCACTGGGGCTAGAAAGCCAAGGACGACAGCAGCTGATGACGCCGATAAGCCGTGGTGGCGATATTGTCGGGTTTCTCCGTCTCACCGTTGAGCATCACTCGGTTATCAATGAAGCCAAAAAACAGCTGCAATCGAATATGACCGAATTCCGGCTCCTCATTGGCCTTGCTCTCTTGTTGGGGGTGCTATTAACGCTCATGCTCACTCGTCGTTCTGCGCGTGTATCTTGGTAAAGCGACAACAATACGGCGACCAGTACGAGAAACCGAGATAAAAAAAGAGATGGCTGTTCGCCATCTCTTTTTATCTAGGGGGTCAACGCGTTATAGGAACGACTTGCCGTAATCCATTGGCGACACATCAAAGTATTCCGCCAAGGACTGGCCAATATCGGCGAACGTTTCGCGGCGACCGAGTGAACCCGCAGGCACTTTTTTGCCGTAAACCAATGCAGGGATATGCTCACGGGTGTGATCGGTGCCAGGCCAGGTTGGATCGCAACCATGGTCAGCCGTTAGCAATAACACATCGTCTTCTTCAAGCATGTCCATGATTTCCGGTAGGCGACGGTCAAAGTATTCCAACGCCGCGGCATAGCCAGCTACGTTGCGGCGGTGGCCGTACGCCGAGTCAAAGTCGACAAAGTTGGTGAATACCAAGCTGTTATTGCCTGCTTCTTTGATGGCGTCTTTGGTTGCATCAAACAGCGCTTCTAAGCCTGTGGCTTTGATTTTCTTGGTGATACCGCAGTGCGCGTAAATGTCCGCAATCTTACCAATCGAGATCACATCACCTCCTTTTTCGTCCACCAGCTTTTGGAGCACGGTAGGAGAAGGTGGCTCGACAGACAAGTCACGGCGGTTACCGGTGCGCTCAAACTGGCCTTTCGCTGGCCCGATGAAAGGCCGGGCGATCACGCGACCAATGTTATAGTCTTCCAGCTCTTCGCGCACGATCTGGCACAACTCATACAGGTTATCGAGCCCGTAGGTTTCCTCATGGCACGCAATTTGGAACACCGAGTCCGCTGAGGTGTAGAAAATCGGCTTCCCAGTTTTCATATGCTCTTCGCCCAGATCGTCCAGCACTTGAGTGCCCGACGCATGGCAGTTACCAAGATAGCCAGGTACACCCGCTCGCTCAACAATGCGATCAAGCAGATCTTGCGGGAAGCTGTTGGTTAAGTCTGAGAAGTAGCCCCAGTCAAACAACACAGGCACACCAGCAATTTCCCAGTGGCCAGATGGGGTGTCTTTACCAGAAGATAGCTCTTTGGCGTGCGCATAGGCACCGATAATCTCTGCATGTGAGTCTAAGCCTTCTGGGAAGTAACCTGACGACTCTTCACACGCTTTACCCAAGCCCAACTTGGTCATGTTAGGCAAAGACAAGGGGCCTTGACGATCCGCATTATCCGCTTCGCCCTTCGCACACGCTTGAGCAATGTGGCCCAAGGTGTTTGCACCTTGGTCACCGAATTTGACGGCGTCTTCAGTGGCGCCAATACCAAATGAGTCTAAAACTAATACAATTGCGCGTTTCATGATCGCCTCCATTAGACGTCTTGTAAGCTGATGCGACGATAAACGTCTGGTGTTGCACTCGGCGCCTCATCAGCGACTTTCACTGCGGCTCGCACCGCATTCGCCGCTTGTTGCCATTGCTCTTCAGTCTGAGCGTGGAGCATGGCGAGCGGGGTGTGCTCATCCACTTGTTGCCCCAGACGAATCATTTCGTTCAACCCAACGGCATAATCAATTTTATCGCTGGCAACCCGACGGCCACCACCTATTTCTATAATAGCCATGCCCAATGCCCGTGTATCCATGGCATTGGCAATGCCTGATTGCTCGGCATAGACAGGTTTGATCACGGATGCAGTCGCCAGATATTGATCCGGCGACTCAACAAAGTCAGCCGGCCCACCTAGCCCTGCAATCATTTTGGCAAAACACTCGGCAGCGCGACCGCTGTCCAGTGCCTGATCCAATTTTTGTTTTGCTTGATTCACATCGGTTGCCAGCCCACTGACCACCAACATGTCGGCGCATAGCGCCATGGTCACATTGTACAAACGTGGATTACGGTAGCGCCCGGTGAGAAAATCAACGGCTTCTTTCACTTCTAAAGCGTTGCCTGCCGACGAGGCTAACACTTGGTTCATGTCCGTCAGCAAGGCACTGGTTTTAGTACCAGCACCGTTGGCCACTCCCACAATCGATTTGGCCAACGCCTCTGAATCTTTATACGTTGGCATGAACGCGCCCGATCCCACCTTGACGTCCATGACCAAGGCATCCAGGCCTGCGGCCAGTTTTTTCGACAAAATCGACGCGGTGATCAAAGAAATATTATCTACCGTGGCCGTGACGTCACGGGTGGCATACACGCGTTTATCCGCAGGCGCTAACGAGCCGGTTTGCCCTATGATGGCGACACCGGCGTCACGGGTCACCTCCCCAAACACTTGGTTGCTTGGCATGATGTTATAGCCAGGAATCGACTCCAGCTTATCCAGCGTGCCCCCAGTGTGGCCCAAGCCACGACCTGAAATCATCGGCACATAACCGCCGCATGCCGCCACCATAGGGCCCAGCATTAACGAGGTTACATCACCAACGCCCCCTGTCGAGTGCTTATCCACGACGGGGCCATCAAAATGCATGTGTGACCAATCGATGGTCATACCGGAATCGCGCATCGCACAGGTCAATGCCACACGCTCATCCATGGTCATATCATTGAAGTAAATCGCCATCGCAAACGCAGCAATTTGACTTTCCGACACCGAATCGTTCGCCACACCCTGGATGAAAGAATAAATTTCTTCTTTGCTTAACGCGATGTTGTCGCGCTTCTTACGAATAATTTCCTGAGGTAAGATCATGCATCCTCCTTACTAGCTCAATACGTGAGCGACCGAGTACACGACCCTCGATCGCCCCACTGTTTGGGTGAGTGGCAACTTGATTAATAGCCACCTTCAGCCGCTTTTTCGCCTTCACCCAAGGTGTGGAGTAAGTTCGCCAACAAGCTAGATGCGCCAAAACGATAGTGGCGGTTATCGGCCCATTGGTCGCCGAGAATGCGATCGGCCATCGCCAGGTATTGTTGCGCGTCTTCTGCGGTGCGCACGCCACCGGCTGGCTTAAAGCCAACACGTTCTGCAACGCCTTTATCGTTGATCACGTTGAGCATGATCTCCGCCGCTTCAGGGGTGGCATTCACCGCCACTTTCCCCGTAGAGGTTTTAATAAAGTCAGCACCTGCATCAATAGCAATCTCAGACGCGCGCTTGATCAGTGCCTCGCTTTTCAGCTCACCGGTTTCAATGATCACTTTAAGTAATACGTCGCTGCCACATGCGGCTTTACACTGTTTGACCAGCTCAGCACCCACTTGTTCGTCACCCGCAATCAGCGCGCGATACGGGAACACCACATCGACTTCATCGGCGCCATATGCCACCGCGGCTTTGGTTTCTGCCACCGCAATATCAATATCATCATTGCCGTGTGGGAAATTGGTCACGGTAGCGATACGCACCTCTGGCGTGCCTTGTTCGCGCAGTGTTTTCTTGGCGATAGGGATAAAGCGCGGATAGATACAAACTGCTGCTGTGTTGCCAACGGCGGTTTTCGCGTTCTGACACAGGCTGATCACCTTTTCATCGGTATCATCATCGTTCAGTGTGGTCAGATCCATCAGTTTTAGTGCGCGTAGGGCCGCGGTTTGTAATTCGTTCATTAGTTATCTCCAGTCCTCATTCTTTTGCCAAACAGGTATCGGGTTGGCCACTGTATTAACAACCGGTTTTGTTTTCCGGTCATTGCTCAGCGGACTTGGCTCCATGAAGTTTGAGGCTGGACATCGCGCCGCCTTCAACCAACCATCCTTGTTGCCGCGTGCAAATACCTGGGTATTTGCGGTTTCGCCGTTGGACGTTTCTGATTGGGCTAGCCACACCTTGTTGCTAACCATGAGAGGAAAATAAGGATTGTGGCGCCAGCAAACTTTGACGGCGTTCACTTATTTTACCAACGCCGTTTCAGCAAAACTAGATTTTACCGTTTATGTTGAAAAATACACTGTTGCGCGGTGGAACCAATCTTTCTAACTGAAAAAACGCGCCACAATCCACTGATAGCCGACGCCGCCCAAATACACCCCGACAATGCCCATCACCCCGGATAAGACAGGCGGTGCGGGGATGGGGAGTTTGATCGCACTAAACAATACGCCCACTAAAAAGCCGGCCACGAGGGCGAGAAGAATTTCCTGCATGGTTTTACCTTATGTTGTCACAAGCCTCTAGTGATGAGTATACACCCCTCAGCAAGGACGGGTGGTTGAAGCATACTCATAACGTAAGCCCAATAAAAAAACGCCACACAGGCAGTCTGTGTGGCGTTTTGCTTAACACGGTGTGCTATCGCGATGAGACGATTAGCCCGCCAGCGTCAAGGTGACAAATAGGCCCGCAATGGTCGCCGCCATCAAGTTAGACAAGGTACCAGCGATCACCGCTTTGACACCAAAGCGTGCAATCTCTGGACGACGGCTAGGCGCCAGACCACCGAGGCCGCCAAGCAAAATGGCCACCGATGACAAGTTCGCAAAACCACACAGAGCAAACGAGATAATCGCTTTGGTTTTCTCTGTCATTTCCATGCCTGTTGCTGCAACAACTTGCGCACCGTCACCAAGGTATTGCGTGAAGTTCAGGTAAGCCACGAATTCGTTAACCACGATCTTCTGACCGATGAAAGAGCCTGCGACCACTGCTTCTTCCCATGGTACACCGATAAGGAATGCAAACGGGGCGAACAGGTAACCCAAGATCAGCTCCAGCGTGATATCTGGGTAACCGAACCAGCCGCCGATACCGCCTAGCATGCCGTTAATCAGGGCAATCAAACCAATGAACGCAAGTAGCATCGCACCAACGTTAAGCGCCAGTTGCATACCTGATGAAGCGCCGCCTGCGGCTGCATCAATCACGTTCGCTGGCTTCTCTGCACCTTCAGCGGTCGCGTCAGCCATCTGCTCAACCGGCTCGTCGGTTTCAGGTTTGATAATTTTCGCAAACAGTAGACCACCTGGTGCGGCCATGAATGATGCCGCAATCAAGTACTCAAGCGGAACCCCCATAGAGGCATAACCGGCCAGTACGCCACCGGCAACCGAGGCCAAACCACCACACATGACCGCGAACAGCTCTGACTGCGTCATACGAGGTACGAATGGACGGATCACCAAGGGCGCTTCAGTTTGTCCAACAAAGATGTTAGCCGTTGCTGACATAGACTCGGCACGTGAGGTACCCAGTGCTTTTTGCAGACCACCACCGAGCACGTTGATCACAACCTGCATAATACCCAGGTAGTAAAGCACGCTGATCAGTGAGGAGAAGAAGACAATGACAGGAAGAACTTTCAGTGCGAAGACGAAACCGCCACCGCCGAACAGTTCAAACATTTTGTCAGAAACCAGCCCACCGAAGATGAAGCTGATCCCTTCGTCACCGTATGCGATGACGTTAGCAACGTATTGTGATGCGCCGTACAGAATGTCGCGTCCGACATCGACATAGAGTACGAAAGCACCGAAAAAGAGTTGGATAGCAAATGCGCCACCCACGGTACGGAGGTTAATGGCTTTGCGGTTATCGGAAAGAAGAACTGCTATCCCTAGCAGCACAACCATCCCAATCACGCTCATCAGCAGGCTCATAATATTGGCATCCTCAAAGTAAAAAGTTGGCGTCTCGACAAAGTGGAATTTGGCTTCCGGGGAGGGATTATACGCATCGCAGTCACATTAAAGTAATATTCCAATCACAGTTCGCTGTAAAACTATTTTGTAATGCATCAATAAGTATGACTTTGATCTAGTTTTGTGAGCTTATGCAACCGCAAACGTTTGTCTTTTGCCCATTCCCGCTCAATCAAAGCCAAACAATCTTTCAGCGTTGTCTGATGTTTCGGTCATGAGATGATCTTTATCACAGCCTTTTAACTCTGCAACCACATCAGCAACCCTTAATACCTGAGAGGGGGTGTTCGGTTTTCCTTGAAATCCGGCCAAAGGCATGTCGGGGGCATCGGTTTCAAGGACGAGGTGATCCAAAGGTAGCTGAGCAATGGCGCGGCGGGTCTTTTGCGCGCGAGAATAGGTGACGGTGCCGCCTACCCCGAGCATCAGGCCCGCATCAATAAACTGTTTACCCTGCTGTTCACTGCCACTGAACGCATGTAACACCCCGCGTATCCCTGGATAGGCTTTAACCGCGCGTAATAATGGGTTATGCGCTTTGCGGCTGTGTAGAATGATGGGGAGATCATAGTGACGTGCGAGCCAAAGCTGCCCCTCCAATAGCGCGTGCTGGCGCTGCTGAGCGGTATTTTGGTTCGCGACAACAAAGTCGAGCCCGGCTTCCCCGACGGCAACACAGCGCCCAGGACGCGCGCTCAATGCCCGTTCCAGTTTATCCAGGCTGGTGTCCGTGTGAGCATCGAGAAAACATGGGTGTAGTCCCAATCCTGCATATACACCATGCAGGCGTTCAGTCAGTGACAGCACCGCCGACCAGTTATCCTCGCTAACACTAGGGACCACCATCCGCGTCACGCCCTTTTCGCGCGCCGCCTGCCAGTACGACTCTGGTGACTCACGAAACGGAGAAAAATCAAAATGGCAATGCGTATCAATCATGCTGAGACGTTGGTGTCGATGATGTTTTTTCTGAACGCTTGATAGGCACACAGCTGCGACGGTTATCCTCGCCAAGCCCCATTCGCTGACACCAGGCATCGTAATGTGCCACCCAACGTTTAATCCTCGCTATCATCATCGGCATCCTTGCTTTGTCAACTTTATGCCATTAAAAAGCCGTCTAGTTACAGACGGCAGTATAGCATGGCGTGAAAGAGGAGAGCGTCATCGCTATCCGGTGCACGTTTGTAATCACACCGGGCGATCCCACCCTCTCCCCCGCTTAGTGTTCGCGGGTCGCTCTGAGATCAATATCCGGGAAGCGCTCTTGCGTGAGGTTTAGATTCACCATGGTCGGCGCAATGTACGTCAAGTTGTCGCCACCATCCAAAGCCAAGTTCGCTTGGTTTTTACGCTGAAATTCATCCAGCTTCTTCTCGTCACCACACTCTACCCAACGCGCGGTGGCCACATTAATCGGCTCATACAAGGCATCCACGTTGTATTCGGCTTTCAAGCGTGCCACTACCATATCAAACTGGAGGACACCGACCGCACCGACAATTAAATCGTTTGATTGCAAAGGACGGAACACCTGTACGGCTCCTTCCTCAGACAGCTGAATCAAACCTTTAAGCAGCTGCTTTTGGCGCAATGGATCTTTGAGACGGATCCGACGGAAAAGCTCTGGGGCAAAATTCGGGATCCCCGCAAATTTCAGATCTTCTCCTTGAGTAAAGGTATCGCCAATTTGAATGGTGCCATGGTTGTGCAAGCCAATAATATCACCCGCAAACGCATCTTCAGCCCGTGACCGATCTCCTGCCATAAAGGTCACCGCATCGGAAATATTGATTTGTTTACCGAGGCGCACATGACGCAGTTTCATCCCTTGCTGGTATTTCCCAGAGACAATACGCATAAAGGCAATCCGGTCACGGTGGCGTGGATCCATGTTGGCTTGAATTTTAAATACAAAGCCGGAGAACTTCTCTTCGTCAGCCTTGACGTCACGATCATGGGTTGGGCGAGCCATGGGCTTGGGTGCCCACTCGGTCAGACCATCCAACATATGGTCCACACCAAAGTTACCCAGTGCGGTACCGAAGAAAACAGGCGTGAGTTCACCGCTTAAAAACAGTTCATGGTCAAACGCATGAGACGCGCCCATCACCAGTTCCAACTCGTCACGCAAATCTTGCGCAATGTCTGCACCAATCGCCTCATCCAACTCAGGATTATTCAAGCCTTTAATGATACGCGCATCCTGAATAGTATGGCCTTGGCCTGATTGATACAGAATGCTTTCGTCACGATGAATATGGTACACACCTTGGAAGCCTTTCCCGCAACCAATCGGCCACGATACCGGCGCACAGGCAATATTGAGCTCACTTTCTACTTCATCAAGCAGCTCCATTGGGTCGCGAATATCACGGTCCAGTTTGTTCATAAAGGTAATGATCGGAGTATCACGTAAACGGGTGACTTCCATCAGCTTACGGGTACGATCCTCGACACCTTTCGCCGCATCAATCACCATTAAGCACGAATCGACCGCGGTCAGTGTCCGGTACGTATCTTCCGAGAAATCCTCGTGCCCTGGTGTGTCGAGCAGGTTCACTAAGCAGTCGTTGTAAGGAAATTGCATCACCGAGGTGGTCACCGAGATACCACGCTCTTTTTCCATGTCCATCCAATCAGACTTGGCATGTTGGTTAGAGCCACGCCCTTTCACGGTTCCCGCCGTTTGAATGGCACGTCCGAATAACAGCACCTTCTCGGTGATGGTGGTTTTACCCGCATCTGGGTGCGAGATAATCGCAAACGTGCGGCGTTTATCAACTTCCTGTTGCAGCAGTGTATTTGACATAGAGGTTATCTTCTTGTTGGCTTCAGGCGGCAATCAGGCGCCAGCTGAGAGGGTCATTCACAAAGGTGGCGTATTTTCGCTGATCTTGTAGTCAGCTTCAATTCACAAATCTGACTTCGCCGTGTTATCTGCATCCGTTAGGGTCAATATTGCTTGCCAAACCCATCACAAATGTTGCCATTTGACCGCCTCGTGGTGTCGTTATCGGCCAAGCACGTGTATAATTATCGCCACTTTCAGCTGTCACACAGTCAACAACGTCGACCATAAGGTCGCGACTATTGACAGCACACTGCCCAAGCAGGCCAAACACCCGCGCAGCCTGCTGTCATTAGTCGCGATGGTGAGCAGCTGAAAGCCGACAATTAGTGAGATAAACCAACGGGTTTATCCCTCAGCAACAAGGAAATAATCTGTGAATCCAATCGTAAAAACATTCCAGTACGGCAATCATACAGTGACATTGGAAACGGGCGTGATGGCACGTCAAGCCAATGGTGCTGTCATGGTTAGCATGGACGATACCTCGGTATTCGTTTCTGTGGTCGGTAAAAAAGAAGCGGCTGAAGGCCAAAGCTTCTTCCCATTGACGGTTAACTACCAAGAGCGTACCTACGCGGCAGGTAAAATCCCAGGTGGTTTTTTCAAGCGCGAAGGTCGCCCTTCTGAGTCAGAAACCCTGACCGCACGTCTGATTGACCGCCCTATCCGTCCGCTATTCCCGGACTCGTTCAAAAACGAAGTCCAAGTGATTGCAACTGTCGTATCTGTTAACCCAGCGGTGAGCCCTGACATTGTTGCCATGCTGGGTACCTCGGCAGCACTCGCTATCTCAGGCATCCCATTCAACGGCCCTATCGGCTCGGCGCGCGTCGGTTACATCAACGATGAACTCGTGCTTAACCCAAGCCCAGCAGAGCTAGACGACAGCAAGCTTGACCTTGTGGTCGCCGGTACTGAAGGTGCGGTGCTGATGGTAGAGTCTGAAGCGGATCGCCTAAGCGAAGAGCAAATGCTACAAGCGGTGATGTTTGGTCATGAGCAACAGCAAACCGCGATCAACGCAATCAAAGAATTTGCCGCCGAAGTGGGAACGCCTACTTGGGATTGGCAAGCGCCAGAAGTGAACGCGGCGCTACAAACCCGTGTGACTGAAATGGCACAAGGCCCATTGGCTCAGGCATACCAAATCACTGAAAAAATGGCCCGTTACGAGCAGATTGGTCAGGTGAAACAGGAAGTAGTGGCTGCACTACTCGGCGAAGACGAGACCTTGGATGAGCGTGAAATCCTAGGCATGCTCGGCGACTTGGAAAAGAAAGTCGTACGCAGCCGCATCATTGCCGGTGAACCACGTATTGATGGCCGTGAGAAAGACATGGTTCGCGCCCTCGACGTGCGTACAGGCGTATTACCACGTACACACGGCAGCGCCTTGTTTACCCGTGGTGAAACGCAAGCGCTAGTCACCGCGACATTGGGCACTCAGCGTGACGCGCAAACCATTGACTCAATCATGGGTGAGCGCCAAGAAGGCTTCATGCTGCACTACAACTTCCCTCCTTATTGTGTGGGTGAAACCGGTTTTGTTGGCTCACCAAAGCGCCGCGAAATCGGCCATGGTCGCCTAGCCAAACGCGGTATTGCTGCTGTGATGCCAAGCCAGGACGACTTCCCGTACACACTGCGTGTAGTCTCTGAGATCACCGAATCCAACGGCTCTTCCTCAATGGCATCTGTCTGCGGCACATCGCTTGCGCTGATGGATGCTGGTGTACCGGTGAAAAAATCCGTGGCCGGTATCGCCATGGGTCTGGTGAAAGAAGGCGACGATTTCGTTGTGCTTTCCGACATCTTAGGTGATGAAGATCATCTCGGTGATATGGACTTTAAAGTGGCCGGTACGGATGACGGTGTCACTGCTTTGCAGATGGACATCAAAATCGAAGGGATCACTAAAGAGATCATGCAAATCGCATTGAACCAAGCCAAAGGCGCACGTTTACACATCCTCGATGTGATGGACCAAGCCATCGGCTCAGCACGCGACGACATCTCTGAGTTCGCCCCGCGTATCCATACCATGAGCATCAACCCAGATAAGATCCGTGATGTGATTGGTAAAGGTGGCGCGGTGATCCGTCAGCTGACCGAAGAAACGGGCACCACAATTGAAATCGACGACAATGGTACCGTGAAAATTGCGGCCACCGACGGTGAAGCTGCTAAAGATGCCATTTCACGCATCGAAGCGCTCACGGCAGAAGTCGAAGTGGGCCGTATCTATACCGGTAAGGTTCAGCGTATCGTTGACTTCGGTGCCTTCGTCTCAGTGATTGGCGGCAAAGATGGTCTGGTTCACATTTCTCAAATCGCCGATGAGCGTGTTGAGAAAGTGACCGATTATCTTGAAGTTGGCCAAGAAGTGGACGTGAAAGTGCTGGAAGTTGACCGTCAAGGTCGTATCCGCTTGAGCATGAAAGAAGCGGCGGCAGAAAAAGCCCCCGCTGCTGATGCTGCGCCAGCAGAAGAAGCACCAAGCACTGACGCTTAAAGTCATATCGTCATTCATGGTATAAAGGGGGCTGAGGCCCCCTTTTTTTTACACGGAGATGCGCCTTCATGACCATTTTTACTCAGCCACGGGCGGGATTTTATAAGTCTCTGGCTATTCTGGCGCTGTTATTATTGACCGGCTGTACCAGCCAGTGGACCTTTCCTCCTATGGCCGTCCCCTTACAGCCCACGCTGCAACAGGAAGTGCATCTGGCACGTATAGACCAGCTGCTTGCCCGCGATGATTTGAGTGACGATGCACGCGCCCAGCTGCATTATGAGCGTGGACTCATGCATGATAGCTTAGGGATGCGCGACTTGGCGCGATTGGATTTTAATCAATCGCTGTCACTCAAGCCTGATCAACCTGATGTGTTTAATATTCTCGGCGTCTATTTTACCCAAAATGGCCACTATGATGCTGCCTACGAGGCCTTTGACTCGACGTTAGAGCTGGATAATAGCCACAGCTATGCCGCGCGTAATCGTGGGATCGCCTTGTACTACGGCGGGCGCTATCGCCTGGCCCATCAAGACTTACTCCATCACTACCAAGAAGATCGCGACGATCCTTATCGCCTCATTTGGCTTTATTTAGTGGAGCGCGATTGGAAAGGGGAAACCAAGGCGCAACAAGCGCTAGCAACGCGGAAAGCGAATGCGGAGACCGCGGGTTGGGGCTGGCAGCTTGTCGATATGTACCTCGGTGAGCTCAGCGAACGTGAGCTGCTAGAGCAACTTGCCTCGCAAGGTGAAGACAATGAACGGCTCGCAGAACGCTTATGTGAAGCTTACTTTTACCTTGCTAAACGCTRTCAATTCCAAGGCGACAAGGATCGCGCCGTGGCATTGTATAAGCTTGCCATGTCAGGCAACGTGTATGAGTTTGTCGAACACCGCTATGCGTTACTTGAGCTCAATCGGCTCGCCTATCGTCGGCCCTAGTATTTCATTCCTGAGCACCTCAAAAATAAAAATAGAGCAGGCCCACTGCTCTATTTTTGATCCTGAGTAATACCAACAGGTATCCGATTAGCTTATCTGCGCACTGGGTGCCAGTGCCTGTGGTGGTTGCTTGTTGGGCTTACTTTTCAGCAATAGCTTTTCAAACGCGTGCTTGGGCATGGGCGAGTGAAAATAATAGCCTTGAATGGTATCACAGTGCAGGTTAGTGAGCACTGACGCCTGCTGACGGGTTTCGACCCCCTCTGCCACCACGGTCATTTCCATGGCTCGGCCGAGATGAATAATGCTTTCCACCAGCGTCACCTGTTTACTCAAAGCATCCATATCGTGAATAAACGCGCGGTCAATTTTAAGCTCATCAAGCGGAAAACGAGCAAGGTAAGACAAGGATGAGTAGCCCGTGCCAAAGTCATCAATCGAGAGGGCAAAGCCCAGTGACTTAATCGCATTGAGCATATTCAGGGCATGCTCATCGTTTTTCATCACCGCGCTTTCCGTTAACTCAAAAGTAATATCTTCTGGGTTCGCGCCCGTGGCTTTAATCAGCTTTTCCATATGCTCGGTCAGCTTGGGGCTGCTAAATTGCTCTGGCGATAAGTTAATCGCCACTCGTCCCGGCAGCATGCCTTGTTGACGCCAGCGCCGCACGTTTTGAAAGACCTCGCGCATCACATGGCGTCCAAGCGCTTCAATAAGTCCACAGCGCTCTGCGACCGGAATAAAACGCCCAGGACTGATATAACCCTCTACCGGATGTTTCCAACGCACCAAAGCTTCAGCACCGTTGATACGATAATCACTGGCACTGACCTTAGGTTGATACCAGACTTCCAGGCCGTTGTTTTGTAAGGCCTTTTGTAGCTCGATTTCCAACCAAAGCCGCATCCGTGCTTCTTTACTCATGCTGTCATGATAGGCGACCACTCGGTTTCGGCCTTGCTCTTTGGCCTCATACATCGCGGTATCGGCATTTTGCAGCAGCTGCCGCGCGTCTTTACCATCATCGGGATAACGCACCATCCCTACTGAACACGCCAGATACTTGCTAAAATAATGCAGCTCAAAAGGCTGGCTAATCGCACCGACGACTTTGTCGGCCAGTTGATCAGGCGCGTCGTCCGTTGCGGGCTTAGGCAGCAGCACCGCAAATTCGTCACCGCCTAAGTGACCAACAATGGTATCCGCCGAGAGCAAGGCGCGTAAACGCTGAGCAATATCCTGAAGCACACGATCGCCAACATGGTGTCCGAGAGAGTCATTGATATTTTTAAAATTATCGACATCAAGGTACAACATGGCCAACGGCGTTTGTGCTTTGATCAATCTATCCAACTCTCGGCTGAAGCCATAGCGATTATACAGACCGGTTAAGGCATCCGTATAAGCGGATTGTTGCTCACCGATTTTGCTGGCATCCTCTTTTTCGGTGGGTTTTAAGCGCTTAACCGACGAGTCAGTCATTGTAGGTTGTAGACGCAGCATATGCGCTTTTTTGCCCAAAAGATGGATAGGTGATTGGCTCACCGTCAGCGGCGCGCTGTTTTTTGCACTCACTACCGACACACCTTGCCCAAGCGGCGTACGCGATAGGCTGTCAATGGTGCTAGATGCTTTCTCTGTCGACACGAGATAGTCTGATAAAGGCTCACCCATCAAGGCRTCGATACTTCCGACGCCCAATAACCCAGCGGCTGCAGGGTTCGCTGATAATATACAGCCATCTTCAACCACGCAGCAGCCATCATCGATAAGTTGACTAAGACGGTGGTATTTTTCCTCCGCCTCTTCGAGCGCACTGGCTAATACTTGGCGTTCGGAGGTATCTGCGGCATGAAAAATCACGCAGGGCTTGCCACTTTCATCAGCGACATTCTGCAAGGGGGCAACACTGAAGTGAAAGCTAGTGCTATGGTAGTTATCAGTAAGAAGCACCTCTCCCTCGGCGCATTCACCCCGTCGGGCTTTRTCATAATGTGGTTTGACCGACTGATAAAACGCCTCGCCTAGGGTATCGATATCGGATAACCCCTTTAACGACGGCAAGGCCAAGCCAGACAGCTCGCTATAGCGTTGGTTGGCGTAAAGGTAGCAATCATTGCTGTCGAGAATGGCAAAAAGGAACGGACTATTATCGGTTAAGCAGTAGAACCAATCATTTAACGACGATATTGGCATGAAAAGCTCACATCTGGAAATCACTCTCGACCATCTCATTGGCAAGACAAACGTCTCATATATTAGACACTTTTAACTTTGTTGTCAGTAGCACTTTATGAGGCACGCGTCATGGGTTCAAGCTTTTCTCACTATATACCGCATATTTTACTGTAAAAATAGATAAAGGACTCAAAATCAGTAAACAGGAGAGACTGTGTCGCCATATTACACAATTTGCTGACTATTTATGCATTTAGCTGCGTAAGCATCAAACACATACGACAGTCACCTCTTGCACGGGATCGGGAATCCGTTATTCTGGCTACACCATTTAATAACCACGACCTCTGTGATGATGATTCGTACAGAAGCGCCCGCCGACCTGGTTCGGTTAGACGGTTGGTGGCGAGAGACGCTCATGCGTCCCGTGCAAGCCGATCAGCTCCAACAGCTGCGCGAAACGGGGCAGATCTCGCTTTCTCTCCTGGCGACCGATGATATGGGAGAGATATTAGGGCACATTGCCGTCACCGACGCTCAAACCGCCAATAACACCCAAGAAATTACGTTATGGCATAGCCCAGATGCAAACTTGGTGATGCCTCTGTTAGACGAGGCTGAGTCTACCTTGTTTGAACTGGGCTATAGTCTGTTAAAAATTGCCCCCAGTGACGCCGCCGAACAGGCCGAGTTTGCCCCCTTATACCCGGACGATATTTGGTGGTATAAACAGCTCACCGCCGCGACGTCAACGTGAGAGTCAGCCAACTATGTTAACGGATATCCAGCGTTTGCAAGCCATGGATCTCGATGTGTGGCAATTGCGACACCCAGAAATCTACGGCCGTGAGCAAGAAGTGATCCAATTGCCTGACCACTGCCAACTCTTGCTGGTTTGTGATCACACTCTCAGTGAGCAAGATGCTTGGCTATTTGGCAACATCCTAAAAAGCATGAAATTAAATGCCGAACAGGCTCGCCAACTTCCCCATACTGCGTTGCCAGCCCTTGGCGAACATCACCTTAGCTGGTGTTGGTATATTGGCTCTGTTGAGGTGATTGTCGATGGTGTGAAAAGCTTGTATTCACAGCCTTTAGCGCAGATGCACGATAACCCTGCGGCTAAGCGCGATCTTTGGCGTCAAATTTGTCAGTATGAGTGATTATCAGATTACCCCACTTGATCACGACGATGTTGCGGCGATCGCCGCCATTGAGCAGCGCGCCCACCTCTTTCCATGGTCAGCCTCACAACTGGCGGTTTCGTCTCATCAGTTTGACCATCACTACGTACTGCGCTTGACCACCGCTCCCTCATGTATCATCGGTTATTTTTATGCACGCTGTATCGCGGGTGAAGCCGAGCTGTTGAATATTGCTATCGATCCGGATTATCAGGGACAAGGGTGGGGATGGATACTTTTAAACGGGATGATAACGACACTACGTCATGCTGGGGCGGACAGTATTTGGCTAGAGGTAAGAGAGAGTAACATGCCTGCCAAAGCACTTTATCAAAAGCATGGTTTCCAAGTAGTTCACCGCCGGCAACAGTATTACCGCTGTGCCGACGGCTGTCGTGAAGATGCGTGGATAATGGAAAAACGACTACCTTAGTCGCGACGCTCGTGACCACCGTGCGCGTGGTCACTATCAAGCCGAATGGGAGGGAGAATATATCCCTGGTACCCGTGGCAGCCCAACTGATGAAAATACTGATGCTGCTCTGATTGCTCAATGCCCGTCGCAATCACCTTAATCTCTCGAGACGCGGCAATATTCACCAACATACGAATGAACACATCATCCACATCGCTCGACTGCTGACCAAACCCGATATCCAATTTGACATAATCAGGCTCGATATTTTTGATGTAGTCGACGTTATCCATATTACGGCCAAAGTGATCAACCCCAACAGCAAAGCCTTGACCACGGATTAAACGAAACAATGCCTTGCAAGCTTCAGGATCAGCATGCACCGCTTTTTCTGACACTTCAAACGCCAGTTTATCGGCGAGATGGGTTTTGAGTAAAAAGTGACTTAACCAATCATAGAATGTTTGGCTTTGGACACTTTCGATGGTGAGATTGATCGCAAGCTTGTCACTGTGAGGGTTTTTATTAAGGTAGTCACTCACCCTATTTAGCACATGAATATCAAACTCTTCGCCTAATGCATACATCTCAATACGGTTGAGCAACTGACCCGCAGATAACCAGCTATCGTCCACCCAAAGGTGTGCGTACACCTCTTGATGCCAATTATATTGATTATCACGATGACGAACCGGTTGGGCATAAAACGCTAATGGGTTTTTGTGCAACGCATCAAGCAAAATATGCCGCCATTGCTCTCGGGTCCGGCTATCAACTTGTTCATCCGTTGGCCAAAAGTAAACCTCGTTTTGGCGCTTCGCGTGTTGTAATGCATTATCCGCTTTCGCCATCAGGCTCACCGTCTCGTCGGTACGCGTTTGCGCAATACCTAAGTGAAAGCCTTGATTGACCGGTAACGAGATATTCTCTAGCTCTTGATTGATCACCCGTAATAACTGGCGTAAGTAACGCCGTAATACTTTCTCTTCATCGGTAACCAGTAAGATCGCGATTTCATTATGACTCAACCTTGCCACGACTTGATGCGTGCTGGCTAAGCTCTCCTGCGTTAACGCTTCTCCTAGTAATCGCCAACATTGATCCCGGTATTGATATCCGTAACGCGCACGTAAACGTGATAACCAATCCGCCTCTAACAGAATTAAGCTGCAACCGACTTCATCGTTGATAAAGCTTTGCAGCTGGTGCTGAAAATAGCCACGGTTCGGTAAGCGTGATACCGGATCAACCATGAGTTTATCGCGCAAGCGTGCCAATTCGTCTTGTTGTGATTGCTGCATCCGTGCGACTTGTTGCCCGGCAAGATTAAAGGCGTTTTGCAGTGCCGATAAATCACTCACACTGGTTGCCACTTGCGTCGGATGAAAATCACCATGTCCTAACGACGTCAGTCGCTGACTGAGCTCCCCCAGAGGGACGGTAACACGACGGAACATAAAAGACGCGGCGACAATAACGGCCACACCCGCAGCCAATAACCAACCGACTAATCGCACCAGTCGTTGCCATAACTCAGCAATATCTTGATGAGGATCGAACGTCATGGTCAGCTTCGCTAACTGTGTCCAGCCGTTGCTCACCGAGACGGAGGTTGTGTTCACCGTTAAGCCCGTCGCTGTCGCGAACCAATTCGGCACATGCATTGCCGGGCGGTCAGATTCCCATACTTGGCGTTGCCCAGATAGCATGGGCTCGACCGTGATCTGACTCACTTGGGGCATACTGATAAACTGGGAAGCTAACTGCGTGAGTCGTTGTCCATCACTTTGTTCAAGTACCGCGGGCAGCGCTTCAGCCAGCGTCTTGCTGAGTAAGTTTGATTGTTGTTGCAGCTGTTGTTTACGTTGCTCCACGCCCAACTGAAATACCACTGCCGTGGTCACCAATACAGTGACCACGGTAGCGGTGACGACAAACGAAAGCACACGTTGATGCAGTGTCATTGCGCGCCTCGCCAGCCGATGCGTGCAATGACTATCGAAGTGGCCATTGGCGTAGCCGCTAATCTGATTCCGATGAATAAATAGTCCATCGTTTCTCCGTTATGCCGTGTTCGCCAGAAACAGTCGCGACCACTCGGCGATTTGTTTCATTGGCTCTGTCTGTCTCAGCATCGATTAATGGGCGTGTCTCACCGAAGCCTTGCGCGCTAACACGACTGCGGTCAAGGTAAAACTGATTAACGAGCACGTCCGCAATCGCCTCTGCGCGTCGCTGTGACAACGCTAAATTGTAGCTCGCCGCACCCAATTTACTGGCATGACCTTCAATGAGTACCGACGCCTTAGGATAACGGCGCATAAATTCGGCAAGATCACGGATATCGCCATACTGACTTTCACGAACCAGGGCCGAATCCGTAGCAAATTGGACATTCAGCTCGAACGATGCGGTTTCTATTCGCTCTTGCGGGCAGCCTTCATTATTAACCCTAGCTTGTTCAAGCGTCGCGTTACACTGATCGCGCGCGGCAATTACACCATCTTTGTCTTGATCGGTGAGGTCACGGCTTTGTGTGATCTTCGTTTCCATGGGATCAACCGACTGTGGCGCACAGCCACTGATCATGAGCCCGGTAAAAAGAAGTAAACTCAACTGCTTCATTATTCACTCCCCTCACTGTACAGCGATGCCGAGTCCCAGCTTGCTGGCGTATCGATTCTTAGTGAGGCCAGTAATTGCCCGGTAGCGTTTAATATTCGATATTGTGCATACCGCTCATCGGCTTCTTTACTTAGGTATTCACGGCGTGTTTCAAACAACTCATTTTGCGAGTCCAATACATCCAAAAGCGTCCGCGCATTGAGGCGAAACTCATCGCGATAGGCATCTCGGGTATCGGTAGCGGCTTCGACATGTTGGCGCATAAAGTCACGCTGCTGTTCAAGATAGGTTCGCGCGTTCCAGGCTAAAGTGGCCCCTTCAACCACTTGGCGATGGGTCATCTCATTCACTTCTCGCGCCTCGATGGTTTGATAAGCCGTTTGTCGCTCTCGGGCGCGATCGGCACCACCATTAAATAAGTTGTAGCGCATGCGTACCATGGCTTGGATATTATTATTCTCGCCACCGACGTCCGGCGGACCCGCACCATCTTCGCCACCAATGTTTTCGTTCCAATTAGCATCGACTTCTACGTTGATGGTCGGTAAATACGCAGCACGAGAGCCATCACGGGCTGCATTCGCCGCCGCAATATCTGCTTGTGCAGATTGCAAACGCGGATGGTTATCTAACGCCATATCCAAGGTAGCATCCAGCGATTGAGGCAGCATCGCGGCATCGGGTCTAGGTAAGTGTAAATCCTCAGGTGCGATACCGACGATCTTTGTAAAAGCACTACGCGCATCGGCGAGGTTATTGCGCGCCGACATTAAGTTTGCGTTCGCACGGGCTAAGCGTCCTGTCACCTGAGACAAGTCGCTGGCTTTGGCAAATCCACCTTGATTGCTTTCTTCAATCGCATCGTAGATTTCCTGGTGGTTATCTAGGTTTTTTTCTGCCAGGATCACAATTTCTTCAGCTACGAGCACATCCAGATAAATGCGTGACACTTCCAACGCTTTATCTTCTGCGGTGGCAATCAAGCCCCACTGCTCAGCCGTGGCCTCGTTTTGTGTCCGCGCCACTTCATGTTGGGTACGAAAGCCATCAAAAAGCATTTGGCGTAATGATAACCCAAGCTCACGACGAGTTAGGTCTACTTCATCATCCGTGCTGGTATCACGGCGAGTGCCTGGTGAGTCCGTCCATTCCTGCCCTACACCAGCAGTCGCATCCAGTGTGGGGTAATAACCGGCTTTGGCTTGGTCTATAGATTGCTCACGCGCTTTATAGCGCGCAAAGGCTTCACGTATTTGTGGATGTGACTCGAGTGAGCGAGCCACCGCTTGCTCCAATGTTTGCGATATTGCAACGGGTGAAATCAAGCTCATGGCTAGCGCGATAGCCGTTATGCGCGTTTTATGACACAGATGCGAAAGGGTCGGCATCTTGTTTCTCCTTGTTTGTGATTATTTAGCGCTCGCGTAGTGCGTTTTCTTTTGCCCGTAAAATAGGATTGAGAAGATAATCCAACACCGTGCGCTTGCCGGTAATAATATCAACCGAGGTCAGCATGCCAGGAATAATCGGCATCGGCGTGCCATCATCCCGCGTTAAGTGCGATGCCTCGGTCCTGATTCGCACGAGGTAAAAGCTATTCCCTTCTTCATCCTGTGTGGTATCGGCACTGATGTGCTCGACGGTGCCGTCTAGCCCGCCATAGCGGGTAAAGTCATACGCGGTGACTTTTACAACGGCCGGTAATCCAGGATGTAAAAATGCAATGTCTTTGGGCAAAATTTTCACTTGTACGAGCAGCTGATCTTCAGTGGGCACAATTTCTATCACATCTTCCCCGGGGCCCACGACACCACCCAATGTGTTGATGTGTACCGTTTTCACCGTGCCATCGACAGGTGAAGTAATCACGGCTTTGTTCACTTTGTCTTGTGCCCCGACGGTCGCCTCTGTGAGTCGAGACAGCCGTGCCTCGCTTTCACTCAGCTTGGCCCGTGTCTCACCAATAAACTGCAAAGCAGCCTCACGGCGTTTTAAGATAGATTCATCTAACGCTGCTTTAATTTTGGGCCGCGACAGTCTTAAGTTGGTCAGCTCACCCTGCATATCATTGATCTGTCTTTCCAGTTTGAGAAGCTCCACTTCTGAGACAATCTTCTTTTTTACCAAAGGACGTGTGATATTGATCTCACGATCCATAATCGATAACGAGTTAGTCAGCGTTTTTATCTTGGACGCCACTTCTTCCAACGCTTGACGCTTCTGAGCGATTTGTTGTCCCTGAATCTCCAGTTGATTGCGCAGAGTGTCCAGTCGGCTCCGATATTCTGACTTTTGCCGTGCAATTAACTGGGGTTTACGGCTGGTGAGTGAGTCAGGAAAACTGATGGGACGCGGCACAATCTCAATCTGTTGCTGCCATGGCTGGCTAGGTGGCTGCAGAATGACACTATCAAGTTCACTGTACATGCGCGTGACCGAAGCTCGCAAACTGTCAATTTCTTGCTCTTGCTGAGCCAGATCGGAACGAAAGCGGGTGGCATCAATACGCGCGAGAGGCATTCCTTTTTCAACCAATTGCCCTTCATCAACATACATCGCCTGCAAAATGCCACCATCTAGGCTTTGGATCAGCTGGACATGAGAAGGAGGAATGACTTTACCACTGCCCCGAGTGACCCGGTCCAGCTCCGCCACCGCGGCCCATACAATAAAGCTTGCAATCAGCAGCAAGGCAACCCAAACCACCGCACGGTACTTGAGCGGGGTATCTGTCATCATCGCGCCATAAACATCGTCAATCATGTCGAGATCAGCGGGTTGGCTGGCCTTTTTAACGATCTTGCTCATGACGCATTTCCTTTGTTGAGCTTACTGAGGACTTTGTCACGCGGACCATCCATCACAATGCGTCCTTTGTCCATCACAATCACCCGCTGCGCGAGGTTGAGCAGTGACATGTTATGGGTCACCATCACCAGTGTTCGTGATTTGGCCGCCACTTCCATGGCTTTAATAAATTGGTTTTCGGYATGCGCGTCTAAACTGGCCGTCGGTTCATCCATCACCAATACAGGCGGTTCATTAAGCAACGCCCGTGCTAAAGACACCGCTTGCCTCTGACCGCGAGAAAGGCGTTCGCCACGCTCTCCCACCTGTTTATCTAGGCCTTCGTGGTCTTGCGCGGTAAACAAACTCACGCCTGACAGCTGCACCGCACGCATCAGCTGGTGCTCAGTGACTTGGCGCGTACCAAACATAATGTTTTCGCGAATAGTGCCATGAAACAGCGTCACATCTTGTGCCAAATAGCCCACGTTGCGACGCAAATCTGAAGGATGGATTTGACGGCTATCGACGCCATCAAACCGTAAACTGCCTTGGTGGGGCTGAAAAAGGCCGGCTAACAGTTTTAGTAAGGTGGTTTTACCCGAGCCATTTTTACCTAAGATGGCGATTACTTCACCCGGCTGAACGCGAAAATTCAATGGATAAAGCGCCGGTTTTTCCGTCTCTGGATAATTAAAGGCCAAGTTATCGGCACTGAGTTCACCTTTAAGGCGTTTACGGCTGACAAGGTGCCCTTTATCAGCAAACTCATCCTCTTGCTCCATCATCGCATTCAGTTGGCGCAGCGAGGTGCTGGTTTGATTCCAACGGTTGAGCAAACTCGCCATTTGCGCCATGGGTGACACCGCTCGGCTGGAAAGCATCACTGCGGCGATGATCCCCCCCATGGAGATATCGCCGTCCGCCACCCGATACACCCCCAGGATCACCACGGCGATCGCCATCATCTGGGTGATGAAAGTGGCAATGTAAGAAACGTTATTGGTGATTTGTTTGACTTTAAAGTTCCAATTCGCCGTGTGCGCGGTCATTTGCTGCCAACTGCGCTGCACGATGCCTTCGGCGCCATTAGCTTTGATGCCCTCTAACGCCGATAAACTCTCAATGAGATGGCCATGGCGCTCAGAAGCGTATTTATTACTCTCTTCAATCGCTGCGCGCAATTTAGGCTGGACCGAGATGGTGTAGCCCAAGATCAGTAACCCAGCCACGACCGGCACCATGGCCAGATCGCCCGCGACTAGATAAATAATCGTGATAAAGAAAACCGCAAACGGCAAATCAACCAAGGTGGTGATAGTCGCCGAGGTGAGCATGTCTCGCACAGAGTCGAACTCCCCCAACTGTTTGGCCGTGGCCCCCACACTGCCGCCACGATTGGCCAGCGGCGTACCCATCAGCCTTGCAAACAGTCGAGACGAAACAATAATATCGACTTTCTTCCCGGCCATATCAATCATGTAGGAGCGCAACTTGCGCATGATAAAGTCAAAGCAGTAGGCCAAGGTGGCGCCGCTAGCTAACACCCACAAGGATTCAAACGCCAAATTAGGAACGATCTTGTCATAGACGTTCATGACGAACAGCGGCGACACTAAAGCAAAGAGGTTCACCAACACGGAGGCGAGCAACGCATCGCGATAAATAGGCGCCGCGTCTTTGACCGTTTGCCAGAACCAATGGATCTTATTGTCATGCAGATGTAAGTCGACTGATTGATCGCCGCGGTACTGGCGCTTGATCAAAAAGCAGTAGCCCACATACATCGACTCGAGCGCTTCGAGCTGCATGGTTTGTTCACCACCATTTTCTGGAAGCTGAATTAATGCAGTACCGGCTTCATTATCGATCTCACGTAATACACAGGCTTTTTGGTCTGCTAACAGTAACACGCAAGGGAGCAATAACGGCCCTAAGTTATCCAGGTTGCGACGTGACAAGCGTGCGGCCAAACCGGCGCGCCCTGCCGCTTGTGGAAACATATCGGGCGTGAGTAGCGCATTGGTCATCGGCAGACCTGCGACGAGCGCATCCCCCGAGCAGGGGGTGCCATAGTGTTCGGTCAGCAATACCAAACAATCTAGCAAGGGATCGTCGGTGGGCTGTTCGCCCGCTGCGATTCGCCACTGCACCGATTGATTATTATTTGAAAGGTCAGTCACTTACATCTCTCTTTTGACCGAAAACAAAAGGCAGCGACATGATAGCCGCTGCCTGAGGGTGATTACCAGTCCGCCGTATCCACTTTGATCTCTAAATCTGGATTATTCCCCATTGAAAGGTCGGCATTATCATCACCTTGTGTGAGTCGTAGCTCTCCTTCTTCACCATTAATCAAGGTGTTGATCACCACTTCTTGCTGACCACCGCTGCTGGTAACAATATTGAGGCTTTCAATATTAATGAACTGATCCATTTGGTTATCACCATCGGCATCAAGGCCAATGGTCAAGGTGCCCTCAGCCTCACCACTGTCAGTGGTTTGCCATGAAATCGACACGTGCCCGTCTTTGATGAGCTGGGTTAAATCCTCGACAAACGCGAGGGTGTCTTGCGTGTCACCTTGGTTATCAAAATCGACAATGACATCGGTTTCAGTCCCATCGCCATCGGCAGACGATGGCATATCATCCAGCGACCACTGGAATTTATCGCTACCGGTACCTCCGCCGTCCTTGTTCTGGTCGTCTTCCTGGATGGCGGTGTATTCGAAGGCTGCGTCTGAGAGCAGCATTTCGGTGCCGTCTGCCAGGGTGGCGGTGCCGCGTCCAGCCTCCTGTACACCATCAGCGGGTTGACGCTCCTCCCCGTCGCTTTCCAGGTTTGTAGAGACAATACCCACGTCTTCAAGCGTCAGGAATTCACCGGCATTCAACTCGCCGTTGCYGTCGGCATCCTGCCAGACACCAAACTCATCAAAGCCGTTGTCGTTGGCATCAAAGACACCGTCACCGTTACTGTCAAAGCCAAGGGCCAGACCTTCCAGATCCGTTTCACCACCCAACTCAGTGAAAGCAATCTGTTCCAGATCCGTCAGGCTACCATCGCCATTCTTATCCCACATCAGCACACCATCTTGCGCGCCGGCCCAGGCAGTGGTCGAGCCATCAAGGCCTGGTAACGCAACCTCGGTATCGGCGTAATGCAGCGTACCATCTTGATTAAGATCCAGTACCACTGGAGTCACTACATTACCAGTAGAATCCACTATGACAGAATCATTACCAGCCAGATCCGTGGTTTGGAAGGTGTAGTCTGATAGAGTCCCAGTATATGGTGTAGAGAATTCACTCAAGGCTATCTGCCAGGCAGTAGCATTTGGTTCAGTGCTAGTGCTAGCAACTTCATTGTCATTAGCATCAAACACAGTAATGGTTGAGTTCGTTTCCGAAGTACCGGTAATACCATCAGTAGTACCTCCCCCATCAAGCGTAATTTGTTCCTCTGTCATACCGGATGGTGCATTCGGATCGATGGTATCGACTTTATAGCCAGAGTTATCAGCCACAGCATCAAACGTGAGACCAACAATAGACTCACCTGACAGATCCGCCAAATCCCCCACAATAGCACCATTTAGATTTAGCCCATTTGCTGGAATCGAGATGCCATTGGCATCGTTATCTCCCGCCTGAATCGTATACGTGAACTGCAAGGTATTGCCGTCAGGGTTGCCAGAATACACTGCTTCAACGGTTTCTGAGCCAATAACAAGATCCAGCGACGGGGTGCCATTGGTGGTATCAAATTCAACCGCCATATTAGTGGTGATGGTGGCAGTGACAGAGTCTTGCGTTTCTTCCAAAACGCCGTCGCTATTATGTACTAGCGTACTTTCGTTGAGGAAACCGTTTTCTCGACCAACAGCAGACGTCAGCGCAACGTTAGTAATTTCAGGTGTTTCTTCAACCGTTGATGGATCTGGAATAACAAGCTGAGGCGTTTCCTCCAATGCAGTAAGAATCGGGTACTGATCTTCCACCAACGTCCAGATGGTCTCATCAAAACCGTCAAGCCCTGCCACTTTACCGATCATCTGTTCAGTATTCAGTGCGGTGCCTACAGGTTCATTCGTGTCGTTTGTAGACCCTTTTTCCACCCCCCGCTTAGTCACGTCTGCATCATAGTAAGCATTGATCTGTTGACCGCTTAWCATTAAGCCTATCAGACCACCCGTGGTACCTTCTGAGGATAACTCACCGGCAGCGTAGACGTTTTCTAATGTTGTACCATTAAAAGCTGTACGTCCGGCAATACCACCTGTATACCCGTTATAGGTACCGATAACCTCGGCTATGGAAAACGAATTTTGGATAGTAGCGCCTTTTATCGCATCGGCCACCAGGCCGCCGACGGCATGAAACTGACTAAAAGGCTCAGTGTCATCTGTTCTCTCAACGGTACCCTTCGAATAAGCTTGCTCTAGGATGGGCGCATCGCTATCTGGACCATTATCCATACGACCAAATATACCACCGGCACTGAGACGACCGGTGACATTACCCTCAAACGAAACCTCACTGGCACTGCCGCCAATAACGTACCCGACCAAACCAGCCGCGTAAAAATCGTCACCGTCAATCTGGCCATTGATAACATCGACATTGTCAATAGTCGTATTTGTGGTGCTGCCTGCCAGAGAGGCTGTTCTCTCTCCCCCGATGATAGTGGCATCAACCAGGTTCACATCCTTAACGGTGCCGCCATCAATGGTCTCAAACAAACCGACATTTTCCACTTCTGGCTTATCGATGGTCAGCCCTTCAATATTGAAGCCGTTACCGTTGAAGTTGCCGGTGAAATTGGCAATCGGATCCCAGCCCGTGCCGTCGCTATTAAACTCTGCGTAATCACTTTGCTCAGTGGTCAGGCTCTGAGTCAGCGTGAAGTCAGCCTCTGGGTTCTCTCTCAAAGCATCTAGTGTTGTCCAGCTTGAAATGAGGTAGGACTTACCGGACTCATTGCCGACGCTGTCATTCGCAGTAAAGGCGTAGCCATCCACGCCTTCTGCCGTATTTATGCCATTAATATCGCTTATGGTGATCGACCAGTCACCGTTGTTATCGGCTTCAGGTGGCGTAGCCAATGTGACTTCATTACCATTGTCGTCAAAAACCTTGATAGTAGCACCGGGCTCTGCTGTGCCGCTGATCGTGTCTTCTAATAAAACAAAATCAATGTCATCAGGAGAGTCAGGGGCGATAGTGTCAACCTCAGATTCAGGATCAGTCGACTCGCTAGTCACTCCTGCCATGGTGTTACCGGCGGTATCCATGGCGTCCGAGACATCAAAGGTCACATTACCAAGCTCAACATTGTCATCGACAACGGTGTATTCCAGCGAATATTCCGTACCATCGCTTGACCATGTGCCGTTAATCGGGTCGGTCAAGGTAGTATCGGCATTGTTGTCAATGATCGGTTCAACGCTTGTATCCATCTCTTCCGAGAAGGTAAAGGTCGCGGTGACGGTGTTACCGTCATCGGCTTCGCTGATCTCGGTGTCGTCGAGTACCACCGTCTCGAGCGTCGGCGGCGTGGTGTCCAGCGTAATAACGTCCTTGGCCGACGTCGCCGGGTTGCCCGCAGCGTCCGTAACGTCGGCGTTCACAGTGATAAAAGTGTCGACCAGACTTGTCAGGTTCACTTCATTGTTTAACAAGGTCCACTCACCCCCATTGACCGAGGCCGTGATCGTAACGACAGAGACGCCGTCACTGAAGTCAACAGTAACTTCCTGACCGTCCTCGGCACTCGTGGTGCCACTGACCAGGACATCCGTCGCCTCACTCGCGTTGACAACATTATCGGATTCGATGGGGCTATCAATGCTCAGTGTAGGGGCCGTGGTATCCAGCGTCGCGGTGTCATCCACGCTGCCCTGGTTGCCGGCTTCATCGGTCACCGTCATGGTCACSGTCARCTCGCCATCGGCCAGGCTGCTCAGGTCTTGGCCTGTGACSGTYACSTTGCCATCACCATCCACGCTGATGTCGTTCGCATCCACGGTGATGTCGGCCGTGTTGGCGTCGCCGTCGCTGATCACGATGCTGTCTATCGCCGCACCGTCTTCCACCGTGCCGCTGAASGTSACGKCGSTTTGTTCGCTGTCGTTGATCAGGTYATCGGCATCGTCGAACGCGATGCGGTTGCTGCTATCGCCACCTTCGCCTGGGGCCGCCGTATCTAGCGTCGCGGTGTCATCCACGCTGCCCTGGTTGCCGGCTTCATCGGTCACCGTCATGGTCACGGTCAGCTCGCCATCGGCCAGGCTGCTCAGGTCTTGGGCGTCCACGCTGACATCGTTGCCGCTCACGCTGATGTCGTTCGCATCCACGGTGATGTCGGCCGTGTTGGCGTCGCCGTCGCTGATCACGATGCTGTCTATCGCCGCACCGTCTTCCACCGTGCCGCTGAAGGTCACGGCGGTTTGTTCGCTCTCGTTGATCAGGTTATCGGCATCGTCGAACGCGATGCGGTTGCTGCTATCGCCACCTTCGCCTGGGGCCGCCGTATCCAACGTCGCGGTGTCATCCACGCTGCCCTGGTTGCCGGCTTCATCGGTCACCGTCATGGTCACGGTCAGCTCGCCATCGGCCAGGCTGCTCAGGTCTTGGGCGTCCACGCTGACATCGTTGCCGCTCACGCTGATGTCGTTCGCATCCACGGTGATGTCGGCCGTGTTGGCGTCGCCGTCGCTGATCACGATGCTGTCTATCGCCGCACCGTCTTCCACCGTGCCGCTGAAGGTCACGGCGGTTTGTTCGCTCTCGTTGATCAGGTTATCGGCATCGTCGAACGCGATGCGGTTGCTGCTATCGCCACCTTCGCCTGGGGCCGCCGTATCCAACGTCGCGG
>NZ_MUES01000014.1:0-65414 GCF_001995745.1 Salinivibrio sp. ML323 | reverse complement strand
TGTGAAAAACATGATCACCGGTGCGGCGCAGATGGACGGTGGTATCCTGGTTGTTGCGGCAACTGATGGCCCAATGCCACAGACGCGTGAGCACATCCTACTTGGCCGTCAGGTTGGTATTCCAAACATCATCGTGTTCATGAACAAATGTGACATGGTTGATGACGAAGAGCTGCTTGAGCTGGTTGAAATGGAAGTTCGTGAGCTACTTTCAGAGTATGACTTCCCAGGTGACGACTGCCCAGTTATTCAAGGTTCTGCACTGGGTGCATTGAACGGTGAAGAGCAGTGGGAGCAGAAGATTGTTGAACTAGCAGAAGCGCTAGATTCTTACATCCCAGAGCCAGAGCGTGCGATCGACAAGCCGTTCATCCTGCCAATCGAAGACGTCTTCTCAATCCAAGGCCGCGGTACGGTTGTAACCGGTCGTGTTGAGCAAGGCATCATCACTGTAGGTGACGACGTTGAAATCGTGGGCATGAAAGACACCGCGAAGACCACCTGTACCGGTGTTGAGATGTTCCGTAAGCTTCTAGACGAAGGCCGTGCGGGTGAGAACGTTGGTGTTCTTCTGCGTGGTACTAAGCGTGACGAAGTTGAGCGTGGCCAAGTACTGGCGAAGCCGGGTTCAATCACGCCGCACACCAAGTTCGAGTCAGAAGTTTACGTGCTGGGCAAAGACGAAGGTGGCCGTCATACGCCGTTCTTCAAAGGCTATCGTCCACAGTTCTACTTCCGTACTACTGACGTGACCGGTACTATCGAGCTGCCAGAAGGCGTTGAGATGGTAATGCCTGGTGACAACATCAAGATGGTTGTAACGCTCATCGCACCTATCGCGATGGACGAAGGTCTACGTTTCGCTATCCGTGAAGGTGGCCGTACTGTAGGCGCTGGTGTTGTTGCTAACATCATTGAATAATGATTTGACGAAACACTAGTAAAAAGGGCATCATTTGATGCCCTTTTTCTGCGTTTGACGCTCCTGCTGGTGTGAATTTAGCCAGTAGTTGTTAGCAAKCGCAGAGTTTAGTGATCGTATCGAGCTTTATTGAGGCGTTATGATCACCATGTGCCTTTGCCAAACACTGATTGTGGATGGCTGAAAAGGCACTGCCGTCTATGTAGACTTGTTACAGGTAGAATGTATGAAAGCGAACGCTGAGACCCAATCCGGTTCGATGGACATCCTTAAATGGGGTGTTGTTTTTGTCCTATTGGCCGCAGCCGTGATAGGGAATAGCCTGTACAGTGACGTGTCTGTGGTAGTGCGAGCTGCTGCTGTGGTGGTACTGGTTGCCGCTGCCGGTGGTGTTGCTGCACTCACGATGAAAGGAAAAGCTGCGATCACGTTTGCACGCGAATCGCGTATGGAAGTGCGTAAAGTGATTTGGCCGACCCGCCAAGAGACTTTACAGACATCTCTCATCGTTCTGGCTGTTACTGTCGTTATGGCGCTCATCTTGTGGGGCGTTGACGGAATCATGGTCCGTCTAGTCCGCCTAATCACTGGCGTGTGAGGTAAAAGTACATGAGCGAAGCTCCCAAAAAACGTTGGTATGTGGTCCAGGCTTTCTCTGGTTTTGAAAGCCGTGTAGCGCAGTCATTGCGCGAACATATCAAAATGCACGAAATGGAAGACTATTTCGGGGAAGTCTTGGTGCCAACCGAAGAAGTGGTTGAAATGCGCCAGGGGCAACGTCGCAAGAGCGAGCGTAAATTCTTCCCAGGTTATGTGCTCGTCCAAATGGTGATGAACGATGAGTCGTGGCACCTAGTACGTGGTGTGCCACGTGTGATGGGCTTTATCGGCGGCACCTCTGATCGCCCAGCTCCAATTTCTGATAAAGAAGCGGACTCTATTCTCAATCGCCTTGAAAAAGCGAGTGAGTCTCCGGTTCACAAAACCGTGTTTGAAGCCGGCGAAGTGGTGCGTGTCACAGAAGGGCCGTTTGCAGACTTTAACGGTGTTGTCGAGCAAGTGGACTATGACAAGAACCGCCTTAAGGTGTCTGTCTCAATCTTTGGTCGTGCAACCCCAGTTGAGCTTGAGTTTGGCCAGGTAGAAAAAACCTGATCAAAAAAGCATCATCAACGGTTGGCAAGGGCGCGAAATTTGACTATAATTTCGCGCCCTTTTGTTAAACGGGGAGTTTATCGCAAGATAGACGTCAGTACCCAAAATAAGGTAATTGAATAATGGCAAAGAAAGTAGAAGCTTACATCAAGCTGCAAGTTGCAGCGGGTGCAGCTAACCCATCGCCACCGGTTGGTCCTGCTCTGGGTCAACACGGTGTGAACATCATGGAGTTCTGTAAAGCGTTTAACGCGAAGACCGAATCTATCGAGAAAGGTCTACCAACTCCTGTTGTTATCACTGTATACAGTGACCGTTCTTTCACCTTCGTAACCAAGACTCCACCAGCGGCGATTCTTCTTAAGAAAGCGGCAGGCGTGAAATCTGGTTCAGGTCGTCCGAACACTGAAAAAGTGGGTACCGTGACTGACGCGCAGATCCAAGAGATCGCAGAAACCAAAGCGGCAGACATGACCGGTGCGGACATCGAAGCGATGAAACGCTCCATTGCGGGTACTGCCCGTTCAATGGGCCTGAACGTAGAGGGTTAAGACAATGGCTAAAATGACTAAGCGCATGCGCGTAATTCGCGAAAAAGTTGATGTGACCAAAGACTACGACATCAACGAAGCCGTTGCTCTACTGAAGGAACTGGCGACTGCAAATTTCGTTGAAAGTGTTGACGTTTCTGTCAACCTTGGCATCGATGCTCGTAAATCAGACCAAAACGTTCGTGGCGCGACCGTACTGCCTAACGGTACAGGCCGTGACATCCGTGTTGCTGTGTTCACACAAGGTGCGAACGCTGACGCGGCGAAAGAAGCCGGTGCGGATATCGTCGGTATGGAAGATCTTGCTGAACAAGTGAAGAAAGGCGAAATGAACTTTGACGTCGTTGTCGCTTCACCAGACGCAATGCGCGTTGTTGGTCAGCTAGGTACCATCCTAGGCCCACGTGGTCTGATGCCAAACCCGAAAGTGGGTACTGTAACCCCTAACGTTGCTGAAGCGGTTAAAAACGCGAAAGCAGGTCAGGTTCGTTATCGTAACGACAAGAATGGCATCATTCATACCACTATCGGTAAAGTAGACTTTGACGCGAACAGCCTGAAAGAAAACCTGGAAGCGCTGTTGGTGGCGCTGAAGAAGGCGAAGCCAACTTCAGCTAAAGGTACTTACATCAAGAAAGTTAGCCTTTCTACAACCATGGGTGCTGGTGTTTCTCTTGACCAAAACTCTTTGGAAGCAAGCGTTAACTAATTGCGACAAGCGAGAGAGTCGTTTATACTCTCTCGCTTGACAATTTTATGGCTGAGTTTGCTTCGGCAAACTTCGTCCAAGACCGTAGGCGTTCATTACGAACTTAATCTTCCTACGTAGACGGTGCCAGAACATGATAGATTTCTCGTCTTTCTTGGATCTGCACCGTACAAGCTCTCTCTGCAAAGCTGTAGAGAGTGGTGTTAAACAATCCAGGAGCAAATCCAAATGGCTTTAAACCTTCAAGACAAAAAAGCAATTGTTGCTGAAGTCAACGAAGCTGCCAGTGGAGCCCTGTCTGCAGTAGTTGCTGATTCTCGCGGTGTCGCGGTGGACGCAATGACTTCTCTACGTAAACAAGCGCGTGAAGCGGGCGTTTACATGAAAGTTGTGCGTAACACTCTGGCTCGCCGTGCAGTTGAAGGCACTGAGTATGAGTGTCTGCAAGACACTTTTGTTGGCCCAACTCTGATTGCGTTTTCTAACGAGCACCCAGGTGCCGCTGCGCGTCTTTTCAAAGACTTCGCAAAAGAAAACAAAGAGTTTGAGGTTAAATCTGCTGCATACGAAGGCGCGATCACTGACCCAGAGGTACTGGCGACACTGCCAACGTACGACGAAGCAATTGCACGCCTAATGATGGGCTTGAAAGAAGCTTCTGCCGGCAAGCTGGTTCGTACTATCGCCGCTGTTCGCGATCAAAAAGACGCGGCCTAATCGCCCGTTTAATTTGGTTGCTTAATCCTTTTATTGTTGACTTTAAAGAGAATTGTTATGTCTATCACTAACGAGCAAATCCTAGACGCCATTGCAGACATGTCTGTAATGCAAGTTGTTGAGCTTATCGAAGCTATGGAAGAAAAATTCGGCGTATCAGCGGCAGCAGCCGTTGTTGCTGGCGGTGCGGCTGAAGGCGCAGCGGTTGAAGAGCAAACCGAATTTGACGTTATCCTAACTGAAGCGGGTGCGAACAAAGTAGCCGTTATCAAAGCGGTACGTGGCGCAACGGGTCTAGGCCTGAAAGAAGCGAAAGCGCTTGTTGACGGCGCACCAGCACCTCTGAAAGAAGGTGTTGAGAAAGAAGAAGCTGACGCGCTTAAAGCGCAGCTAGAAGAAGCTGGTGCTTCTGTTGAAGTTAAGTAATTTATACTTAATTTCCTAGCCTGAAAAGGCATTGGCTGGTGGCTAAAAAGCCACCGGCCTTTTTGCGCTGTAGGGCAGTAGTGAAATTTTCACCCCGTTTTATCACTGCTGACCATGCAAAAAAAATCAAAGCAAGCGCTTTGATTTTCCTACACTAAACGGTGGTTGTTTAGTCACTGTCCCTTGTACTGGACAGTTTGGGTCACTTATCAGCGAGCTGAGGAACCCTATGGTTTACTCTTATACCGAGAAAAAGCGTATCCGTAAGGATTTTGGTAAGCGTCCGCAAGTTCTGGACGTGCCATACTTGCTGTCGATCCAGCTTGAATCTTTTAAGAACTTTATCGAGCAGGATCCAGAAGGGCAATACGGTCTTGAAGCTGCCTTTCGCTCTGTCTTTCCAATTCAGAGCTACAACGGCAATTCCGAGCTGCAATACGTTAGCTATCGTCTCGGTGAGCCAGTTTTCGATGTCAAAGAATGCCAAATTCGCGGCGTAACCTATTCGGCCCCACTACGCGTCAAACTGCGCTTGGTGATGTTTGATAAGGATGCCCCGGCTGGTACCGTTAAAGACATCAAAGAACAAGAAGTCTATATGGGCGAAATTCCGCTCATGACTGAAAATGGTACCTTTGTCATCAATGGTACTGAGAGGGTTATCGTATCCCAGCTGCACCGTAGTCCGGGCGTCTTTTTCGACAGCGATAAGGGTAAAACCCATTCCTCAGGAAAAGTGCTATATAACGCACGCGTGATCCCATACCGTGGTTCATGGTTGGATTTCGAATTCGATCCTAAGGATATCGTATACGTTCGTATCGATCGTCGTCGTAAGCTGCCAGCTTCGATTATTCTGCGTGCGCTGGAATACACCACTGAAGAGATTTTGGACCTGTTCTTCGAAAAAGTTGTTTTCGAAGTTAAAGGTAAATCTCTAGTGATGGAATTGGTACCTGATCGCCTACGTGGTGAAACCGCGAGCTTTGATATCGAAGCGGATGGCAAAGTCTACGTGGAGCAGGGTCGTCGAATCACTGCGCGTCATATCCGTCAGTTGACGAAAGATAACGTTGATCACATCGAAGTACCAGTTGAGTACATTGCGGGCAAGATCTCTGCACGTGAGTACGTCAATCAGGACACTGGCGAAGTGATTGTCTCGGCTAACCAAGAGGTCAGCCTGGAGACACTGGCGCAGTTGTCGCAAGCAGGTCATAAACGTATCGAAACCCTGTTTACCAATGATCTGGACCATGGCCCGTACATGTCAGATACCTTGCGTATCGACAACACCACGGACCGTCTGACGGCGCTAGTTGAAATCTATCGCATGATGCGTCCTGGCGAGCCACCAACGCGTGAAGCTGCCGAGCAACTGTTTGAGAGTCTGTTCTTCTCCGAAGACCGCTATGATTTATCATCTGTGGGTCGTATGAAGTTCAACAGCTCGTTGGGTCGTGACGATCTCACTGGACCTGGCGTACTGAGCAAAGAAGACATCATTGAGGTGATGCGTAAACTCATCCATATCCGTAACGGTATTGGCGAAGTGGACGATATTGATCACCTCGGTAACCGCCGTATTCGCTCTGTGGGTGAAATGGCAGAAAACCAGTTCCGTGTGGGCTTGGTACGTGTAGAGCGTGCAGTAAAAGAGCGTTTGAGCTTGGGCGATCTCGATAACGTGATGCCACAAGACTTGATTAACGCCAAGCCTATCTCTGCGGCGGTGAAAGAGTTCTTTGGTTCGTCTCAGCTGTCACAGTTTATGGATCAAAACAACCCATTGTCTGAGGTCACGCACAAGCGTCGTATCTCTGCCTTGGGTCCAGGTGGTCTGACACGTGAGCGTGCTGGTTTCGAAGTGCGTGACGTACACGCAACGCACTATGGTCGTCTATGTCCGATCGAAACACCGGAAGGGCCGAACATCGGTCTGATTAACTCACTGTCTGCGTTTGCGCGCTGCAACGCTTATGGCTTCCTGGAAACACCTTACCGTAAAGTGGTTGACGGTAAAGTGACGGACCAAATTGATTATCTGTCGGCGATTGAAGAAGGCCATTATGTTATCGCGCAGGCTAACGCTGCGTTGAACGAAGATGGGTCTTTCACCGATGAGCTGATCACCGCGCGTGAAACGGGTGAGTCAGGTTTGCACCCACGCGACCATGTTCAGTATATGGACGTTGCGACTAACCAGGTCGTTTCCGTGGCTGCGTCGCTGATCCCATTCCTTGAGCATGATGATGCGAACCGTGCCTTGATGGGTGCGAACATGCAACGTCAAGCTGTACCAACATTGCGTGCGCAAAAGCCGCTAGTGGGTACGGGTATCGAGCGTAATGTAGCGGTTGACYCAGGGGTGACCGCGGTAGCCAAACGTGGCGGTACCATTCAGTCGGTTGACGCCTCACGTATTGTGGTGAAAGTGAATGAAGATGAATTGGTACCAGGCGAAGCCGGTATCGACATCTACAGCTTGATCAAATACACACGTTCTAACCAGAACACCTGTATTAACCAGCGTCCAACCGTGATGCCGGGCCACGAAGTGGCAAAAGGTGACGTACTGGCTGACGGCCCATCGACTGACTTGGGCGAGCTAGCACTAGGTCAGAACATGCGTATCGCGTTTATGCCGTGGAACGGTTATAACTTTGAGGATTCCATCCTTATTTCTGAGCGAGTGGCTCAGGAAGACCGTTTGACCACTATCCACATCCAAGAGCTGTCTTGTGTGGCGCGTGACACCAAGCTGGGTAGCGAAGAAATCACCGCGGATATTCCAAACGTGGGTGAAGCGGCGCTGTCTAAGCTGGATGAGTCAGGGGTTGTGTATATCGGTGCCGAAGTGAAAGGCGGCGATATCATGGTCGGCAAAGTGACGCCAAAAGGCGAAACGCAACTGACACCAGAAGAGAAGCTGCTGCGTGCCATTTTCGGTGAAAAAGCGTCTGACGTGAAAGACTCGTCACTGCGTGTACCGAATGGTGTGTCTGGTACGGTTATCGATGTACAAGTCTTTACTCGCGATGGCGTAGAAAAAGACAAGCGTGCACTCGAAATCGAAGAAATGCAGCTAAAAGAAGCCAAAAAAGACCTGACCGAGGAGTTCTCTATCCTTGAAGGCGGTCTGATGGCGCGTGTTCGCACACTGCTTTCTCAAGCCGGTTATACCGACAACCAGCTCGACGGCATGGATCGTCAGACCATGTTGACGCAAACGCTGGATGATGAAGCACAGCAAACCCAGCTTGAGCAATTGGCTGAGCAATACGACGAAATCAAAGCCGACTTTGATAAGAAATTCGATACCAAGCGTCGCAAGATCACTCAAGGTGATGACCTTGCCCCAGGCGTGTTGAAGATTGTTAAAGTCTACCTTGCGGTGAAACGTCGCATTCAGCCAGGCGATAAGATGGCCGGTCGTCACGGTAACAAAGGTGTTATCTCGAAGATCAACCCGATCGAAGATATGCCTTACGATGAGTCAGGCGAGCCTGTTGACTTGGTACTGAACCCATTGGGTGTACCTTCGCGGATGAACATCGGTCAGATCCTAGAAACGCACTTGGGTCTGGCGGCGAAAGGTATTGGTGACAAGATCAACCGCATGCTTAAAGAGCAGCAGGAACTGGCGAAATTCCGTGAGTTCTTGCAGAAGGTCTATGATCTGGGTGAGACCCGTCAGGAAGTGGACATCAGTAAACTGACTGACGAGGAAATTCGCACGTTGATCAATAACCTGCGTGATGGTCTGCCAACCGCATCTCCTGTCTTTGATGGTGCGCCTGAGCCGGTTGTCAAAGAGCTATTGAAACTGGGTGATTTGCCAGAGTCAGGTCAACTTGACCTTTACGATGGCCGCACGGGTGAGAAGTTTGAGCGTCCAGTAACCGTGGGTTACATGTACATGCTGAAACTGAACCACCTTGTTGACGACAAGATGCACGCCCGTTCAACCGGTTCTTRCAGCTTGGTGACGCAGCAACCGTTGGGTGGTAAGGCACAGTTCGGTGGTCAGCGCTTCGGTGAGATGGAAGTTTGGGCTCTGGAAGCATACGGTGCTGCCTATACCCTRCAAGAAATGCTCACCGTGAAGTCGGATGACGTTAATGGCCGTACTAAGATGTATAAAAACATCGTAGATGGCGACCATCGTATGGAGCCGGGCATGCCGGAATCTTTCAACGTATTGCTGAAAGAAATCCGCTCGTTGGGTATCAACATCGAGCTGGAAGACGAGTAAGCCTCGAGCTACTCTCTCCGGTAAGAATATGAAGGCGCTGCCTGTCAGCGCCTTTATGGGTCAACTCCTCACAGGAGCCGATTGTGAAAGACTTACTTAAGTTTCTGAAAGCACAACATAAGACCGAAGAATTTGACTCGATCAAAATCGGTCTTGCCTCACCGGACATGATTCGTTCATGGTCGTTTGGTGAAGTGAAAAAGCCAGAAACCATCAACTACCGTACCTTTAAGCCTGAACGTGACGGTTTGTTCTGTGCACGTATCTTTGGCCCGGTCAAAGACTATGAGTGTCTTTGTGGTAAGTATAAGCGCCTCAAGCACCGCGGCGTCATTTGTGAAAAATGTGGCGTTGAAGTCACTCAGACCAAAGTGCGCCGTGAGCGCATGGGTCACATTGAGCTTGCTTCTCCTGTTGCCCACATTTGGTTCCTGAAGTCGCTGCCATCGCGCATCGGCTTGTTGATGGACATGCCACTGCGTGACATCGAACGTGTGCTTTACTTTGAGTCGTATATTGTTATTGAACCAGGCATGACCAGCCTAGAGCGCGGTCAGATGATGTCTGAAGAACAATATTTAGACGCACTCGAAGAGTGGGGCGACGAATTTGACGCGCGCATGGGCGCAGAAGCAGTCAAAGCACTGCTCGCGAACATGGATCTGTCGGTTGAGACAGAGCAAATGCGTGAACAGCTCGAAGAGACGAACTCTGAGACCAAGCGTAAGAAGATCACCAAGCGTTTGAAGCTGGTTGAGTCCTTCTTACAATCAGGTAACAACCCTGAGTGGATGATTTTGACCGTGCTGCCTGTGTTGCCGCCCGATCTGCGTCCATTGGTCCCGTTGGATGGTGGTCGTTTTGCGACCTCGGATCTCAACGACCTGTACCGCCGTGTGATTAACCGTAACAACCGCTTGAAGCGTCTACTTGATCTTGCTGCGCCAGATATTATCGTGCGTAACGAAAAGCGTATGCTGCAAGAGTCTGTCGATGCCATGCTGGATAACGGCCGTCGTGGTCGCGCCATTACCGGCTCGAATAAGCGTCCGCTGAAATCACTGGCTGACATGATCAAAGGTAAGCAGGGGCGTTTCCGTCAGAACCTGCTGGGTAAACGTGTTGATTACTCTGGTCGTTCGGTGATTACCGTGGGTCCATACTTGCGTCTGCATCAGTGTGGTCTGCCAAAGAAAATGGCACTAGAGCTGTTTAAACCGTTTATCTACGGCAAGCTTGAGACTCGTGGTCTAGCGACCACTATCAAAGCCGCTAAGAAGATGGTTGAGCGCGAAGAAGCGGTCGTATGGGATATCTTGGATGATGTCATCCGTGAACACCCAGTGATGCTTAACCGTGCACCAACACTTCACCGTTTGGGTATCCAAGCGTTTGAACCTGTGCTTATCGAAGGTAAAGCGATCCAGCTGCACCCGTTGGTGTGTGCGGCGTATAACGCTGACTTCGATGGTGACCAAATGGCTGTTCACGTGCCGCTAACGCTGGAAGCTCAGCTCGAAGCGCGTGCGTTGATGATGTCAACCAACAACATTCTGTCGCCAGCGTCTGGTGATCCTATCATCGTTCCGTCGCAGGACGTGGTATTGGGTCTGTATTATATGACCCGTGAAAAGGTCAACGGCAAAGGCGAAGGCATGTACCTGGCTGGTCCAGGTGAAGCAGAAAAAGTATACCGTACCGGTCATGCTGAACTGCACAGCCGTGTAAAAGTACGTATCAAGCAAATCGACATCGATGAGATGGGTACACGCACGGAAAAAGTGTCATTGGTGGATACCACCGTGGGCCGTGCCATGCTATGGACCATTGTTCCTGACGGCTTGCCGTATGACTTGGTGAACCAGCCATTAGGTAAAAAGCAAATTTCTAACTTGCTAAACACCTGCTACCGCAAGCTGGGTCTGAAAGATACTGTTATCTTCGCTGACCAAATCATGTACACAGGTTTTGCGTATTCAGCGCTGTCGGGCACGTCTGTCGGTATCGACGACATGGTGATCCCACAAGCGAAGTACGACTTGATCGAAGCTGCTGAAGCTGAAGTCGCGGAAATTCAAGAGCAGTTCCAGTCAGGCCTAGTGACGGCCGGCGAGCGCTATAACAAAGTGATCGATATCTGGGCGGCTGCGAACGAACAAGTTGCCAAAGCGATGATGGATAACCTGTCTACCGAGACAGTGATTAACCGTGATGGCGAAGAAGAAACGCAAACATCGTTTAACAGCGTCTACATGATGGCTGACTCAGGTGCACGTGGTTCTGCCGCACAGATCCGTCAGCTAGCGGGTATGCGTGGTCTGATGGCGAAGCCGGATGGCTCCATCATCGAAACGCCAATCACCGCGAACTTCCGTGAAGGTCTGAACGTACTTCAGTACTTTATTTCAACGCACGGTGCCCGTAAGGGTCTGGCGGATACGGCACTGAAGACCGCGAACTCAGGTTATCTGACGCGTCGTCTGGTCGATGTCGCGCAAGACGTGGTTGTGACCGAAACCGATTGTGGCACCCAAGGCGGTATCCACATGATGGCGGTTATCGAAGGTGGTGACGTTAAAGAAGCCCTGCGTGAGCGTGTTCTAGGCCGTGTTGTGGCAGAAGATGTGCTCAAGCCTGGCTCGGAAGAAGTCCTGGCACCACGCAACACGCTGTTGGACGAAAAATGGTGTGACATTCTTGAGCATCATTCCGTCGATAAAGTGAAAGTGCGTTCTGTTGTAACCTGTGAAACCGACTTTGGTTGTTGTGCCAACTGTTATGGTCGCGACCTGGCTCGTGGTCACTTGGTTAATCACGGTGAGTCTGTCGGTGTTATTGCAGCACAGTCTATCGGTGAGCCTGGTACACAGCTGACCATGCGTACGTTCCACATCGGTGGTGCCGCATCGCGTGCAGCGGCAGAAAACAACATCCAGGTGAAGAACAAAGGTTCTATGCACCTGCACAATGCCAAATCTGTTACCAACAGCGACGGTAAGCTCGTGATTACCTCGCGTGCGACAGAAATGACCATTGTTGATGAGTTTGGCCGTACCAAAGAAAGCTACAAAGTGCCTTATGGTGCAATCCTTGGCAAGCAAGACGGCGAAGCCGTGGCAGCCGGTGACGTAGTCGCTAACTGGGACCCACACACCATGCCAATCATCACTGAGGTAGAAGGTAGCCTTCGCTTCGTGGATATGATTGATGGCGCGACCATGCAACGTCAAACTGACGAGCTAACGGGTCTGTCTTCTATCGTGGTCATGGATGCCTCAGAGCGTCCAACATCCGGTAAAGACAAGCGTCCTGCGGTGAAGCTGGTGGATGCGCAAGGTAATGATGTGATGGTGCCGGGTACTGATATGCCGGTTCAATACTTCTTGCCAGGTAAAGCCATCGTGCAACTAGATGACGGTGCGAGTGTTGGCATTGGTGACACCCTAGCGCGTATCCCGCAAGAAAGCGGCGGTACCAAGGATATCACCGGTGGTCTGCCTCGCGTTGCTGACCTGTTTGAAGCGCGTAAGCCGAAAGAGCCAGCGATTCTGGCAGAGATCACCGGTACGGTGTCCTTTGGTAAAGAAACCAAAGGCAAGCGTCGTCTGGTTATCACACCAGAAGAAGGTAAAGCGTACGAAGAGATGATTCCAAAGTGGCGTCAGCTCAACGTCTTCGAAGGTGAAAAAGTCGAGAAAGGTGATGTGATCGCAGATGGTCCAGAATCACCACACGACATCCTACGTCTGCGTGGTATCCATGCGGTGGCGGAATACATCACCAACGAAGTACAAGACGTTTACCGTCTGCAAGGCGTTAAGATCAACGATAAGCACATTGAGACGATTGTTCGTCAGATGCTGCGTAAGGTGACGATTAAGTCTGCAGGTGATACTGAGTTCTTGGAAGGCGAGCAGGTTGAATACTCTCGTGTCATGATTGCTAACCGTGATCTTGAAATCGAAGGTAAGCAGCCAGCTACATTTGGCCGTGATCTCTTGGGTATTACCAAAGCATCGTTGGCGACTGAGTCCTTTATCTCAGCGGCTTCGTTCCAAGAAACCACGCGTGTGCTGACAGAAGCCGCGGTGGCAGGTAAGCGTGATGACTTGCGCGGTCTGAAAGAAAACGTGATCGTGGGTCGTCTGATCCCAGCCGGTACTGGCTTCGCGTATCACAAAGACCGTCAAGCTAAGCGTGCAGAGCCAGAGCAGCCAGTCGCTCCTCAGGTCGATGCAGAGCAAGCATCACAAGATCTAGCGGCGTTGCTTAATGCGGGCTTGAACGACGACAGCTAAGCGAGTGAAATAATTAGCGCGATAAGCTAAGTCGAATAAAAAGGCATCTCTTCGGAGATGCCTTTTGTTTTTGTGTTCATTCAGCGCACAAAAAACGCCGCATCTCAAGAGGCGGCGTTTCTATTGATATTAGGTGATGCGTTTTAGGCGCCCGGCGGGTGAGCCAGGCTGTCAGCAATCAATCGAATTAAAGTATCTTCCAACTCAAAGCGTTGCTCAAGCCACTCACCAATCGCAGACATATCTTGGTCAAAATCGGTGGCGTCATAATCTTCGTCGTCCAAGTCTACCGCACTGAATCTATCATTAAAGTCTAACAGAGGGTCTGTCGTATCAACGATGCGATAATAAAGGTTATCGGTCTCTTTCGTCGCCGCGAACCCTGTTGACTGCCAACGCTCCATGACCATGTTGTAGATCTTGAAGTGGCCGGTCGAGATATAGTCGACAAGATGATCACAGAAATTATCGAGTTCTGCTTTTGTTGGCAGCGATTGTTTTTTTTTGGCGGCCACGCCAGCCACATTGTAATACTCCACCAATAATTGGCGGCGTAACTCAAGCCAGTAATCAATAACCTCGTCGTAACCGCTCCATTGGGCTTTGGTACGTTCAAGTTTTCTCAGCATGATCGGTGTCCTCGTGATCGATCAGCGAATGAATGGCACTATATAAGGCCGGCTGAAAATTAACGGGCTGCTCAATCCTTTGCATCACGTTATGAAACTAGATTGCCAGTATTCAAGTGTAGCTGCAAGGCTAAGGAAGTGACCATGTCTCAGAATCAAAAAGCCGTCTATGTATGTGTAGTTAGCAAGAGCAAACTTTGGCTGCCAGGTGGTCAATTGCCATGTATGCCCTTGTCGCAGCTGCCGTTTGCTGGTGGTGATACAGTGACTGTCGGTGACTATCAGCAGACACCGGTGGTGGGGGTATTTAATTGTAACGCCATGCTTCCCGATGACGAGATGGCAGGCTTTCGGGACTTACTCCCCTATCTGTCAGCGGACTTATTTGCGTTAGTCGGGCGGGTCGTCCAGCTCGATCATATGCGCCATCAGCAAGCATTTTGTGGTCGCTGTGGTCAGCGTACGGAATTTAACGCGCAGGCGGTAGCGATGTGGTGCTCAAGCTGCCAGCGTCATGATTATCCACGCGTATCGCCGTGTGTGATTGTTGCCGTGCGCGATGGTAAACGTTTGTTGCTTGCTCAGCACCCTCGTCATAAAACGGGCATGTATACCGTGATTGCGGGGTTTGTTGAGACTGGCGAAACGCTCGAGCAATGTGTGGCGCGTGAGGTGAAAGAAGAAACGGGCCTATCGATAACCAATATTCGTTACATGGAAAGCCAGCCCTGGGCGTTTCCTTCTAATGTGATGATGGGGTTTCTCGCCGATTATGCCGGAGGGGATCTAAACCCCGACTATGAGGAGCTCACCGATGCACAATGGTTTGATATGGACCAGTTACCGTTAGTCGCACCAACAGGAACGATTGCTCGACGCTTGATTGAGGCCAGCTGCACCTTGACGCAGGCATAAAAAAACCCGGCCGTAGGGGAGCCGGGGTAAGATGCGAACATGTTGTCTTTTGTAGACCTATGTCTTTTGTAGATCTATTGTCTTTTGTAGATCTATTGTCGTTATAGGATGGTTTTACCATGCGGTTAAATCACCAGCAATCGTTCGTGGTCCTTGGGTGGCCGTTTTATGATCCTGTTAACAAAGCTTCGCTTTTGTTGCCATTTTACAGTGATACAATGGCGGCCACTTTTCGCACACAGGTTTAAACACAATGACCGAATTGAAAAACGATCGTTATTTACGCGCCCTTTATAAGCAACCGGTAGATTGCACGCCCGTGTGGATGATGCGCCAAGCGGGTCGCTACCTTCCTGAATATCGAGAATTACGTGCGCAGGCGGGTGACTTTTTGTCGTTGTGTAAAAATGCGGAATTGGCCTGTGAAGTGACCATGCAGCCGTTGCGTCGCTTTGATTTGGATGCCGCTATCTTATTTTCAGATATTCTCACTATTCCTGATGCAATGGGATTAGGGCTGTACTTTGAAACGGGAGAAGGCCCCAAGTTTTCTCGTCCCATCACCTGTAAAGCGGATGTCGATAAAATCGGTATGCCCGATCCCGAAGGGGAATTGCAATACGTGATGAATGCGGTGCGTACTATCCGCAAAGAATTGGCGGGTGAAGTTCCCTTGATTGGCTTCTCTGGCAGTCCATGGACACTGGCAACTTACATGGTAGAAGGTGGCACCTCGAAAGCCTTTACCAAGATCAAAAAGATGATGTATGCCGAGCCGCAGACGTTACACGCCTTACTCGACAAGCTCGCCGACAGTGTGATTAGTTATCTAAACGCGCAGATTAAGGCGGGTGCGCAGTCTGTCATGGTCTTTGATACCTGGGGTGGCGTGCTCACGCCGCGCGATTATAATGACTTCTCTTTGCAGTATATGCAGAAAATTGTCGACGGTCTGATCCGAGAGCATGACGGGCGCCGCGTGCCAGTGACCTTATTTACTAAAAATGCGGGTATGTGGTTGGAACGCATTGCCGCGACCGGGTGTGATGGTGTTGGGCTTGATTGGACCATTAACATGGCTGATGCCAAAGCACGGATTGGCGACAATGTTGCTCTACAAGGTAATATGGATCCGTCGATGTTATATGCCAGCCCAGAACGCATTCGCCAAGAGGTTGCCACCATCCTAGAAGGATTTGGAGAGGGCACGGGCCATGTGTTTAACCTTGGACATGGCATTCATTTGGATGTGCCGCCAGAAAACGCAGGTGCCTTCATTGATGCGGTGCATGAACTCTCGCGTCCTTACCACGATTAGTAAAACACGCTCGCCAACTGGCGAGCGTTGTTCTTTTTAGCCTCAATCGTATAAAGCCTGTTGAACGTGATAGCGTATGGCAGGCACCACCTCCTCTTCAAACCACGGATTGCGGCGTAACCACAAGGTGTTTCTGGGGGAAGGGTGAGGCAGCGCAAAGGTGTGAGGCGCCCACTTTTGCCAGTGCTTGACGGTCTCGGTCAATGTTTTTGGTTTATTGGCTAAATGGTACCGCTGTGCATATTGGCCAATCAGCAAGGTTACCGCAACGTGAGGAAGATGCGCTTTGATTGCCTGGTGCCAAACAGGCGCGCAGATACGTGCCGGTGGCAAATCGCCCGATTGACCTTTGCCGGGATAACAAAAACCCATGGGCATGATGGCAAATAAATCTGGCTGGTAAAACTGCTCGCGAGTGACCCCCAGCCATTCCCGCAAACGATCACCACTAGGGTCATTAAATGGCAGCCCACTCTCATGCACACGTTGTCCTGGTGCTTGGCCGATAATCAGTACTCGCGCGTTAGCACTGGCTTGGATAACAGGGCGAGGCCCATCGGGTAGCCAGTGTTGGCATAACCGACACGCTCGGGCCGCGGCTAAAGCCGTGTCTAAATCCTCGAAAAGCATCTAGTAACCTTTGTCAAAATCGACTGAGTGCATGAGCGGTTCGCCTGCATGCCAGCGGCAATAGTTATCGGCAAATAGCGCAAAAACCTGCTCAGGAAAACTGACAGCCGCAATATGGGGTGTCACTCTCACGTCTGGGTGTGTCCAAAAGGGATGCTGCTTTGGCAGTGGCTCTTGTTGCATTACATCCAAGACCGCCAAGCCGAGTTTTTTGTTATCTAACGCGTGGAGCAGGGCGGCCTCATCCAAGGTGGCACCCCGTCCAACGTTGATGAATATGAGGTCTTTTGCCTGTCGCCAAAAATCCGCATTCAAACATTTATCCGTCTCAGGCGTGGCGGGCAAGGTACTGACCAGCACATCCATCTTGTCTAAGCGTTGCTCTAATGCTGGCAGTGTCAGAGTGTGATCAAAACTATCGACGGGCCGCCCATCTTGGTTGACGCCAAGTACGGTCATGCCAAAGGCGTGTGCGACGGTCGCGATATGCTGGCCAATCGCCCCTGTGCCTAAGACGGCGAGCGTTTGTCCTCGCAACGACTGATAGGGCTGTGGCTGCCAGCAACGCTGTGCTTGCTGTTCGGCATACTGGCTTATATGCCGGCTTTCATTGAGCACAAACCCGAAGATATATTCGGCCATCAGTGCCCCGAATATGCCGCGCACGTTGGTGAGTTGATAATGACGGAAAGGGGCTTTAATCAGGGCATCGGTACCGGCAAAGGTCGACTGGAGCCAACGCAAGGCCTTGGCTTTGGGCAATAGCGGGGCCGCAAGCGGCGGATCGGCCAACCAGATACTGGCCTCCTCTGCGGATGAGGTGATAGCGAGATCGGGAAGTTGAGCCGTTTCAAGCAACTGGTGATACGTCTCGACATGCTCGCTGATAACGTAGATTTTATCCACAAAGGCTCCTTTTTATGGTGGGGGGAATCAAGTACACTGGCCGCATTCCATGAGGACAACATACCTTCCCGTTATTAAAGACTCACTGACTATGTTACGAAACCCTTTACAACTGCGTTTGGAAAAATGTGAAAACTGGCAGCACATTAGTTTTATGGCTGCGCTGGTGGAACGTATGGTCCCTAACTATGCGCTCTACTGTGCCCAAACTGGATTTGCCGACCCGCAAGCGTTTCGCAATATTCTCGATGCGGTATGGGAATCGCAGACGGTTAAAAGTGCCAAAATTGACTTCGAACGACAATTGGAAAAGCTAGAGCCATTAATTCCGGTCGCTGATGAGGATGCCATTTATCTGACTTATCCGGCGATTGATGCCTGCATCGCCTTGTCTCAGCTTATTCACGCTTTGTTAGATCGTGATGAAATCTTGCCCATTACATTAAAAGTTTCTCAGCAGTCGGTCCTCAGCGTAGCGCAGCTTGAAGAAGCGCAGACCGGTGAGGCGGTGACGGATGAGAATCAAAAGAGGTTTGAAGCGGTTTGTGAAGAGTGGGATGCCCAATGGGCGATTTTCCGTGTGCTAAAAAGTGCGGAAAGCCGTGATGTGGAGATGATCAAAAGCATCCGCCAAGAGCTGCGTGAGGCGGGCGTCAGTAACCTTGGATTAGGTGTCGAGTAAGCACGCGTCACCCGATAAAAAGGCGGCGCGAGCCGCCTTTTCTGATCATGACTCATCCGTATGTCGCTGGACCGGTGGTTCATCGTCATCTTGGCTTTCAATCATGTTGTGCTGCTTCTTCCATGCATCCCAACGTTGATACGCGAGCTGTTGCATATCAGTTACCGTGTCTGCCTCATCGATAATTTCTCGCCCGGTTAAGTACTCAAACACATCCTCCAAGGTGATAATACCTTGCACCGTGCCATATTCATCGACAATCATCGCCAACTGAGCGCGGCGGATCATTAAGATATCAAACGCTTGCAAAACACTGTTCCCGGGAAGGATCACCGCGAGGGGGCGCATGAGATTGCCTATCGGCGTTTGGCCTGCGCCTTGGGTTTTGGCTTCATAGATATTGGACTTGTGGACAAAGCCTAGAATATCGTCACGCTGCTCACCGTAAACCAGCGGACGAGAGAACGGGCAGTCACCATGCTCGTCAAGGAAGGTATTCACATCCATCTCGGCAGGAATGCGAAACAGGACCGGGCGCGGTGTCATCAGCTGTGTTGCGGGCAGGTCACGTAACTTCAGCATGTTATGAAGCATTTGTGTTTCGTCTTCCCCCATTTCCCCACTTTCTGATGCCAGCATTGCCATCGCTGAGATTTCATCACGTAGTTTAACATGGGTGGTATCCGCGCTGAGCCGCTTGGTGATCTGCTCAGACAGCCAAACGAATGGCGTCAGTGCCCACACCATCCACTTGAGTACCAGTGCCGCGCCAGGGGCTAATTGGGGCCAGAAGTTGGCGCCAATGGTTTTAGGAATGATTTCTGATAAAAGAAGAATCGCCAGTGTAAGAACGGCGGAGAATACCCCGACCCAAGCATCACCAAACACGTGAGCCGCTTGTGCCCCCGCGCCGGCTGCCCCCACAGTATGTGCAATGGTGTTGAGGGTCAGAATCGAGGCCAAGGGGCGATCAATATCCTTTTTAAGCGCATTGAGGCGCTCGGCCGCAGGGTGCCCTTGGTGGCGGAGGTTCGCAATGTAGCTGGGTGTGATACTGAGCAGTACCGCCTCAAGTACGGAGCAAATGAAGGAGACGCCAATCGAAAGCGAGATAAAAAGAACCAGAATGAGCATAGATTTCCGGAGTTAAAAGCCAATCAACACCCTAAAGATCAGGCCATTGGCGGGCTTTTACAACCATTCAACTGAGAAAAAACGCAACAAATTGTGAGATCGCGCTCAGTTTGTGGTTAAAGAGCCTCCATACAGCCACACTCATCGCCACAAACCTTTGCCAGCCGGGCTTCTTTTGAATTAGAGTGACTTCGTCTCTAAAAAACCTAGAAGGGAAGACATAATGAACAAGACCCAACTGATCGACCTGATCGCAGAAAAAGCGGACCTTTCAAAAGCACAAGCGAAAACAGCTTTGGAAGCGACTTTGGGCGGTATTGAAGGCGCCTTGAAAGAAGGCGAGCAGGTACAACTGATTGGCTTCGGTACGTTTAAGCTTAACCACCGTGCAGCACGCACCGGTCGTAACCCACAAACGGGTCAAGAAATTCAAATCGCTGCGGCAAACGTCCCTGCGTTTGTCGCAGGTAAAGCGTTAAAAGACGCTGTTAAGTAAGCACGCATGCTCATGTCGCCATAGCCTTCTCGCTATGGCGTTTTTGTATGTGGACTCGTGATGCGTTCTAAATTTTGGATAGTCGCGTTGATGGCCATCCTGGTTGGATGCTCAAGTGGGCAGCCTTCCAAGCCGGTCACACATATGACCGCCGCTTCCGCCGGCGATTATCGCGCTGTTTACTGGTTGGATAGTCAGCAAGGGCAGGTGATTGGTTTAGCCGAGCAAGTGTGGCAGGGCGATTATGGTCGTTATCGTAGCGAGTATGTCTGGCGAGACGGCAGCTTGCGTGCAATCAAACGAGAGGGCACACAGCTGGCGGGCGCCGCATTAGCTCCCTTCTCTATCTATGTTCGATTTGATGCCAGTGGTGAGCCTGTCTTTCAGCGCTATCAGCAAGATGAAACCTTACTCCCCTTGAGTAGCGCGACACTGACCCGCCTTTATCAAGAAGCCAATCAAGTACAGCAGCAAGCAAAAACGCAGTTGTCACGTGATGTATCAGTGTGGCAAGCGCAGCGTCAGGGCGACCGTTGGGTCGATTGTCGTGGCGATACCCAGCGTTGGACATTTTCTGACACGATTGATCCCAGCGTGGTTTCGCAGATAAGTCAGCCCGGCACCTTTGTGGTTGCAGGTGGCGATTCAGGTATCCTACGCGATAACATCGACTTTCTTGTGTATGTCGATAATAACAAAGCCTGTTTGCAGCGCCCTCGCTTACTTGACGAATAAAAGCTCGATGAATAGACGCTCGATGAACAAAACCCTATCGAAGCAAAAAAGCTCGTCGACACGTAAAAACCGCGGATATAAAAAATGCGCCTTGGTGGCGCATTTATCGGGTCTGGCTTGCTGGATGCGGCATGCCGCGATGTAACATTAAGTCGATAAATCAGCTTTTTCGCGAGATACCGCGCGGTGGGCGATGTCATTGCGGTAGAAGCAACCTGGCCAATGAATCAAGGCCGCGAGCGCGTCAGCCCCTTGTTTTGCCGTAGTCACATTCTCACCTAATGCGGTCGCACAGAGCACACGTCCGCCAGCAGTCACGATATCACCGTCTTTCAGCGCGGTACCGGCATGAAACACTTTGGCTGTCTCACTATCGGTGGGTAGCCCCGTGATACGATCGCCTTTTCGATACTCACCTGGATAGCCGCCAGCGGCTAAGACCACACCCACGGCTGCACGCGGATCCCAGTGAGACTCGACCTTATCAAGACGCCCTTCGCTACCTGCCAAGCAAAGCGCAACCAAGTCTGATTGCAAGCGCATCATAATCGGCTGGGTTTCCGGATCGCCAAAGCGACAGTTAAACTCAATCACTTTTGGCTTGCCATCGGCGGTAATCATGAGTCCCGCGTACAAAAAGCCGGTGTAGGGGATGCCATCTGCATGCATTCCCTCTACGGTGGGCATAATCACCTCGTCCATCACGCGTTGGTGAATGGCATCGGTCACCACAGGGGCAGGCGAGTATGCGCCCATCCCGCCGGTATTGAGGCCAGTATCGCCCTCTCCAACCCGTTTGTGGTCTTGGCTGGTGGCCATGGGGAGCACATGCTCACCATCCACCATGACGATAAAGCTTGCTTCTTCACCTTGCAGGAATTCCTCGATGACCACGCGGTGCCCGGCTTCACCAAACGCATTGCCCGAGAGCATATCGCGCACCGCCTCGGTGGCTTCTTGCTCGGTCATCGCCACAATGACCCCTTTACCGGCGGCGAGGCCATCGGCTTTGACCACAATGGGCGCACCTTTTTCCGCGATGTAGGCTAGCGCGGGCTCAACCGTCGAAAAGGTTTGGTAGTCGGCAGTGGGAATGCCGTGACGCGCCAAAAAGTCTTTGCTGAAGGCTTTAGAGCCTTCAAGTTGCGCCGCTGCTTGGGTTGGGCCAAAAATGGCCAAGCCGTGTTCACGGAAGGCATCGACCACACCCAACACCAAGGGCGCTTCAGGGCCGACGATGGTTAAATCAATCTGTTGCTCGCGGGCAAAGGCCAGCAACCCCTCGACGTCATCAGCGGCGATGGCAATATTGCTGACTTTTTTCTCATGCGCGGTGCCGGCATTACCCGGTGCGCAGTAAACGGTGTCGACGTTCGATGACTGCGCGGCTTTCCACGCTAGGGCATGTTCGCGGCCACCGCCACCAATCACTAAAACCTTCATATTCTCTCCTTCCTCAGCCACTTAGTGGCGGAAATGGCGCATACCGGTAAAGACCATCGCCATGCCATGCTCATTGGCGGCGGCAATCACTTCTTCATCACGCATCGAGCCACCCGGTTGGATCACGCAGGTGATCCCAGCGTCGGCTGCGGCATCAATGCCGTCACGGAAAGGGAAGAAAGCATCAGAGGCCATCACGCTACCGGCCACTTCGAGCTGCTCATCGGCCGCTTTGATGCCGGCTATTTTTGCCGAGTAGACGCGGCTCATTTGGCCGGCGCCCACGCCAATGGTCATGCTGTCTTTGGCATACACAATCGCGTTTGATTTCACGTATTTTGCCACTTTCCAGCAAAATAGCGCATCGTTCAGCTCTTTGTCTGTGGGCTGGCGCTCAGAGACGATACGCAAATCGTCTAAACCGACCATCCCTTGGTCGCGAGCTTGGACTAACAAGCCTCCGTTAACCCGTTTGCTGTCCCAACCTGTGGTGCGCGCTTGCCATTGGCCACACTCGAGAAGGCGGACATTTTTCTTTGCCGCAACCACCGCTTTCGCCGCATCACTGACACGTGGCGCGATGATCACTTCAACAAATTGGCGCTCGACAATGGCGTGTGCCGTGTCGCTGTCTAGTTCACGGTTAAAGGCAATAATGCCGCCAAATGCTGAGGTCGGATCGGTCTGATAAGCACGCTGATAGGCGCTGAGTAAGTCTTCGCCAATGGCAACGCCACAGGGGTTGGCGTGTTTTACAATCACGCAGGCAGGCTGTTCAAATTCTTTCACGCACTCTAATGCCGCATCGGTGTCAGCGATATTGTTATAAGACAGCGCCTTGCCCTGCAGTTGGGTAGCCGTCGCCACCGAGGCCTCTTGCGGTTGGGCTTCAGTATAAAATGCGCCTGCCTGATGGCTGTTCTCGCCATAGCGCATGTCTTGCTTTTTAACCCAATGTTGGCTCAGGGTGCGTGGGAATGGCGAGTCTTGGCTGTCTTCTGCGTGATGATAGGCAGGGACTTGGGTGCCAAAGTAATTCGCAATCATGGCATCGTAGGCCGCGGTGTGCTCAAACGCGGCAATGGCTAAATCAAAGCGCGTGGCATGTGTCAAAGACTGCTGGTGCTGTTCCATCTCGGTGAGCACGCGATCATAATCTTGGCTGTTCACCACAATGGTGACGTCGGCATGGTTTTTCGCCGCTGAGCGCACCATGGTTGGGCCGCCGATATCGATATTCTCGATGGCTTGCTCGCGTGTGCAATCTGGGTTGGCAACGGTTTGTGCGAACGGGTAGAGGTTCACTACTACCATATCAATCGGTGCGATCTGATGCTGCTCCATCACCGCATCGTCTTGACCGCGTCGGCCCAAAATGCCGCCGTGAATTTTCGGGTGAAGGGTTTTCACGCGGCCATCCATCATTTCTGGGAAACCGGTATGCTCGGAGACTTCGGTGACCGCAAGGCCGTTTTCTGCGAGTAAACGGGCCGTGCCGCCGGTCGATAGCAGTTCGACACCGCGTTGGGCGAGTGCTTGGGCAAACTCGACCACACCGGTTTTATCAGACACGCTCAGTAACGCGCGACGAATAGGACGCAGATTTTCCATGGCTTAGTTCTCTTCACTGACAGATTGAATGCTTATCAAAGCTCACTATGTATAACAACAGGGGTGAGCTTTATTAAACCGGCAAGCGCCAAAACGGCGCCATTCTATCTGATTTCCTCTGCGCAATCGATTGCTATTTGCTGATGGCGACATTTTTATTGTTTTTACACCTCAGTGCTTTCTGGTTCTCATGCAACGCTGGTCATAAGGGCCCGCCTTTGCTACAAAAAGAGAGTTCATCCAACATGAAAAGGAGCGGTGATGACCAAGTTGCTGCAAATAGGTGAGTTAGCCAAGCACTGTGGTGTCTCCACCGATACGCTGCGCTTTTATGAAAAATCTGGCTTGCTCGCACCGAGTGCGCGCACAGAGGGTGGATACCGGCTTTATGCCGATGAGGCCATTAGCCAAGTGATGTTCATTTTACGCGGCAAAGAGATGGGACTATCGCTTGATGAAATTCACGAGCTGTCTGACATTCGCGAAGAAGCGACGCTACACACCTGTGCAGAAGTAAAAGGGATCACCCAGCGGCGCCTGAATGAGGTCTCAGAGAAGATAGCCGCGCTTGAGCGGGTCAAGCATGCCCTTACGCGTTTAAATGCCGCCTGCTGCGGGATGGACGACGATGACGCGACCCATTGCTCGATATTGGAAACCCTTGCGGACAGCGAAGATGCTGATCCAATGTGTTAAGCCTGTAAGCCAGTTTTGGGTTGTTAGTAAGTGTGAGCAATATGCTTCAGCCATCCTCTTGGTATGGGGTTGATCTAACCACTTGTATTCGAAGATAGCTTGCACGCAAGTGCGTTTCCTCGGCCCGATATCATGCTGTCGGTCATATTCTTGCTTGTAATGTAAATCAACAACGACACGGGGAACCAAGCGCTATAAATTACGCGCTCAGATTATCTTCTAGCAACTGTTCTGATTGATAAACCATTGTTCTCACTTGCCTTCCTGCTTGATATTGTTTTTCGTGGTATAGCCTTGCTCTGGATGGTTTGGGATCGTCGGGTAGACTAAGTAAAGTTGTTGCTGTTTTACCATCTGACTTAGGTAGTTTTTTCTGAGCGTGTCTGGTTTCATATCGAGTAAGTTGGCGATGTCTGCGAGCTTCAGGCACTGAGGCTCAGCAGCTTGGCATAACGCAATGAGAGCTTGCTCAACGGTCGCCTTAGACTTCTTCCTGCCAGTGAGTTTAGCGACTGGATTTGCTATCTTTTTGAGTTCAGCCCATAGACTTTGCGCTTGTTGATCAAATTTGCCGTGTTGGTCCGGAGTTAGGTCCGGAGTTAGGTCCGGAGTTAGGTCCGGATCTTGAGAGTGCAAGTCCGGCACTTCGCCTTCTCCACCAAACAGAGACAGCTGCGTAGCACTAGGAGAAGCGACAAAGCTAATGCTCTTGCCTGCATCGTTGTCTGGGGTTGGCACTTCAATCCCTTTCAGATGATAGATTTTGCCTTTATGTTTTCCTGCTGATTCTAAATACCCAGCTGAGACCAATTGACTGAGGGCCAAGGTTACCTCACGGGTGTGTTCAGACGTGAGAGAACATATACGCTCATGATTAAACCAAGATTCAGTAACAGCCGTGACCAGTATTGTGCGTTTAAGCTCACTCAATTGTTTGTAGTTTTCACCAAAAAGGTCTACGAGCTGCTGATGGAGCTCCGGTGATAGTATATTGACCATCCGCAGTTCAAGCAGAGTTTGGTCGAGTTCGTATTTTTCATAGAGGTGCGGCGGCTGCCAGTTTTGGCTGCGGCAGTTACTGTAAATTTTAGGAATGCCGGACCCTGCTTTTTCACTCAGCCCAATATTCAAAAACATTTGATGAATGGCCGGGTTGCGGCATTGGCTGTTCCCACCAGCAATTGCTTCTTGAACAGGAATTCTCATTAAGCCAGGATTACGAAACCCAATAAAATCTGGATGCTTTTCGATCAGGATATTGTCTTCAGAGTTAAAGTTAGCGTGCGCGAGCGTGTTGACCAAGGCTTCTCGAATGGCTTCGTGTGCCGGAGATGTATCAAGGCGTTGCCCATCACTAAGCTGAAAGCCAACTTTTAAATCGGCGGTGAGCTTACGATAAACCTTGCGGTAGAAATCAAAGGCATTGCCTGACCAAGAACCATCAGTATAAAGACGGTCAATCCAGCGATGAGAACTATCGTCTTTTTCTTGGTAGTCGAGAGAGTATGCCGGGAAGGCATCTTGTAGCGCGTCCCAGCGTCCAAACATCACTAGCCCCGCTAAAGTTAACCCTTCAGTGCCAGACGTGCGATCTCGTCGCCAAGCACGAATAGAGCGTAAAAACTCTTGGTCTGAGAGTTCTAAATAAGGGTGCTGAGGTTTCACGTCTTTAAACATTTGTCGATAAACACGTAAGCTCTCAAGCTCTATGTCATCAATGGTGAAGTGTTCTAAAACTCTTTGGTCACGCTCATTCTCTTGCTCCGCCATCATTTGTTTAACGGTATCTGAAGAACACTTCTGGTCGGCTTCGTAAAGACGTACAAAACTTCCCATGAGCGGGTTGCCATTGATGTAAACTGGGCGCTCTTTACGCGGGGCTCTCGCCACGTTAATGCAAACAATAGACTTTCCATCGATAACCTCAACGTGCACGTCCCGCTCACTGAGCAAGTTACAACTAACCTTGTTGGGATTATTGACGGTATCAACGATGTTCTTAACTAATGGGCCAGGGTTTGCGATGCCTTCAAGGATAAATTGACCGCGTTTTTCTTTGATGCCAAGCAGAATGACGCCACCACGGGTGTTAGCGAACGCGCTGTAGGTTTCCCACATATCATTCGGGACAGCACCTTTACCGTCTCGGCCTCCCGCGAGTTTGCACTCTACTTCAGCGCTTTCTTGCAGTGATTGGACATCTTCTTGGTTATTCAGTGTTAACTCTTCCATGGCTCCTCATACAAACACTGTAGCGGTAAGCTTTTTGAACTGACTGATATACTCTGTGGCATCGGTTTTGTTGTTCAGCTAACCGAGGCAAAGACAATTTTCGGTCTGTTAAACTTTTAAAGTACAGCCTATTCGTAGGTGGGCTTGAGCCTTAGGTTATCGAGTGTCGCTCTTTTCGCCAATAACTGATGCGTATTCTTGTGTGAAAGTTTGTGCAATAACTCGTACAGATTGTTTATCCTTGGAGCAGAGTGTGTATTCGAACTGCTAGCAAGTTAGAGAGAATCATGGTTTTTCGTGTGATAAAAAAGCCGCACCAAGAAAGAAGGCGCGGCTTTTAAATCGGTAGCTTGTGTCTTGGCAATCAGTTCATGCCGTATTTTTTCAGTTTCTTACGCAATGTACCGCGGTTGATGCCCATCATGGTGGCTGCACGGGTTTGGTTGCCGCGCGTGTATTGCATGATGGTATCCAGCAGTGGCTGCTCAACTTCTGCGAGGACAAGCTCATACAGATCGTTGACTTCCTGGCCATTCAATTGCGCGAGGTAGTTCTTCAAGGACGCTTTTACAGAGTCACGAAGTGGCTTTTGCGTAATTTGATCTTGTGAAGTTACAGTCGTTACTGTCAATGTTTCGGAAGTCAGGTTTTGTTCGAACATATTCTGTCAGCTCTTCTCGTATTTATGCAACGTTGTCGAAGTAGCCTTGCAGCGCATCGATCTGCTGTGGTGCATCTTCGATTGCGTTGAAGGTGCGGCGAAAGTCGCCAATTTGGTCATGCTCTTTTAGGTACCAGCCCACGTGTTTACGGGCAATACGTAACCCTTTGAGCTCCCCATAAAACTGATGAAGCTCTTGAACATGACCCAACAAAATCGTCCTAACCTCTTCTAACGAAGGGGCAGGCAAGTGCTCACCTGTGGTGAGATAGTGGTGGATTTCGCGAAAAATCCACGGGCGTCCCTGAGCAGGGCGACCAATCATTACCGCATCCGCACCCGTGTAGTCGAGGACATACTGGGCTTTTTCTGGTGAGTCAATGTCGCCATTGGCAATCACCGGAATGGATACCGCTGCCTTGGCAGCCTTAATGCTGTCGTATTCTGCTTCACCTTTGTACATACAGGCACGCGTGCGGCCATGTAGTGCAAGGGCTTGGATGCCACAATCTTCCGCCATCCGGGCGATCTCAACACAATTCTTATTGTCCGGATCCCAGCCTGTACGTGTTTTGAGTGTCACGGGAACATCCACCGCGTTTACCGTGGCTTTGAGGATTTGTTCAATGAGATCAGGCCGCGTTAGCAAGGCAGAGCCTGCTAACTTTTTGTTGACCTTTTTCATTGGACAACCCATGTTGATGTCAATAATTTGCGCCCCGTTCTCCACACAAAACTGCGCCGCGTCAGCCATAAGCTCGGGTTCAGCTCCCGCGATTTGCACTGAACGCAGACCGGATTCGTCAATATGAACCATGCGCTTTTGCGACTTGCTCGTTCGCCACAACGCCGGATTCGACGACATCATTTCACTGATCGCCATGCCCGCACCATGTGCAAGGCATAACTCACGAAATGGTCTATCTGTCACGCCGGCCATTGGGGCCACGATCAAGGGGACATCCAGGGTGTAGGGTCCGATACGCAAAAGCTCTAAATCCTCTTCAGCCGCTCTGAGTCAGCAAGGGCGCGCATTTTACGCATTTTTTCAGTATCTGAAAAGGACAATATTTGAGCATTGATGGCTTGATTTTTACAGTTCTTTTTGTATCGATGGCGTTTCGCTGATTAATCAAGCAGTTCGGTATGCTCATTAAATAAGCCTGATGCACTGGCGTGGCGAGTGTGTCAGGCTTTATGGGTGCCAATGAGCTGTTTAAGCAGGTAAATCCCCGCTTATGCGGCACCACTCTTCGCGCTCGACAATCGGGTCGATAGTGAGACTGTCACGGTAATGGTTCGCCACATCATCCGCTTGAGTTTCTAGCACGCCAGACATCGCTAGCTGACCGCCGGGTTTGATCAGGCCTTTGATGACACTCGATAATTCACGCAACGGTCCGGCAAGAATGTTAGCAACCACCACATCGGCTTTGAGATCGGCCGGTTGGTCCTTAGGAAGATAGAGGTGAAGTTGGTCGGCGACACCATTGCGCTCGGCGTTGTCTTTTGATGCCAACAGCGCTTGTGGGTCAATATCAATACCAATCACACGCTCGGCACCCAGTTTAATCGCCGCAATCGCGAGAATGCCGGATCCACAGCCAAAATCGACCACGGTTTTGCCACTTAGATCTAGGCTATCAAGCCATTCCAAGCACAGTGCGGTGGTTGGGTGTGAGCCGGTGCCAAAGGCGAGGCCCGGGTCGAGCATCACGTTCACAGCTTTATCATCAGGCACTTCACACCAGGTTGGACAGATCCAAAGTCGCTGGCCACATTGAATGGGCTTAAAGTTATCCATCCATGCGCGCGTCCAGTCTTTGTCTTCCAGTTGCTCTACTTTATGGGCAAAGTCATCAGCGAGCAGTGGGCTGGTGCTGATCATGGCCAATACATCACTCATGTCAGTGTGCGCATCATACAAGGCCATGATATCTGTCTCGCCCCATAAGCGGGTTTCACCGGGTAAGGGCTCAAAAACCGGTGTGTCTTTCGCGTCTAAGAAGGTGACAGACAGCGCGCCGGTTTCTTCCATTAGCAGGTCGCCAATCGCTTCGGCGTTATCAGACGTCGCATTCAATTTGAGTTGGATCCAAGGCATGGTGAGTCTCGTGTCGGAAAAGGAATACGGCGATTTTACCAGATCCGTACTGTGCTCGCTGCACAAGATGATGACAGCATGATGAGCATTGAGGGTGGGTGGGATTTTTTGCCAGTTAGCGCGGGTTTTATGCAAAAAACCGCCGATTAACGGCGGTTTGGTTGCTAACGTTGATGGCATGGCCTCGATGATGGCCAGCGGCATGATTACGACAAGCCGAGTTTCTTCTCGAGATAATGAATGTTGGCACCGCCGTGTTGGAAGTGCTCGTCATTCATAATATCGAGCTGGAGAGGAATATTGGTTTTAATCCCATCAATCACGGTTTCCGCGAGGGCATTCCGCATACGCGCAATCGCGACGTCACGGTTCTCGCCGTAACAGATAAGCTTGCCAACCATGGAGTCATAATGGGGCGGAACCTGATAGCCCGCGTACACGTGTGACTCCCAACGCACGCCCATTCCGCCTGGTGAGTGGAAGCGTTCAATTTTGCCTGGGCTCGGGATAAAGCGCTCTGGATCTTCAGCGTTGATCCGGCATTCCACCGCGTGGCCGCGAATTTGGATGTCGTCTTGGGTGAACGACAGTGGCTGACCCGCCGCAATGCGGAGTTGTTCTTTGACTAAGTCGACGCCAGTCACCATTTCGGTAACAGGATGTTCGACCTGGATGCGAGTGTTCATTTCAATAAAGTAGAACTCGCCGTTTTCATATAAGAACTCAAAGGTACCTGCGCCGCGATAACCAATCTCAACACATGCGCGGCAGCAGCGCTCGCCAATGAATTTACGCATTTCAGCAGTGATACCTGGTGCTGGCGCTTCTTCAACCACTTTTTGGTGACGGCGCTGCATTGAGCAATCGCGTTCACCCAGGTGAATCGCCCCGCCTTGACCGTCGGCCAAGACTTGCACTTCAACATGACGAGGGTTCTCAAGGAATTTTTCCATGTAAACCATGTCGTTGCTAAATGCAGATTTGGCTTCGGCGCGGGTCATGGCAATCGCATCGATAAGCTCTGCTTCAGAGCGCACCACGCGCATCCCCCGGCCACCGCCGCCACCGGATGCTTTGATGATCACCGGATAGCCAATACGTTTGGCAATGGTTTTGTTTTTTTCCTGATCGCTACCCAGCGGGCCATCTGAACCCGGGACACAGGGCACCCCTGCTTTCTTCATCGCTTCAATCGCCGATACCTTATCGCCCATCAGGCGGATGGTTTCGGCTTTGGGGCCGACAAAGACAAACCCTGAACGCTCAACCTGCTCGGCAAAATCAGCGTTTTCGGATAGGAAGCCGTAACCGGGGTGAATGGCCACCGCGCCGGTAATTTCAGCGGCGCTGATGATGCGAGGAATATTCAGATAGCTTTGGTTACTCGGTGCAGGGCCGATACAGACGGTTTCATCGGCGAGCAACACGTGTTTAAGATCGCGGTCAGCGGTCGAGTGCACCGCGACGGTTTTAATCCCCAGCTCTTTGCACGCACGCAAAATGCGCAATGCAATTTCACCGCGGTTAGCAATTACAATTTTATCTAACATGCGCCCTCGCTTATTCGATGATCACGAGTGGTTCGTCGAATTCAACGGGCTGACCGTCTTCACAGAGAATCGCTTTGACCACACCGCTCTTGTCGGCTTGGATTTGGTTCATCATCTTCATCGCTTCGACAATACACAAGGCGTCGCCTTCTTGCACGTGGCTACCGACTTCGACAAATGCGGCCGATTCTGGGCTTGGTGCACGATAGAAGGTACCGACCATCGGTGAAAGCACTTGATGCCCGCTCGGTTGCGGTGCGCTTGCAGGTTCGGCGGCAGGTGCTTCAGGCGCGGCGGGTGCCGGTGCGGGTGCCGGTGCGTATTGTGGCGCAGCCATTTGCGCAGGCGCCGCTGGGGAAGAGCGGCTGATACGAACTGACTCTTCGCCTTCGGCAATCTCTAGCTCAGAGATGCCTGACTCTTCAACAAGCTCGATCAGTTTCTTAATCTTACGGATATCCATGATAGGTCTCTTCTTTATGTTTTGTTTTACTCAGCCGCAAACGCCAAATGACGCGCGGCCGCTGTTAAGGCGAATTCATAACCATCAGCACCAAAGCCGCTGAGCACCCCGACGGCTTTATCCGAAAAGTACGAGTGATGCCGGAAGGACTCACGTGCGTAGACATTCGACAAGTGCACTTCGATAAAAGGGATGTCGACCCCTAATAGGGCGTCACGCAGGGCGACAGAGGTATGGGTCAGCGCTGCTGGGTTGATAATGATAAAGTCCACGGTCTCCATGGCTTGGTGGACTTTATCGATGAGGCTAGCTTCGCTATTGGATTGAAAGTGTTCAAGACTGAGACTCAAGGTAGCGGCTTGTGCCTCTAAACCCGCCATGATTTGGCTAAGGGTCTGGGCGCCGTAATGCTCGGGCTCACGCTTGCCAAGCAAATTGAGGTTTGGGCCATTTAAAACTAAAACTTGGTTTTTTGTAGACATCTTGACGCTTACTTCTCCTATTCGCTGTTATTGTGCAGCTTAATGCGGATTCCAGCCGGTGGGCATGTTATGACGGCGCATACCATGCAAATTTGTCCTTACTGACAGCAATTATAGAGACTTCAGCGCAAATCGCAGCAAAATACTGGTCTAATCAGCACACTTTGTCCTTTTGCTATCAAAAAATGGTGAGTGACGGGCGGTTTGACGCGAGGTGACCCCTCATGCCCCTACTTTTTGTGTGATTGCGAGGGAGGGAAAGAGTTCCGTTTCCCGTGTGCTGGGGATCAAAAAAGCCGCCCGCAGGCGGCAAAGGTTGCTAAGCAATCTTTCGTGAGGGTTAGACCACACTTTCTTTTTCTGCGATAAGCTTATCCACCACACTGGGATCGGCCAATGTCGAGGTATCGCCCAGACTACCGGTATCACCGGTGGCGATTTTGCGCAGAATACGACGCATGATTTTGCCTGAACGGGTTTTAGGCAGTGCATCCGTCCAGTGGATGAAGTCGGGCGTCGCAATTGGGCCAATTTCTTTGCGCACCCACTCTTTGACTTCCTTGTGGAGTTCGGCACTGGGCACTTCACCGGCATTAAGGGTGATATAGGCATAGATCGCTTGGCCTTTGATATCGTGTGGCACACCAACAATCGCGGCTTCGGCAATTTTATCGAATGCGACGAGCGCGGATTCGACTTCGGCGGTACCCATTCGGTGACCCGAGATATTGAGGACATCATCGACGCGCCCGGTGATCCAGTAATAGCCGTCTTCATCACGACGCGCCCCGTCACCGGTAAAGTACATGCCTTTAAAGGTGGAGAAATAAGTTTGCTCGAAGCGGTCGTGATCGCCAAAGACGGTACGCATCTGTCCTGGCCACGAGTCGAGCATCACGAGGTTACCCTCGGTGGCGCCCTCGAGTATATGGCCCATGTTATCCACCAAGGCCGGCTGTACGCCAAAGAAAGGACGCGTTGCAGAGCCCGGTTTCAGTGCGGTGGCACCGGGCAGTGGGGTGATCAAGATCCCACCGGTTTCCGTTTGCCACCAGGTGTCGACAATCGGACAAGCTTGGTTGCCAATGGTGCTGTGATACCACTCCCACGCCTCTGGGTTAATAGGTTCACCCACCGAGCCCATGATCCGCAGTGAGTCGCGTTGGGTGCCAGCGACGGCTTCATTGCCTTTGGCCATCAATGCACGGATGGCGGTCGGCGCGGTGTAAAGAATATTCACTTGGTGCTTATCGACGACTTCACTCATTCGTGCGGTGCTTGGATAAGTGGGGACGCCTTCAAATAAGATTGTTTTCGCGCCGTTGGCCAGCGGCCCGTATACCAAGTAGCTGTGGCCGGTGATCCAACCAACATCCGCGGTACACCAGAACACGTCTCCCTCTTGATAGTCGAAGACATACTTAAAGGTCATCGCCGCATACACCAGATAGCCACCGGTCGTATGCAGTACCCCTTTTGGCGTGCCTGTGGAGCCAGATGTATAGAGAATAAACAAAGGATCTTCGGCTTTCATCTCTTCAGCAGGGCAGTTATCAGACACCTTCGCAGTGGCCTCGTGCCACCAGACATCACGATGATTGTGCCAGTCAATATCGCCGCCGGTGCGTTGGTAGACCACCACTTTTTCAATCGACTTCACATTGGGATTGGCGAGGGCATCATCGACGTTTTTCTTCAGGGGCACCGCACGGCCACCACGTATTCCTTCATCGGCGGTCACCACTACCTTGGCATTGGAGTCAATAATCCGGCCTGCCAGTGCTTCGGGAGAAAAGCCGCCAAACACCACGGTATGCACGGCACCAATACGGGCACAGGCCAGCATCGCCACCGCCGCTTCCATCACCATTGGCATGTACAGACACACCACATCGCCTTTTCTGACACCGTTGTCTTTTAAGACATTGGCAAATTGGCATACTTGCTGGTGGAGTTGGTGATAAGTGAGCGTGGCATCGTCCTTTGGATCGTCGCCTTCCCAAATTAAGGCAACCTGATCGCCTTTGTCTTTAAGATGACGGTCAATACAGTTGGATGCCACGTTCAAGGTACCATCTTCAAACCAGCGGATATCCACATGGCCGGTATCAAACGAGGTGTGTTTGACTTTGGTATAAGGCGTCATCCAATCCAGAATTTGCCCGTGCTCGCGCCAAAAGCCTTCCGGGTCGCTCACTGACTGCTGATAGAGTGCTTGATACTTGGCTTCATCCGCGTGTGCCTTTTGTGCAATTGAAGGCATGACGGGGTATACGTGACTATCGCTCATCCTGTTTCTCCTCGTGTCCGCGATGCTCCACGCGGCGCTTCCATGTCATGAGATGTCAGGCGTTACCGCTGCCTGGCAAACGAAAACCATGCAGTAAAGGTGTGACATATCGGGTCGTCCGACAATTAGACTTTAGGATGACCCCATTGATTTTTAAGCGATTTGCGCAGTTGTCAGGCCAGATAGTGGGGGCTGGATCCCACTTTGTCGTTGCGTTCGTGCGCCAGTCGCGGCTTCGATGCGTTATTTGGATTGCAGCATGGGCATCTCACCTTGGGTGAGGCGGACATAAATCAATGCCGCGGCGAGCGCATCATCCAACGCATCATGCCGGGCCGGCAAAGGGATATCGAGGTGACGACTAATGGCCTCCATGCTGATGTCGTGATAGGCATTAGGAAGCAGGCGTTCGAGTTTGCGTTGATAAATATCACTGACTTCAATCAGAGGATTGGGCAGTGGAAAGCCAAGATACTGGCGCGCGTAACGATCAAGAATGCATTTATCGTAACGGATATGGTAACCAACTAAGGGGTGGTTACCAATAAAGTCGACCAGCGCAGTGATCGCCTGTTCCCCACTGACTCCATGGGTGAGATCTTGGTGGCGGAGTTGGTGAATTCTGACCGAGCCGGCGCTCAGACTTTCTGGCGCGGCCAGTGTCAAGGTGAGGGCGTGACTGGTGAGGATCCGGTTGCCTTTGATCGGGGTGGCCGCAATCGTAACCAACTCTGCACGATGCGGATCCAAGCTGGTGGTCTCACAGTCCAGTGAAATCAGCGTGTTTGAGTCGGGAGGCAAAAATAAGTCCCGATAGGGTGAGTGTCGTAGACGATGACGGTACCAATGCCGAGTCAGCCAGTTCAAATTAGTCCCTCACGTGATAATGGAAAGCGAGTGACTCTTTAAACTTTTTCACCACATGCAGCCCGTGGCGTAGCAAGTCGCGTTCGCTCGAAGGGAGGTGAGCCACGTCGAGGTAATTGCTTTGTGGCTCGCCACTCAATTGTTGCCTTAAACGTAATCGGATAAACAGCTTCAAGGCCTCGGAGAGGTTTTCCGCCGTTTCTTCCGCCAGTGCCCCTAGGTTGGCAAGCTGCTCCAGCCGCTCAAAGGTGTTGGTGTGGCGCACGCCCTTTTCTAAACTCATGGTTCTCACGCCATGGACGATGGGGAAAATCCCGCCTTTTTTGATATCTAGCCCTTCTTTACTGCTTTTGAGCGAGCCAAACACGGTAAGAGGGACGCGAAAGGCGAGTGCAGGGCGGACAAAGGTGTTGAGCGTCAACATATTGTCGGTCAAGGTGTCGTTGAGGGGGGATTGGATCGCATCAATCAGACTCAGATCGCCGGCGATCGGCTGGCTGTCAGCGAGGATCGCCAAGTCCATGACGCTTTGATGATTGGCACTTTGTGCCAGATTACGCACGGTTTGCTGCCATTGCGTGGCGGTTTTCACCCATTTGGGGTTACTGACCATCACGTGACCCGGACAGGGCGGGTAACCGAGTTGATACAGTGTATGTGAAAAGGTCTCCATCACTTGCTGGCAATCGGGCCAGTTGAGATCGTCGGCGAGAATCAAGGCGTTGTCTTGGTCGGTCTTAAGCACTTGCTCGCCGCGTCCTTCAGAGCCCATTACCACCAAGCAGCACTGGCTTTGGTAAGCCTCGGGCACTAACAAGCGGAACGCTTTTTCCATGATTTGCTCATTCACGGTGGCGATAAGCTGCATCACAAAGCGGGTGTGAATGCCATTATTAAATAAGGTGTGTACCAGCTTGCTCTGGCTGTTTGCGGCGATCACCAGTTCGTCGATGGTTTGTGCGCGGGCAATCTGTAAGTTAAGTACGTGAGAGTGAGTGGAAAAGAGGCTCAGTACCTGAGGAAGATCGAGCATCCCTGCTGTGTTTCCGTGTTCACTGACGACCCGGACGCGTTTTACGCGCTGGCGTGTCATCTTAATCATGGCGTGAAAGAGAAAGTCGCCGCGTTCGACACTGATCACCGGACGTGTGGCCACCTCGCCAACAGGCACGGATTGATCGTAGCCCTCTAGCACGAGCGCATGAAGCAAATTGGTGCGGGTAATAATGCCGCAGTCGCCATTTTCATCATCCACCAAGGCGCAGTCGCAGCGCTCGGCTTTCATCTGGGCGGTGGCAACATGCAGGGGGACGTCGGAGGCGACACACAAGGCAGGTTGAATATTGCTGTCATCAATTCTTGTCAGCATAAACTCGGCGAGGTTTTGCTGCTGACGCGCTTGCACCATCAGCGTTTGTCGGCGCTGAAGGTTGGTATCAAAGTAGCCGCGAAACGCGTGATTATGATGATAAATGGCGAGAAACACCTCAGCAGGCAATAAATGACAGAGGGTATCTTCTAGCGCACGGTATCGATGTTTGGCGGTGCCATTAAGCAGCGCTGGCACGTCAAATAAGTCGTCGGTGGTATAATGAGAAAATACTTCCTTACCGTCTTCTGACACTTCTTCCACGCTGCCTTTAATAATGATAAAGAGCTGCTCGCCCGTATCACCGGGTTGGATCAGGGTGTCGCCACGGCGAAAGTAGGCAACGTCGAGTGCTTGGCGGCATTGTTTGACTTGTGATGCGGTTAGGCAGTCAAAGGGCGCATGAGAGGTGTCAAAAGGTTCAGGCATAGTCGCACTCCTCACTGTGGTATCCACAGTGTGTCTCACCCTTTTCGATCTCGCTAGCCGACTTTAGTCTAGCCAAGGACGTATACGGATTGGCCACCCCCACGCATTTGTCGACATTCGTGGTGCACGTGTCTTTTTTTCCTCGCACAGAGCTGCGACACTTAGCGGGTATCTATCTTAATGTGAAGTAATGAGATGACCGTAACCCAATGTTCTCCGTTTCGCTGGCTGTCAGAATACTTTGGTGGCTTCTTTTTTTCCTATGGTGTGTATCTGCCGTTTTGGGCGGTATGGTTTGAGTACTTAGGCCTAAATTCAGGTGTGATCGGTACCTTGATAGGACTCGGTTTCGCGACCCGTTGTGTGGCTAACTTAGTCTTTACACCGCGTGTGCAACAGGTTGAAGCCTTGCTGCCCGCTCTGAGGGCATTGACGCTCATGGCGTTAGTGACGTGTGTATTGCACCCCTTAATGGGAGCCAATGTGTGGTGGCTTGCTTTGGTGACTGTGTTGTTTAATCTTGCCATTGGGCCCTCCGTCCCGCTGTCAGATGCGCTTGCCAACTATTATGCGCGCCATAAAGTTATCGACTACGGTCGAACCCGTCTTTGGGGATCGATCGCCTTTATTGTTGGGTCGAGTTTGACCGGGTGGCTGGTGACCGAGCAATCGGCGGCGATTATTCCTTGGGTTGCAATTGGCGGCTTGTCTGCCTGTTTGTTGCTGACGTTGCGTCGGCCGACATTGATGCCACAAAGCGAGCGCGATATGACCAATAGCAAAGTCTCGATGCGTCAGCTTTTTCGCGACCGTCAGGTGATCGTGTTCTTGTTAATCGCCTCCCTACTGCAAGGCAGCCACGCAGCGTATTACAGTTTTAGTGCGATCTACTGGAAGCAGGCTGGATATAGCGAGAGCATTGTCGGCTATTTGTGGAGCCTCGGGGTGGTGGCGGAAGTAGCCGTCTTTGCCTTAGGCGCGCGGCTTTTTAATGGCTGGTCATCCAAAGCCTTGTTCCAATTGGCGGCTGTGGGTGTATTGCTGCGTTGGGGGATCACAGGGACGACGACCGCCGCGGTGCCAGTGATCCTGGTGCAACTGCTCCACGGCATTACGTTTGCCGGCGCGCACTTGGGCGCGATGCAGTATATTCAGCGCGAGTGTGGGGCGCGATTGGTGGCCACACAAGCGGCGTACAATGCGTTGCCAATGGGCGCAGTGGTGGCGGCGCTGACCACGGCAAGCGGGTGGATTTATGCGGTATCGCCCTCTGGCACTTTCTATACCATGGCACTGCTCGCGCTGCCTGTTTTTGTTTTACCGCTGCGTGAACCGGCATTTTGGCGTGCCAAGCAAGCTAAGGTGGCATAGGCAGACCTAAACTGTAATAGACCATGTTTAGGCTTGCAGTAAAGTTAGCTAGGGTGCCCACAAAGCGAATACGAGACGATTGAGTGGGCGCCGATACCGTGTTACACCCAGCTCAAGGATTCGGCAAAGGATTGCGTCAGGAAGGGAGCCATGACACAAGGCTGGGTAATTGTCTCTGTTTCACTGCTTTATATGGGCGCACTGTTTGCGATTGCTTGGTATGGTGATCGTCAGCCGCGCTGGTTACGCTCATGGCGTCCATGGATTTATAGCCTTTCTATTGCGGTGTATTGCACCTCTTGGACCTTTTTCGGCACAGTTGGGCAAGCGTCCAGCTCGCCATGGTCATTTCTTCCGATTTATCTTGCCCCTATTCTGGTGTTTACCCTTGGGTGGCGTTTTCTTGCCCGCATGATTTTGATCGCCAAGCGCGAGCACATTACCTCTATTGCCGACTTTATCGCGGCGCGATATGGCAAATCGCAGGGCTTAGCGGTGATGGTGACCTTGATTGCCGTGGTGGGCGTGCTGCCTTATATCGCGTTGCAACTGCGCGGGATCGCCATGGGACTTGATGTGCTTTCCCCAGAGCTAGGGCAAAGCGTTGGCTTGGCTCAACCCCAAATCGCCTGGCTTGTGTGTATCTCCTTGGCCGTATTTACCGTGTTATTTGGTACGCGGCATATCGACAGTACGGAGCACCACCGAGGGATGATGATGGCAGTCGCGTTCGAGTCGATCGTCAAGCTGGTCGCATTTCTTGGGGTGGGGATCTTTGTGGTGTGGCTGTTATTTCAAGCGCCGAGCCTGCCTGTGAGTTTGGAGGACTCTGGCGTGATTGGTCGCCCGGATGTGGGTAGCTTAATCATCCACACGTTTTTGACGGGCGCGGCGATCATTTGCTTGCCGCGCCAGTTTCACACCATGGTGGTGGAGAACACGCGCGCGAGTGATTTGAATACCGCGCGTAAAGTCTTCCCGACCTACTTGTTGCTGATGTTGATTTTTGTCCTGCCGCTCGCCTACGCGGGGCAAGCGTTGTTACCTGGGGCGCCTGCCGATACTCACGTGATTCGGTTGCCGCTATCGGTAGGAGCTGAGGGAGTGGCGCTACTAGCGTTTATGGGTGGGGCATCGGCTGCCAGCGGGATGGTGATTGTTTCCACCATTGCGCTGGCGATCATGGTATCCAATGACTTGGTGATGCCCCTGTTGTTGCGGCGCATGAAACTGAAATCACGTAACTTTGCGCAGTTCTCTGGGCTGTTACTCAATGTTCGCCGTGCGCTGATCTTTTTGATCTTAATTGCAGCGTGGGGCTTCTATCATCTCATCCTTACTGTGCCCACGTTGTCGGAAATCGGCTTTCTCTCCTTCGCGGCCATCGCGCAGTTTGCCCCTGCGATGATTGGTGCCTTGTACTGGCGTCAAGGCAACAAAAAAGGCGTTTATGCGGGCTTACTGATAGGGTTTTCACTATGGCTGGTGACCATGATGACTCAAACCGGCATGCTGGCAGGGGATGGGCAATCTAATCTATTGATTTGGCTTATTACCCCTCCCAACTTTGCACCTTTTACTCTCCTCAATACCGTGGATTGGGGGCTGGCCTTCAGTGTGTTAATGAATGCCCTGGGCTTTGTGGTGGTGTCTTTACTCACGCGCCCCTCACTCAGTGAGCGTTTACAGGCTGCTGCGTTTGTTGGCATGCCACTGCCGGAAAACGATGACGCGCGCTTGTATCAAAGCCGAGTCACCGTGGCGGAGCTGGAAATGCTCGCGGCACGCTTTGTTGGCCGTCGGCGTATGCGTCAGGCGTTTAGCCAATTTGCCGAGCAGCGTGGTGAAGAGCTGATGCCCCAGCAACAAGCCAGCGCACCGCTGATCCGTCATACCGAGCGGGTGTTGGCTGGGGTATTTGGCTCGTCATCGGCACGCTTAGTCCTTTCATCAGCCTTGCAGGGGCGCAACATGCAATTGGAAGAAATTGCCACCATTGTTGATGAAGCCTCTGAGTTGTTCGATTTCTCGCGGGGATTACTGCAAGGGGCGATTGAGCATATCAATCAAGGGATCTCTGTGGTGGATAAGCAACTGCGGCTGGTGGCATGGAATCAGCGCTACATTGATATGTTTCAGTTTCCACCCGGGCTTATCCAGGTCGGGCGACCGGTCGCGGACTTAATTCGATTCAATGCCCAGCGCGGACTCTGTGGGCCGGGTGATCCGGAAGAACATGTCAGCAAGCGGGTGCTGCACTTAACACGACGAAAGCCGCATACCTCTTCGCGTGTGCATCCAGACGGACGGGTGATTGAGTTGCAGGGCAATCCGATGCCAGGCGGGGGGTTTGTCATGACCTTCACCGATATTACCGCGTTTCGGGATGCGGAAGCGGCGCTCAAGCAGTCTAATGAAACCCTTGAAGCGCGGGTGACAGCGCGAACGCGGGAATTGGAGCGACTGAATAGCCAGTTGATTGATGCTACCCGCAAGGCCGAATCGGCCTCACAGTCGAAGAGTCGCTTTTTAGCCGCTGTCAGTCACGACTTGATGCAGCCACTTAACGCAGCACGTTTGTTTGCTTCATCACTCAGTGAAATGGCGGCCAATCGAGAGACCGAAGCCGTTGCTCAGCATATAGAGAGCGCACTAGAAAGTGCGGAAGTGTTGATTGGTGACTTGCTCGATATCTCGCGCCTGGAGTCGGGCAAAATGAAAGCACGGATTGAATCCTTTCCATTGTGTGAAGTCTTTGATGCGCTTGAAGCGGAATTTGGGGTGTTAGCGCGTCGCCAAGGGTTGGACTTTCGCGTTGTGACCAGCCAGGTTTGGGTTCAGTCTGATAAGAACTTGCTGCGCCGAGTACTACAAAACTTTTTGACCAATGCCTTTCGCTACAATCCTGAGGGCCGAGTGGTGTTAGGTGTGCGACGGGCAGGGCGAGACTACCGTATTGAGGTATGGGACGACGGTGATGGGATCCCCCTTGAGCGTCAGCAAGATATCTTTCAAGAGTTCACCCGCATTGACCGCGAAGGGGCCGAGCAGGGGCTGGGCTTAGGGTTGGCGATCGCGAAGGGCATTAGCCAAATCCTCTCTCAGCCTCTGGCATTGCAGTCCTGGCCGGGTCGGGGCACGGTGTTCTCAATGACAGTGAATGCGAGCCAAGCGGAAAAGATTGAGTCAAGCCCGGTGTTGCCTACCACCGCTTCGGCGCGAGAGCTCGAAGGTTGCCGTGTCTTATGTGTAGACAATGAGCAAGAGATCTTAGATGGAATGGCGCAGCTTTTATCACGGTGGGGATGCGACGTTCGCTGCGCCCCCGATGTGAGTGGCGCGATCAAGACGATCGGTGACCAATGGCAGCCTGAGTTTGTACTGAGCGATTACCATTTGGCGAACCAGCAAACCGGGCTGCAAGTGCTTCAACAATGCCAATTAAAACTAGGGTGTTGCTTTCAGGGAGTGATCATCAGTGCTGACCGCAGTGCCGAGACACAACAGACCGTGACTGGACTAGGCTTTATGTATCTCTCCAAACCGGTAAAGCCGCTCAAGTTGCGTGCGTTACTACAACAGCGAGGAAAATCATGACCCCTTTTTCGTTACCCCGTTTAGAAACCGATGTTGGCATCGTTAAAGTGGCAGGGCACTTTAATCCGGTTGATGGACATATTGACCTTGATGAGCTCGCCCACCTGGACGGTGATGGCTGGGCGGATGTCAGTCATTGGCTAACGGAGCAAGCGTATGAAAACAAAATCGCCACCATCGTGGCGGCGATCCGAGCATCCTTGATGTCGCCTGATGCGTAAGTGGTTACCTATCGTACTGACGCCGTATGACGAGGCTGACGCTATGAAGCGTCCTGAGATTGTTGGTGCTCGGTATAAAATGTTTCATGCTCGATAAATGTCACTGGCGTTTCTGCGTAATAGTGGCTCCCCTTCATACTGACGGCTAGACGGATTTGCGTCTCCTCGCTGCTTGGAGCAGGGAGGGTAACCGTCCAGGTCGTGCCTGTTTCATCGCGGATTTGCATGGTTTGCGGTGTGATGTCTGTCAGGCCGATTTGTGCGCCCTCCAACGGCAGCTCGCTGACTAACCGCAGCGTTAGCCGGTTGTTATCAACCCCCTGCGATTCCAGTTTGAGTTTCATATCACCATTTTCGAGCTGACAGAAGCCACTGGTATAGCGACAGTTAGAACGGACCGCCAGCGGGTAACTCTGTCCTGGCTGAGCGGCTTTAGGCGGCTCAGACACACTGGCATCGACGGCAAAATAGGTGATCACCGCTAATACTGGCGCAACCAGCATCGCAATAACCACATGTTTATTGGTGAGTAAACGCGTGACCGTTGACATCATGCCTCTCCTTGGCTGGAAGTTACAAACCGTGTAAAAGCCCCCGAAGGGGCTTGATAGATGAACACCGGATTAGTGTGATTGCGCATCACCGGCTCCAGATGGCATACGAACGTGCTCGACCAAATCTTGTACCTCTTGCGGTGTTTCTTTGGTCAGGCGTGAAACAATGATTGCCACCACAAAGTTACATACAGCGCCCACCGCGCCAAAGGCATTTGGCTCGATACCCAGTATCCAGTTGCTACCCAGGCTTTCTAAGTAGGTCCAATCCGCGACAAACAGAATCCCTTTATGCTGGAATACATAGAACAGGGTGACGCTGATCCCCGCGACCATACCTGCAATCGCCCCTTCTTTGTTAATGGTTTTGGTGAAGATCCCCATCATCAGCACCGGGAAAATCGATGATGCGGCCAAGCCGAACGCCAGGGCCACTGTCCCGGCCGCAAAGCCTGGTGGATTGAGCCCCAAATAGCCTGCACCCGCTATCGCTAATGCCATGGATATCCGGCTTGCCAGTAGCTCGCCTTTTTCACTGATATTCGGATTAACAACCCCCTTTATCAAGTCATGGGATATCGCTGACGAGATCGCGAGTAACAGCCCAGCCGCGGTCGACAAGGCAGCGGCTAAGCCCCCGGCGGCGACCAGGGCAATCACCCAGTTAGGGAGTTTGGCAATCTCTGGGTTTGCCAGCACCATGATATCGCGGTCAACACGTAGCTCATTGGTGTCTGGGTTCGAAGTGTATTGGATCTTGTCGTCACCGTTTTTGTCTTCAAAGCCCAAAAGCCCGGTGGTTTCCCAGTTTTTAAACCAGTCTGGACGCTCGTCATAGACAAGGTTGTCGCCATTAGGCAGATTGACGGTGTCCATTAAGTTCAAGCGCGCCATCGCCGCCACCGCAGGTGCTGAGGTGTATAAAATCGCGATAAAGAACAGCGCCCAACCGGCGGATGTCCGTGCATCACGCACTTTAGGCACCGTAAAGAAGCGAATAATAACGTGGGGCAAACCGGCGGTACCTATCATCAGTGACATGGTGTAGGCAAACATGTTGAGTGTACTGCCGCGCACCGCGGTGGTGTACTCGACAAAGCCGAGCTCGGTCACCACCTGATCAAGCCGGTCGAGCAAGTACTGATCCGTGCCTGCCATGGTGCTGCCTAGACCAAGCTGTGGGAATGGGTTGCCTGTCAGTTTGAGGGAGATGAAGATTGCGGGAATAGTGTAAGCCAAAATGAGTACGCAATACTGAGCAATTTGGGTGTAGGTAATGCCCTTCATCCCGCCCATCACGGAATACATAAACACAATCACCATCCCGATTAAAAGCCCGGTGGAATAGTCCACTTCTAGGAAGCGACCAAAAGCCACCCCGACCCCTTTCATCTGGCCGATAACATAGGTGACAGAAGCGATGATCAAGCAAACGACGGCAACAATGCGCGCGGTTTTTGAGTAGAAGCGTTCACCGACAAACTCTGGCACGGTAAATTTGCCAAATTTACGTAGATAAGGGGCGAGCAACAGTGCGAGAAGCACGAAACCGCCGGTCCAGCCCATCAAAAACACCGAACCGCCATAGCCCATGAATGAGATCAAGCCAGCCATAGAGATAAAGGACGCGGCTGACATCCAGTCGGCAGCGGTTGCCATCCCGTTGGCCACAGGGTTAACCCCGCCACCGGCGACATAAAACTCTTTGGTGGAGCCTGCGCGTGCCCAGATCGCAATCCCGATATAGAGGGCGAACGTGAACCCGACAACAATATAAGTAATGGTTCTTAAATCCATGTGTTAGTCCTMTTACTCGTCGTCCACGCCGAACTCGCGATCGAGTTTGCGCATTTGTTTGGCATACACAAATATGATGCCGAGGAAGGTATAAATCGATCCTTGCTGAGCAAACCAGAATCCAAGTTTATAGCCACCAATTTGAATGGTATTGAGGGCATCCACGAATAAGATCCCACAGCCGAATGAGACAACAAACCAGACAATCAGCAGACTGACCATCAGTTTTACGTTTCTGTCCCAGTAGGCTTTCGCGTGTTCCTTGCTTTGAAACGCCATCGCCTTCTCCTTGTTTAGTACGTTAATGGAATGTTACTTGAAGACGATAGCAGGGGATGAACAGCGCGACATTGCAACTTTAGTCGAGCGCAGTAAGTGATAATGATCGGAAAAAGCAGGGTTTTTGTGAGCTAGGTACGGCTGGCTCGGGTTGAGCCAGCTAAGATTTGCGCCAAAGGTCTAAGTTAAGTGGTAAAACTTTTGGATCCCTTCGAGCAAATTAGCAACGGCGACCGAGGCAAGTATCAGCCCCATGACGCGGCTGATAATCGACGCGCCGACGTTGCCAATCACTTTGTGAATCACATTGGCCCCGAGGAGTAAGACCAAGGTCGCGATCAATACAAAAAACATCACCCCAGCGGTCACCGCTTGTTCAGCAATGGCGTACCGATTGTTATCTGTGAGCATGACCACCGCCATCATGGCGCCAGGAGAAGCAATGGAAGGGACGGCGAGCGGATAAACTGCGGTGGCGGCAATTTCGGCTTTATCCACGTTTTCACTCAGCATTTTGGCTTCTTGGCCGGGTTTTCCTTCACCGAAAATCATGGTTAACGAAAACAACAGTAATACCAAACCACCAGCTGCTTGGAACGCGGGCAAGGGGATTTGCATGGCTTCGAGCAAAATCTGACCGATAATTAAAAAGAACAGCAAAATAGCAAAGGCAATTGCCACGGCTTTCACCGCGACACGGCGTTTTTGTTTGGCGGACATGTGGCTGGTTTGTGAGAGATAAATGGGCACGCTACCGACAGGGTCGATCACGGCCCATAAAATCACGAATTGCGTAGCAAGAATACTTAACATAAGCGCTCCAAAGTCGGCGTCTGGGGCGCTAGCGTATCAAAGTTCGATATTAGATTGCTGCAATAAAATCACCGCTTGAGTGCGGTTTTTTACTCCTAGCTTACGAAAGATGGCTGTCATGTGCGCTTTAATAGTCGCCTCGGAAACCGACAGGTCGTAGGCGATTTGTTTGTTCAAAAGCCCGTCGCATAGCATCCGCAACACCTTATACTGCTGTGGCGTCAGTGTGGCGAGTTTGTCAGATAAGCGCTCGCTTTCATCGTCTTCGCCGAGATCATCAGGAAAGCAGGGGGTGCCTTCGAGCACTTGGGTTAACGATTGTACCAATGCACGCATATCGCTGGATTTAGGAATAAAGCCAAAGGCACCATGAGCGCGTACCTGGCGGATCACGCTCGGCTCTTCACTGGCAGAGATCACCACAATCGGCAGGGTAGGATAATGGTGACGCAGCGCAATTAAGCCCGACATACCATTGGCGCCCGGCATTTTTAGATCCAGTAGCACCAAGTCGACCTCAGCCTCTCGCGCCAAGATCTGATTTAGACTGTCTAAGCTGTCTGCCTCTAGCAGATTGGCACCGCTTATCGCCATATGCACGGATTGAAAGAGGGCATTCCGAAACAGTGGATGATCGTCGGCGATAACGATGGTGTGTTGCGCTTCCATAATGCGGCTATCTTCCCTTTGTTTTCAATAAAACTACCACCAGATATGGGGTTTATCAATTTTGTAACAAGAGAACTAAGAGATTGATCAGTGCTCGCTTTTTACTTCATGCTGCAATCCATGCTGACGTAGGTGCGCCATGAAAGCTTGAGGGGCTAAAAAGCCGGTAATGCGGGCGGTCGCATTACGCTCTCCATTGGCTAACCAAAAGTCGAGTGTGGGTAGCCCGGCCACGTCTTGGCTGCGCATTAACGCAAAATCTTCCGGACGGTTTTCACTCAGGTTCACTTTAATCCGGTGCATGTGGCTAAGCTGCTGAGCCACTGCCGGGTCAGTGAAGGTTTTTTGCGCGAATTGTTTACACGGAATGCACCAATCGGCGTAGTAATCAACCAAAGCGATTTGCTGATTAGCCGCGGCGCTGGCGAGCTCTGCATCAAGCGCGGCTTGCGAGTTGACGGTGATAAATGCCGGTGCGGTGTCAGACGCTTTCGGCGGCGCGGTGACTTGTTGCGAGCGAACGATGTAAAGCGCACCAGCACACAGTGCGGCAATCAATAACCCAGCCGTTAGTGCAAAGCGGCGACCCTGTCTCATACTTTTTCCTTTTCATGCCAATAGGATGAGTATACACGCATACCATGATCACATTGTATGGGTTTGCGATTGAATCAATTGGCCGGGGGTCATGCCAAACTGACGCTTAAAGGCGGTAACAAAATTAGAGGGATGATGGTAGCCCGCCCAGTAAGCCGCTTCGCCAATTGAAATCGCCTCATGCAGTAACTTTTCTTTGACCACCACCAACCGACGACGACGGATGTAATCTGAAACGGGCACGCCTAGATGGGTACGAAAACGGCGCTGCAGTGTGCTGCGACTCAGGCCGCATGCGTGTGCAATGGTCGATAAGGTTAATGCGGTGTGCAGCTTAGTTTCAATATACGCGACGGCTTTTGCGATTTGTGGCTCATAGGTGGCAGGGATGAGTTCGGTAACAGACTCAATGGTGAGATGAGAGGCTTGCTCACACAGGTGCTTGATGATGGTGAGTGCATGGAGGTGCTGGGTCAGGGGATCAGCCTCGTTTTGCCTACTAAAGCGGGGTAATAAGGCGTGAATGGGGTCGAATATGGCGGTACTAGGTTGCCAGCGTACACAGCCTAAATGATGACGATGCAAGGCACTAAGCAGTGGCAAGGCTTGCTCGTCTGCATACCCATCAAGCCACTCGGGCGGAAGCAATATATTCACTTTTTTAAGGTGATTCCCTGCAATTAAGCGACGACGAAAAGTGCTGTCACGGCACACGGAGACGGCAAGTGCTTGGGGCTGGTGGCATGCATTGCACCGATACGTGTGGTCATCGTAGGCAAACTCCAGCACGCCCTCGAGGACTATCACTAGCATGATCCCCTGATGGGCACGGTGGAGGACATTGGCATCACATAATTCATCGGTGATCCCGCTATCGATATGCAACCCACCCGGACATGAAGTATGTGAAAACTGTCCCCGTACCAAGGATTGCGTCCGTTTTGAGTGATTAGCCATGATCTCGGCGTGACCATCTGCGCTGGACTCTCGCTGTGTGCAAACAACAGAGACGGGTGCTGCCATCGTATTCCTCCGTAACACGCCGCATAAACGTGCTATGCATAAACGCTCTGCGCATAAAAGCTTGATGCGTGCGCATAATTGTTTTTTCTTCCTGAAAAGCACTGAAATAGTAACATAAATGCGAATTAGTATCATTTAGTTGTTTGGGTTATCCACGAAGGAAATAAGTATGACGTTGTTACTACCTGTCCCAGCACGTCTGGGCTTGCTGACGCTTAGTATAGCCAGTGCTCTATGTGCCCCTGCGGTGGCTGCTGATAATCTTGAGGATGAAAGCATAGAAACTGTCTCAGTATGGGGGACGCAAGTGTCCAGCTCATCCCGTTACCTGGGAGAAACGGATCTCACCGTCAAGCAACCGGATCACCTCTCTGATCTATTGCGTGATATCCCCGGTGTGGATGTGGGGGGCACGCACTCGCTCACCCAGCGCATTAATATCCGTGGTTTTACCGAACAAGATCTGGATATCACCGTCGATGGCGCCTCTCAAGGCGGTAAAATGTTCCACCACATCAGCAACCTCACTTTAAACCCTGACATTTTGCAGCGTGTTGATGTCGCGGTGGGCGCCTCGTCGATTCTCACCAGCGAGCTGGGGGGCGCGGTCGCGTTTGAAACCAAAGATCCCTACGATCTCTTGCGTGCGAATGAGACATTTGGAGCACGCCTAAGTGCTGGTTGGGGCAGTAATGACTCCCAACAAGGCTCGTTGACCGTTTATGGGTTGTTGAGTGATGAATGGGATGCGATGGCATATATTAGCCGTTTTGATCGGGACAACTTTAAAGATGGTGACGGTAATCGCACCTTTGGCGGTGAGGGAGAGATCACTAATGGCTTAGTAAAAGTAGGCTGGGAGCCTGCAAGTGGGCATCGCTTTGAACTCAGTTATGATAAGTATCGCGATAAGGGCGACTATCTGCCGCGTCCTGATATGGGTGTAAGCTTCAACCGCAATCGTACCGGTGAAATGATACTGCCAGTGACCTACGATCGCGATACCGCCACGATCAATTACGAATACACCCCGTCACAAGCTATCGAATTGAAAGCGCTGGCCTATTATAACCAGCTGTCACTCACCCGTGATGAAACCGAATTTGCCACCCACCCATTTCTGGCTGACCGCAAAGGCGTCAACGTGGCGGAAGACACGAACCTTGGGGTAAAACTCAGTGTGTCACAGCGTATTGGCGATCACCAACTCGCGTACGGTGCGCACTATGAAAATCAAGACAACGACACCCAATTTGCCAAACCGGGTGTACAGATTTTGGAATCGGCCGACAAGATTGCGCTGTATGTGGAAGACAAGATAGCGCTGACCCCACGTTTTTCGGTGACGCCCGCGGCGCGTTATGACAGCTTTGATCGCCGAGCGACCAGCTCGAGTCAGCGTTATGATGATGTGTCGTTGGCATTGGGGGCCGAGTTTGTCGCTAACGACTATCTCACCGTGTTTGCCAATAGCCGGGAGCTGCACAAAGCGCCACCATTGAACGAGTCATTTACCACCACAGCACTGAGTGAAAGCGCGGATAAAGACTTGAAAGCCGAGCATGGCCGGACCGATGAGACTGGCGTGCGCCTGTCTAATGCAGCGGCGCAAAAAGACTACTTGTTGACCGCCAATTTGACGGTGTTTCGCACTGAACTCGATGATGAAATTGTGGTGCGCAGCTACAAAGATGGCGGTGGCAACTGGGCTTATGAAACCACCAACCGTGGCGATGTCACTTATCGCGGTTTTGAGGCGAGTACCTATTGGGCATGGCAGCAGTGGACGGCGTCAGCCAGTTATAGTCGCACGGATGTGAGTTATTCAGAGGCGTATCAACTGGATCAGATTTTTGGTCGCGCCCGCCACCTCGGCGATACCGTAGCCTTGAATGCGGATTACGCGTTGACCCGTTGGGATGTGCTGCTGGGGTGGAACACCCAAATTCAGCGATCGACCACCGTTCCTGATAGCAACTTGACCAAGCCGGGCTACACAGTCCACAACGTGTTCGCTCAGTGGCAACCGATGGCAGTAGACGGGTTCACTTTGACGGCAGGGGTCGACAACCTGTTTGACAGTCGCTATCGCTCGCATGCGTCAACGTCAGGTAAACGAGGCGCAGAAATTCTCGATTACGAGCCCGGTCGCAATATTAAATTGACGGCATCCTATCAATTTTAATCGCAAAGAGGTGGGCGCTTGCGCCCACCTATCAAGGAGCATTGATGCCTAGTATGACGACTATGATTGACTCCGAGCATGCCCCACGTTACTTGCAGACCTTGTGTCGTCACTTTGGTCGCAAAGTCGAGGCGAGCTGGGATGAGCAAACAGGACGCGTACATTTCCCTGCGGGAGTGTGTGATATGCAGGTGCAAGGAACCCAGTTGCGTGTTACATGCCATGCCGATGATGAAGCGAGCTTAACCTTGGTGACTGAGACGGTCAGTAGCCATATCAAGATGTTTGCACGCCGAGAAGCACTGCCCCATCAGTGGCAGTGCGTCGCCGACGCTTAGGCGCGTTTTTTCGCGCGGCCTTGTACGGCCTTAAAACGTGGATTGGTTTTGCAGATGACGAACATGCGCCCGCGACGACGGACAACCTGACAATCAGGGTGGCGCTGGCGGGCGCTTTTTAGTGAGTTAACGACCTTCATGACGATGCCTTTTTGCGGCGGCCGACTTGGCCAAACTTACGCGCGAAGTGTGCCGCGCGCCCTTCTTTGTTCGTCGCTCGTGCCTTCCCGGTATATACCGGGTGTGAGGCGCTCGAGATATCCAGTGGGTAGTAAGGATAGGTTTTGCCATCTTGCCACTCGATGGTACGTGATGTTTGCAAGGTTGAGCCGACAATAAAATAGGCGTCAACACTGGTGTCATGAAAAACGACAGAACGGTATTCGGGATGGATATTGGCTTTCATAACGACTCCCCGTTGTTTGTTATGATATAACATAACACCACTAAGAAAGAATGAAAAGTCCATCAGCGTCCAGGTTAAAGATCTCATTTCCCGAACTTTTTGTTGTCAGTTCGCGAAAAGTGTTACTTTTTCTTACCTGAATCAACATGCGCGTGACGGCATCTGGTTAGGATTTGGCCATGGTGCTGAGCGCGGTTGCTCACATCTCCCACCAAGGATGGTGCTTATTAGTGGCGATAGGCCGACGGAGGAGCCGTCATATCGTATCTACCCCCAATACGCCATGGGCGTGCCATAGACAATGAATGCATGTGAACGGACGCGTGGGGACGTCTATCCAAAATAGGAGAAAGTTATGTTCTTGGTTGAGTTATTAGTGGTACTCAGCTGCATCTTAATTGGTGCCCGTATCGGCGGCATTGGTTTAGGTGTGATGGGCGGGGTCGGGCTCGCTGTCTTAAGTTTTGGGTTTGGTTTACAGCCCACGCATCCGCCGATTGATGTTTTATTAATGATTATGGCGGTGGTCGCCGCGGCAGCCACCATGCAAGCAGCAGGTGGCTTGGATTTTTTAATTAAAATTGCCACCAATATATTACGTAAAAACCCACGTCACATTACCTTTGTTGCCCCTTTAGTGACTTATGTCTTCACTATGATGGCGGGAACCGGACACGTTGCCTATTCGGTCTTACCGGTGATTGCTGAAGTCAGTCGTAAAAGCGGCATTCGTCCGGCTCGTCCGTTAGGGATGGCGGTCATTGCCTCGCAATTTGCGATTGTGGCCAGCCCCATCGCCGCTGCGGTGGTGGCGTGTGTGGCCTTTTTAGAGCCGCAAGGGATTACCCTTGCTGATGTGCTGTCGGTTACCATTCCCAGCACCTTTATTGGTCTTGCCTTGGCATGTGTGATTGTTAATAAGCTGGGTAAAGAGCTTAAAGACGATCCTGAATATCAACGCCGTTTACAAGATCCCGACTTTCGTCGAGAAATGGAAGCGGATTTGGCCGTTGAAGATATCGAAGTCACGCCGGAGGCGAAGAAATCGGTTGGCTTGTTCTTATTTGGTGCCTTAGCCGTGGTCATCATGGGGGCATTCCCAACCCTGCGCCCGGCCTTTGATGGCGAGCCAATGGGGATGGCGCATACCATTGAAATCGTGATGCTGTCAGTGGGTGCATTGATCATTTTGACCTGTAAGCCGGACGGCAATGCGATTAGCCAAGGTTCGGTATTCCATGCCGGGATGCGTGCGATTGTCGCTATCTTTGGTATTGCTTGGCTCGGTGATACTTTGATTGGTGGCCATGGCGAGATGGTAAAAGAGGCGGTGTCTGGCTTGGTTGAGATGGCACCGTGGACATTTGCGTTTGCGCTGTTCGCTTTGTCAGTCATGGTGAACAGCCAAGGTGCAACGACAGCGGTGTTGGTGCCTGTGGCGATTACCTTGGGGCTGCCGCCTTCGATGATTATTGCGACCTTTGTAGCGGTGAATGGCTACTTCTTTATTCCTAACTACGGGCCGATCATTGCCTCCATCGACTTTGACCGAACCGGCACCACGCGGATTGGTAAGTATATTTTTAATCACAGCTTTATGGCACCAGGCTTGCTGAGTATGGTGTTCAGTATCGCTTGTGGTTTGCTGATTACCCAGGTGTTGTAAGGGCAATTGAAGGTATAAAAGAAGGGCGCTGTCAGCGCCCTTTGTTGTCTCTGTAGGTGGTTGGTGTCTGTTGTGAGTGACCGACTGATGACTGACCCACTAGGCGTTAAAGCGTTTACCGCGATACTTAGGATGCATCAGGTTTTCAACCGAGAAGATCTCGTCCAGYTCCCCCTCGGTCATTAAACCACGCTCGAGTACCACCTCTTTGACGCTCTTGCCCGTTTCGGCGCAAATCTTACCGACAATATCGCCTTCATGGTGGCCGATAAAGGGGTTAAGATAAGTGATGATGCCAATCGAGTTAAGCACGTAGTGTTCGCACACGGCTTGGTTAACGGTGATCCCGCTCACACATTTTTCACCGAGATTGCGGCAACCATTGGCTAAAATCGAGATAGACTCAAACAGCGCCTGCCCAATCACCGGCTCCATTACGTTAAGTTGCAATTGACCGGCTTCGGCAGCAAAGGTGATGGTGGTGTCATTCCCCATCACGCGATAGCAAACCTGGTTCACCACTTCTGGGATCACCGGGTTAACCTTAGCGGGCATGATGGATGAACCGGCCTGCATTTCAGGTAGGTTAATTTCATTGAGCCCGGCACGTGGGCCCGAGGAGAGCAGTCGGAGGTCGTTACAAATCTTCGACAATTTCACCGCCAGGCGTTTTAGCGCACCATGGACCATCACATACGATCCACAGTCTGACGTGGCTTCAATCAAATCTTCTGCTGGGATACACGGCAAGCCTGTGATTTCAGCTAGGCGTTTCACCGCCAGTTGCTGATAGCCTTCTGCGGCATTCAGTTTGGTGCCAATCGCGGTGGCGCCGAGGTTGACCTCTAACAGTAGCGCGGCGGTATATTTAATGTTTTTGATTTCTTCGCGCAGTAGTACTGAGAAGGCTTTGAATTCTTGCCCGACCGTCATCGGTACCGCGTCTTGTAGCTGGGTGCGGCCCATTTTGATGACATGCGCATAGGCTTCAGCTTTGGCATCGAATTCTTTTTGCAGGTAATCAATCGCATCCATTAGCTTGAGAATGCTGTTGTAAACGGCAATACGGAAGCCTGTTGGGTACGCACAGTTGGTGGATTGGCTCTTATTGACGTGATCATTGGGGTTAATCACATCATAGTCACCTTTCTCGTGCCCCATCAGTTCAAGCGCAAGGTTGGCAATCACCTCGTTGGCATTCATGTTTACCGAGGTGCCTGCGCCGCCTTGGAAGACATCCGAGGGGAACTGATCCATGCATTTGCCGGTTTCTAAAATCTGGTCACAGGCTTTGATGATGTAATCACCGACATCGGCAGGAATAACACCAAGCTCTTGGTTTGCCATCGCAGCGGCTTTTTTGGTGTAAACCATGCCGCGAACGAAATCGGGGATATCAGAAATCCGGGTACCGGAAATGGTAAAGTTTTCCACTGCCCGCAACGTATGGATACCGTAGTAGGCATCGGCAGGTACCGCGCGTTGGCCGAGTAAATCTTCTTCTAAACGGGTTGCAGTAGTGAGGATCGAGGTTTCATTGGGTGTTACAATCGTCTGAGACATGCGTTGGCCTTAACATCAAGTTATTATAATGATTAAAACGTCGCCACAAATTTTGCTGTAGAATCCATTCCTCAGAGATTTTGGCTGGATGTATTATCTGTTACATCCTTTCAGCCGCCATTACAGCATATAATGCGGTGAAAAGGGCTGACCCCGGTCACAGCTGTAGCATGGCGCATAGACAAAATGCGCTTTCTTGCACATTGATTCAAGCGCTAAATTCGGTTTCGTTGTTCGGCGTTTGGCGGATTTTGATGTTAGGATGAAAAGTCCATTTCCAGCGCGAGGTGAATCGTGTTTCCAATCTTATTGCTGCTATTTATTCTGGTCCCAGTGATTGAAATCGGCCTGTTTATTCAGGTTGGTGGTTGGTTGGGATTGTGGCCCACACTGGCGCTGGTTTTGATCACCGCATTCGTCGGAGCCTCCTTGGTGCGCAGCCAAGGACTGATGACCTTGGCCTCGGTGCAAGACAGGCTTAATCGCGGAGAATTGCCCGCCCAGCAAATCCTTGAAGGCGTGATGCTGGCCGTCGCTGGCGTGCTGCTGTTAACGCCAGGCTTTATGACCGATGCGATGGGGATGTTGGTGCTGCTACCAGCACCGCGTGCCGCGCTCGCCAAACAAGTGATGAAACGCGTCACTGTCTCTCAAGCAGGCTTTAGCCAAGGTGGCTTCCATCAAGGGGGCAATGCGCAAGGACCTTTTGGGGAAGATCCTTTCCGTCGCGGAGGCCGTGGTGACGATGGCGACACCTTTGAGGGGGAATATGAGCGCAAAGATGACGACGAGGATGACCATCGTCTGCGCTAAGCCATTTCGGAGTTAAACCCAGCAAAAAGGCCGCATCATGAGGAAGCGGCCTTTTTCGATCATAACGTCCGCTTATTGGGTGAGCTCGGGGCGATGACGGTATTGATCGAGTGATGCTGGGTTATCCAAGGCGCTTAACTGTGCCACGTCTTGCCCATGGACCACATCGCGTACCGCCAATTCGGCCAGTTTCCCTGACTTGGTGCGCGGAATATCGCTCACCTCGGCAATCACGGCGGGAACATGACGCGGCGTGCACTGGGTGCGGATGGTTTTTTTGATGGTTTGCTTGAGTGGTTCATCCAGTGTCACACCAGCAGCGAGTTTGACGAATAGCACTACGCGGACATCGTTTTTCCATTGCTGACCGATGACCACTGAATCCATGATCTCGCTAAGCTGATTTACATGGCGATAGATCTCCGCCGTACCAATTCGTACCCCGCCTGGGTTTAGTACCGCATCAGACCGACCATAAAACACCATGCCACCTTGTGCGGTCAGGCGCACATAGTCACCATGGAACCAGATGTCATCAATCTTGTTCCAATAGGCATTGTGATAGCGACTGCCATCGGTATCGTGCCAAAAGCCAACCGGCTGGTTGGGGAAGCTATTGCAACACACCAGCTCCCCTTTCTGCTCCTCAACTGCTTGGCCTTGGGGGTTAAACACTTGTACATCCAGCGCCAAGCCGCGCTTTTGGCTTTCGCCGCGATAAACCGGTGACAGTGGACTGCCAAGAACAAAACAGCCACAAATGTCGGTACCACCCGCAATCGAGCTTAACTGCAGATTAGACTTTATCTTTTGATAGACATAATCAAACTGCTCGGGCGCAAGTACTGAGCCGGTCGAACATAGGACGCGCAGCGACGCCAGCGAGTAATCATCTTTCGGCGCCACCCCTTGTTTTTCCAATGCTTCTAAGTATTTCGCCGCCGTGCCAAAAAGGGTGATCTGATGCTGCTCGGCCAGTCGCCAAAGTACGCCTGCATCCGGATAAAACGGCGAGCCATCATAGAGCACCAAGGTCGCGCCGCTTGCCAAGGCACTGACCTGCCAATTCCACATCATCCAGCCGCAGGTGGTGAAGTAGAAAAAGCGATCGCCGGGGCGCACATCTGAATGGAGTTGATGCTCTTTCAGGTGATTGAGCAATATCCCCCCTACCGAATGAATAATGCACTTGGGCTTACCCGTGGTGCCGGAAGAGTAAAGCACAAAGAGTGGGGCATTGAATGCCACGCGGGTAAAGCGAAGCGGCGGCGCGTCGTGGGCTAATAAATCTTGCCAATTATCCACGCCAGCGGGTAAAGAAGGTCGATCACCATCAAAAGGGATCACCACTAGGCGCTCAATGGCCGGTACCTTATCCACCACCTGCTGCGCTTTATTCAGGCAGTCATAGGTTTTGCCGTTGTAGTGATAGTGATCGGTGGTAAACAGCACTTTGGGCTCGGTTTGGCCAAAACGGTCCAACACGCTGTCGACGCCAAAGTCCGGTGAGGTTGAGGTCCAAATCGCGCCCAGTGCCGCGGTGGCAAGCATCGCAATCACGGTTTCAGGCAGGTTAGGTAAATAGCCAGCAACCACATCGCCCGGCTGAACACCTTGCGTCTCTAGGTAGTGACGGATGGCCGCGATCTGATCGACGAGCTCACGCCAAGTGAGGGTTCGTGCTACCTCATGCTCACCGCTAAAAATCATCGCTGGTTGGTCGGCATACTGCTCGGCGTGTTTGAGCAGATTTTCGGCATAGTTCAGACGTGCGGTGGGAAACCACTGGCTATCCCGATTAGGGTGCTCGGGGTTGATATCGCACACACTCTCGCCCGGATCGCCGATCACGCCGGAAAATTGCCATAACTGTTGCCAAAAATCGCCGCTTTGGCGTACTGACCATGCATAAAGATCGTCATAGCCACTCAGCTGGGTGTCGTGATCTTGATTCACGGCACGGATAAACGCGGCGAGTAAGGTGTGGGTTTGACGTTCCTTATCCGGCGCCCACAACAATCCGTCTTTCATGTCCTCTCCTTAGCTCTTATCAGGGTGTGCCTGTATAAATGCATCCAGCGCTTGGCATTGTGATTCAATGCGCGTCAGGGTTGGGTAGGCCGTTAAATCAAACGCAAATCGGCGTGCATTAAACAGCTGCGCGACCAAACAAATATCGGCCAAATTGGGCGCTTCGCCGCCAATAAAGGGGCTGTCTAATCCTTGTAATTTGGCTTCCAAACCATCGAACCCTTGTTTTAGCCAATGGTGATACCAAGTGATTTTGTCGTCATCACTGTGGCCAAAGGGGCCGGTTAAGTATTGCAGAACCCGCAAGTTATTGAGTGGATGCACATCACAGGCAATGTCGAGCGCCAGTGATCGACACTGGGCTTTTTGCACTGGATCACTGGGGAGCAGTTTGACCTGTGGATAGCGCTCGTCGAGGTATTCGATAATGGCGAGCGATTGGCTCAAGGTGACATCGCCATCGACCAAGGTAGGCACTAAACCGGCGGGGTTGAGCGAACGATAGGCGTCGCTGTGCTGGTGTTTATCAAGCAGGGACACGGTTTCTCGTTGGTAGCTGAGGCCTTTAAGGCCAAGGGCGATGCGGACGCGGTAGGCCGCGGTCGACTTACTGTAATCATAAAGCAGCATACAAGCTCCTAGACGGCGTCAACGTCAAGCGCGCCCAGAGGCACCGGGCGCGCATCAAAGTTACTCTGCGATGTAACGGGTTACGGTTTGCTCAATGGCACCGAAAATAGACGCATCTTGGCTGTCGCGCATATCGATAGTCACGCTATCGCCAAAGGTCATAAACGGGGTTTTGGCCTCGCCTTGGTCGATAATTTCCAGCATGCGCTTTTCGGCTAAGCAGCAAGAGCCTTTACTGCGATCGTTATTGGAGACGGTGCCAGAGCCAATAATGGTCCCAGCGCTGACATGGCGGCTTTTCGCCACATGCGCGACCAGCTCGGCAAAATCAAAGGTCATATCGACACCCGCATCGGGTGACCCGAACCATTCGCCGTTGAGGGTGACATGCATCGGTAAGTGGACTTTATGGTCGCGCCAGTGATCGCCCAGCTCATCTGGGGTAACCGCCACCGGTGAAAATGCAGAGGCGGGCTTAGATTGGAAAAAGCCGAACCCTTTGGCAAGCTCGCCGGGGATCAGGTTGCGCAGGGAAACGTCGTTGACCAGCATCAGCAGTTTAATGTGTTGGCCCGCTTTGTCAGCACTAAGGTGCATGGGCACATCATCGGTGACGACGGCAAGCTCGGCTTCAAAGTCACAGCCCCACGCATCATCGACCAATTCAATCTCGTCACGTGGGCCGAGAAAGCCATCAGACATGCCTTGGTACATCAATGGATCAGTCCAAAAACTCTCAGGCATTTGTGCGCCGCGTGCTTTGCGCACCAGTTCAACGTGGTTAACGTAGGCGCTACCATCCGCCCACTGATAGGCGCGGGGCAGTGGTGAGTCGCAGACGCTTGGGTCAAAGGCAAAGGACTCACTGACTTGGTTGTCGTTGAGCGCGTCGTAGCGCTGAGTCAGTTTGGGCGCCAGTGTCGCCCAATTATCGAGTGCCGCTTGTAGTGTGGGTGCAATATCGTCGGCGTGGACGGCGCGAGTAAGGTCACGAGAGACCAAAATCAATTTGCCATCACGTCCGTGTTTGAGTGAAGCCAGTTTCATTGCTTTCTCCTTCGCTATTCTGCGTCACTTGGCGTGCGCCAAGAGTAAACATAATCGGTCAGTTCGGTGGCTTTCGCCGCGTCGCCCATATCAAGGGGCATGCGGGTATCGATCATCACCGCCACTTCATCGGTCTCTTTTTTCTGATGTTTTTTGCCCGCGGCGAACGCTTTTGGGTGAGGGCCATGTGGGAAGCCACAAGGGTGTAGGGTCACCATGCCGGCATCAATGTTATCGCGGCTGAAAAAGTCACCTTGGTGATAGAAAAGCACCTCATCATAGTCATCGTTGTTGTGGTAGAAAGGCACCTTCAGTGCGCCAGGATCCGACTCGATTGGGCGGGGGACAAAGGTGCAAATCACAAAACCTTGCGCGACAAAGGTGGTGTGCGCGGATGGCGGCAAGTGATAACGATGGCTCATCAACGGGCGGATATCTCGCCAGTTGAGCCGGAATACAGTGAGGTTGCCCTTCCAGCCCACAGCATCGAGTGGGTTATAAGGATAAGTGACGCGGTTAAGCTGTTGGCGCGATTTGATCATCACCTGCCAGCTTTCGTTATCGGATTGCTGGGCTTTAAAGCTATCGTCAATGCGTGCATGTTCTAACACCGCAGGGTCAAACACCGCATGTTCGCCGACGATGCCTCGTTCGGCGCTCATGTAGGAGCCATGAGTTGCTTCAATCATCAGCAAAGTGGTGGCGTCATCCGGCACCAGTCGCCAGCTGGTGGCACGAGGAATGATCAAATAATCGCCTTTGGTGTAGCGCAAGTGGCCATAATCGCAATATAGCGAGCCTTCGCCCTGATGGACAAACAAGCAATCGTCGCCATCGCTGTTGCGCACCAGATAAGACATGGCGGTATCGGTGCGCCATAAGCGAACCTGAACATTGGCATTAAATAACAGCACAGGTGCATCCATTGGCGACGTGCCTTGCGTTTCAACCCGGTTGGTGTCAAAAGCATGCGGTCGCAATGGGCCTTCCCACTCACTCCAGCCAGTCGGAGGGTGGCGGTGATACATATGACTGGCCGGGCCAAAAAAGCCTTCCTTGCCACATTCGCGCTCGTAGGTTCCTTCGGGAAAGTCGCAGTGGGCTTGACGTGAGGCGTCCCCTTCACGAATGGGGAATGAAAACCACTTTCGCATATCTCGCTCCTTGTGCTGGGCGGCCGTGGTCACCGGTACGGCCAAATAGTTTCAAAAGAAACAATCTATCCGTTTATACTAGCGATCAGAGACGAGAAAAAGCAACGCTCTGTTAACAAATATTTTACTTTGAGTGTTCAGTATTTTTGCCGCCTAAAAATCGTAAGTGTAAACAAAGCACTACCTTTGCATCTTATCGAAGCCTCTCGTAAAGTAGGTTATATGATTTCATTTGAAACTAACTGATATGACCCTTCCTCATTTAGCACTCGATAGCTTTTTGCCTTATAAGTTGGTCCACACGGCGGAGTTGGTGGCCGATAGTCTTGCGGCACGTTATGAAGCAGAGTTTGGATTATCGCGTCCAGAATGGCGCGTGCTGGCCTCTTTGGGGGCACGGGATGGCGTGATGGCGAAAGATTTAGCCRCAGAAACGCGGCTGGATAAAGTAAAAGTGTCGCGCTTGCTTACCCGTTTAGAGCAGCACCAACTGGTAGAGCGACGCGCGTGCCAAGGTGATCAGCGCGCCGCGTTAGTCCATTTGACCGATAAAGGACGCACCCATTATCAGACTATTGTCCCCAAGGTGTTGGAGTGGGAAACAGCCATGCTTGAGGGACTCAGTGCGGCGCAGTATCAAGCGCTTTATCAGGCGTTAGACGCTCTGCAGCACCGCGTTCATGAGTTGGCTCAGACGGACAATGATGCCGCGAGTGTCTGACGGCGCAGCACCACGGCATACAGGTACGCCATAATACCGGCCAGTAGATTAGCAATGGCTATTCCCGCAAACAGGCCATGGGTGCCGTTGACCATGCCGCCCAGCCACGCACAGGGCACCAAGAAGACAAACAAACGGACGAGGTTGCAGGCGAACGAATGCAATGAACGCTTCATAGCATTCAGGCCGCCGACCAATAACATCAAGGTGCCTTGTAAGCCGTAACTGGCCGGAACCACCATCAAATAGTGGGCAATTTCTTGTTGAACCCGCACATCGTCACTGAACAAATTCGCAATCAGATCGATAAAAGGCCACAGCGACAAGTACAGGGCAAACTGGAACAAGATGGCAAAGCGCATCGCGCTAAACAGTGCCTGAAAGGCCCGTTGATGGTATTGCGCGCCAAAGTTTTGCGACATTAAGGGCGTGAGCGATGACGTCATCGCCATCATCACAATTAATAAAATGGCTTCAATGCGTTGCGCGGCGCCATAGGCGGCAACGCTTTCTGTGCCTTGTGAGGCGAGCATCATCATTAAAATGGCACCTGCCGCCGGGTTTAAGGCATTGGTCATCCCAGCGGGCATGCCAATTTTAAGGATTTGACGGACGTCAGTCGCCAGTTTGGTCCATTGTGGTGCGATTAGTAGCCGTTCACGGCGAATCAGTATACTTAGCGCGGCTATCAATGCCCCCGCCCAACTGACGGCGCTGGCGATGGCGGCCCCTTTTACGCCCAGCTCGGGAAACGGACCCAAGCCAAAAATCAGTAAGGGGTCGAGCGTCCCATTAATCAGGCCGGAGACCATCATGATTTTCGCCGGCGTTTTGGTGTCGCCCGTGGCGCGGATAGCGGCGTTTCCTGCCATGGGTACCACGAGTAATGGAATGGTGAGGTACCATACCTGCATATAGTCGTGGATCAACGGCAATAAGTTGTCGCTTGCCCCGAGTGCGGAGAACACTGGATTGATGGTAACCGCCCCCAGCCAACCGACGGCCATCACTATGAATACCGCCAAGATCAAGCCGTGACTCGACACCCGCGCGGCATCTTGATGATCGCCTTGACCAAGCAATCGCGCCACCAAGGCGGCAATGCCGACCCCTAACCCGAGCGTGATGGAGTTAACCGCAAAGGTGATGGGGAAGGTGAAGCTCACCGCAGCTAGTGCTTCCGTGCCAAGCAGTGAAATAAAGAATGTATCCACCACATTGAACATGATGATCGCGAACAGCCCAAATACCATGGGCACGGTCATCTTACGCAATGTGAGGTTGATCGGGGCGGAGAGCAGCCCGTGTTTGTCGTTCATAATCGCTTATCACTGGGTTGGGACGGCTTACCCTAGCGGATCCTCACAATCGGAGAAAGTTGCCAGTCTAAAAAAACAAAAAAATTACTGTAAAACCCTTGGGAAAGAAAAAGGGCGTCCCCACATAGGGAGTTACATCAGGAACCGGACGCATGTACGGCCWGTGTGCATACTTACTTCATCAAACGGAACATCATTACTAATTCAGGAGACGACCGATGAACATTCGTCCACTACATGATCGCGTTATCGTTGAGCGCCAAGAAGCTGAGTCTAAATCAGCGGGCGGCATCGTGTTAACTGGTTCTGCTGCAGAAAAGTCTACCCGCGGTAAAGTGCTGGCGGTAGGCAAAGGCCGTATTCTTGAAAACGGCAATGTGCAGCCATTGGACGTTCAAGTGGGTGACACTGTTATCTTCTCTGAAGGCTTTGGCACCAAGACGGAAAAAATCGAGGGTCAAGAAGTTCTGATCTTGTCTGAAAGCGACATTATGGCAATCGTTGAATAATTCATTTCACCTCCAATCAATAATGTAAGAAAGGAATAGAATCATGGCTGCTAAAGACGTTAAATTTAGTGACGACGCGCGTGCGAAAATGCTCGAAGGTGTGAATGTTCTGGCTGATGCCGTGAAAGTCACACTAGGCCCTAAAGGCCGCAACGTAGTACTAGACAAATCATTCGGTGCCCCAACCATCACCAAAGATGGCGTCTCTGTTGCGCGTGAAATTGAACTGGAAGACAAATTCCAGAACATGGGCGCACAAATGGTGAAAGAAGTGGCGTCTCAGTCGAACGACGCTGCGGGTGACGGAACGACAACTGCAACTGTATTGGCGCAATCTATCGTCAATGAAGGCTTGAAAGCAGTCGCGGCGGGCATGAACCCAATGGATCTAAAGCGCGGTATCGACAAAGCGGTTGTTGCGGCGGTTGAAGAGTTGAAAAAACTGTCTGCGCCTTGCACCAGCAACAATGCGATTGAGCAAGTGGGTACCATTTCTGCGAACTCTGACCACACTGTTGGTAAGATTATCGCTCAAGCGATGGAAAAAGTCGGTCGTGACGGTGTTATTACCGTTGAAGAAGGTCAATCACTGCAAGACGAACTGAGCGTCGTAGAAGGCATGCAGTTCGATCGTGGTTACCTATCTCCTTACTTCATCAATAACCAAGAAGCCGGTAACGTTGAGCTGGATAACCCATTTATCCTACTGATCGACAAAAAAGTCTCGAATATCCGCGAGCTGCTACCAACCCTTGAAGCGGTTTCTAAAGCGTCTCGTCCTCTGCTGATCATTGCAGAAGATCTTGAAGGTGAAGCGCTGGCGACATTGGTTGTCAACAACATGCGTGGCATCGTCAAAGTCGCTGCCGTGAAAGCCCCTGGCTTTGGTGACCGTCGTAAAGCGATGCTGCAAGATATCGCGACCCTGACTGCAGGTACTGTCGTGTCTGAAGAGATCGGTATGGATCTTGAGAAAGTGACGCTGGAAGACCTAGGTCAAGCCAAGCGTGTCACTGTCACTAAAGACAACACCACTATCGTTGACGGTGTCGGTGAGGAAGCGGCGATTGAAGGGCGTGTTGCGCAGATTCGCCAGCAAATCGAAGAAGCAACCTCAGACTACGACAAAGAAAAACTGCAAGAGCGCGTCGCTAAACTGGCTGGCGGTGTTGCAGTGATCAAAGTCGGTGCGGCGACTGAAGTCGAGATGAAAGAGAAGAAAGATCGCGTTGAAGATGCCCTGCACGCAACACGTGCGGCGGTTGAAGAAGGCGTGGTTGCCGGTGGTGGTGTTGCCCTAATCCGTGCGGCGAGCAAAGTTGGCGAGCTGAAAGGTGACAACGAAGAGCAAAACGTAGGTATCCGTGTTGCACTGCGTGCGATGGAATCACCGCTTCGTCAAATCGCGACCAACGCAGGTGATGAAGACTCAGTGGTTGCTAACAAAGTGAAATCTGGCGATAACCACTTTGGCTACAATGCATCAACTGGCGAATACGGTGACATGATTGAGATGGGTATTCTTGACCCAACCAAAGTAACACGTAGTGCACTACAGTTCGCTGCCTCTGTTGCGGGTCTGATGATCACCACTGAAGCCATGGTTACCGATCTGCCACAAAAAGACGGTGGTGCTGATATGGGCGCTGCTGCTGGTATGGGTGGCATGGGCGGAATGGGCGGCATGATGTGATCGCCTTTCCCTCATAAATGAAAAAACCCAGCTTCGGCTGGGTTTTTTCGTTCTCGGGCTGACGCCAATAACGCGGCTCAGTGCGGAGACGCAGATGAAAAAATATTCATCACTGCGACACCCGAGACAATCAGTGCCATTCCTATCACCGCCGGTGCATCCAGTTTTTGGTCAAAGACTAGCCAACCAATCAAAGCAATCAATGTCACGCCCGCGCCGGCCCATATCGCATAGGCGATGCCTACAGGAATTGCGCGTAAAGTGAGGGCGAGTAGATAGAAAGAGAAACTGTATCCCACCACCACTAATATCGAAGGAACGAGCTTAGAAAAGCCGTCACTGTTTTTGAGTGATGCGGTTGCAATCACCTCTGCCACAATAGCAAACCCTAGAAAAAGCCAATGCTTCATATCGATGACTCCCAAGTGAGAAACAGGCAGGCCATGCTACCAGCCAATTTTTATGATGTATGCCTCATTTTGAGTGGAGAAGAGTGAAAAGCATGATGAGCGATGTAAGCCAAGGTGAACACTGGCGGCAAAACACAAGGGTTAAAATAGACAAAAAAAACGATTTGTACGAATTTCGTTCAGGTGAGATTTTTTTTGCAAAAAGGGGTTGCGGGAAAAACTGAGATCTCTATACTGCGCTTCCTGTTGACGGGGCAACGAGACGCAAGTCACGAAATGCCGACCACGAAGTCAACACGCTCTTTAACAATTTGACCTATGCAATCTGTGTGGGCACTCGTTAAGAATAGACAAAAAGATTTATTCGATGAACTGAGTGACCAARCGACAACTTTTAYAGTTGTTCGGCACAGTCAATTCGTTTGTCTCTTCGGAGATAAACAGTAATCAGTATTCATTGAGCAGTTTCTACGGAAACACCAAACTTAAATTGAAGAGTTTGATCATGGCTCAGATTGAACGCTGGCGGCAGGCCTAACACATGCAAGTCGAGCGGAAACGGCAGCATTGAAGCTTCGGTGGAGCACAGTCAATTCGTTTGTCTCTTCGGAGATRAACAGTAATCAGTATTCATTGAGCAGTTTCTACGGAAACACCAAACTTAAATTGAAGAGTTTGATCATGGCTCAGATTGAACGCTGGCGGCAGGCCTAACACATGCAAGTCGAGCGGAAACGGCAGYATTGAARCTTCGGTGGATTTGCTGGACGTCGAGCGGCGGACGGGTGAGTAACGGCTGGGAACCTGCCCTGACGMGGGGGATAACCGTTGGAAACGACGGCTAATACCGCATAATGTCTYAGTTCATTACGAGCTGGGACCAAAGGTGGCCTCTACATGTAAGCTATCGCGTTGGGATGGGCCCAGTTAGGATTAGCTAGTTGGTAAGGTAATGGCTTACCAAGGCRACGATCCTTAGCTGGTTTGAGAGGATGATCAGCCACACTGGGACTGAGACACGGCCCAGACTCCTACGGGAGGCAGCAGTGGGGAATATTGCACAATGGGGGAGACCCTGATGCAGCCATGCCGCGTGTGTGAAGAAGGCCTTCGGGTTGTAAAGCACTTTCAGCAGTGAGGAAGGTGRTGTACTTAATAMGTGCAYGGCTTGACGTTAGCTGCAGAAGAAGCACCGGCTAACTCCGTGCCAGCAGCCGCGGTAATACGGAGGGTGCGAGCGTTAATCGGAATTACTGGGCGTAAAGCGCATGCAGGCGGTTTGTTAAGTCAGATGTGAAAGCCCGGGGCTCAACCTCGGAACCGCATTTGAAAC
>NZ_MUES01000013.1:0-65345 GCF_001995745.1 Salinivibrio sp. ML323 | reverse complement strand
ATCTTGCATGGCGATGCTTGAGTCTGCCAATTGACCCATTTCATCATTACCAATCTGGCTGCGATCCAATTGATAGCTCAAATCACCTTTGGCAATCGCAGAAGACTGCTCCATCACTAAACGCAACGGATTGATGATCGCACGAGTAAACACCACTGCCACCACAATCATAAAGGCGATCACCGCAAGCAGTACCCCGACAATGGTCATGCTCACCGTCGACACTTGATTCAGCATGGAGGTGCGGTTTGAGTCAATAAAACCTTGGGTCAGCTCAGACATTYCTTTAAGCGCTTTATCTAACTTGCCGAAGGTGCCAAATGACTTAGATAAAATTTGTTGTGCCGCGGTCAATTGCCCGTCTTTAACACGGTCAGGAAAAGCACTGAGTTCTTGGTTGTACTTATCCCAATGGCTTTGGATACGACTGAAAATGGCTTTTTCATCATCATACCAAAGGCTTTCTTGGTAGGCGTCGAGAGCACGGCTATAATCGCGCTTCATGACATAGACATCACCCAAGACTTCGCGTCGTTTTGCCGGATCGCTAAAGGTAAGCGCCGCATACTGATCTTTACGGATACGCAAGATTTCTTCATTAAGCCGCTCAATCTCAAGTACAGCAGGCAGGGTGTCGTYAGTAAAGTTCAGCATATCATCGCGCATACCGCTGACTTGGGTAAAAATGTAAAACCCAAAGATCACCACAGCGATAGCAATGAGGGAAAAAGCCGCAGTAAACTTTTTACCAATAGATAGATTTTTCAACATGGAAAAGCGAGTCCTCAACAAATTAGTGATTAGCGTGTTAATGCCTGGACATCCATGTTGAGGCGGGCTTGCGTGTCTGTCCTACACAGCGGCGCGGATATTAGCACAAAAAATAATCAAAGTGTGACGAAAGACTCATTATTTTTGCAAAAAGTATGTCATACAGCACTGGCTTATTTTGCGGACATTTCTATATTTAACAATGATTTAACTATCTCATGTCGTCCTAATGCAGTACTATCAACTGTCATTATTGGCTTTATTCAAAAACGGTCAAATATTATACCGAACACAAAAAATCCCGCTGAATCAGCGGGATTTTGTTTTCATCTATTGGCGGTACGACCTATTTGGTTAGACGGAAGCGCTGCATGGTCGTTTGCAGTGATTGCGCCAACTGGCTGAGCTCGTTACAGGCTTGTGCGGTTTGATCGGCCCCCCCAGCAACTTCTTGTGACGAATCATTGATGCGCTCAATGTTACGGCTTAGTTCATCCGCCACCGAGTCTTGCTCGCCACAGGCACTGGCAATTTGCATGCCCATATCAGCGATATTTTCAACCGAGGTTTCAATCCCACGCACCAGCTGTTGAGCCTGGTCGCCCCGCTCTACGCATTGCTCAATGCTTTCCGAGCTTTGCGTGGTGGCATTACGTGCTTGCGTGGCGTATTGCTGCAGCTTTTCGATGATGGTGGTAATTTCGCCCGTTGAGTCTTGGGTACGGCCCGCTAAGGTACGCACTTCATCGGCCACCACCGCAAAGCCGCGGCCCGATTCACCGGCACGCGCTGCTTCAATCGCCGCGTTCAACGCCAGTAAATTGGTTTGCTCGGCAATATCACGAATAACATCCACCACCATGTTGATTTGTTTCGACTGCTGATCGAGCTCACTCACGGTATTGCCCGTTTGACGCATGTCCTCTGCTACTTTGCGAATCGATGCCACCATCCCATCAATATCTTGCGCCCCCATACGGGACTATCTTGCATGGCGATGCTTGAGTCTGCCAATTGACCCATTTCATCATTACCAATCTGGCTGCGATCCAATTGATAGCTCAAATCACCTTTGGCAATCGCAGAAGACTGCTCCATCACTAAACGCAACGGATTGATGATCGCACGAGTAAACACCACTGCCACCACAATCATAAAGGCGATCACCGCAAGCAGTACGCCAATAATGGTCATACTCACGGTAGAGACCTGGTTCAGCATAGAAGTGCGGTTTTTACCGATAAAACCTTGCATCAACTCAGACATTTCTTTGATTGACGAATCTAACTGACCAAAAGTGCGAAACGAATTGGCTAACACCTTTTGCGCGGCAGTCAACTGCCCGGCTTCAACACGCTGATCAAACTGTGCAAGCTCTTGATTATACTTGTCCCAGCTGTCCTTAATCCGAGAAAAGATAGCTTTCTCGTCATCATACCAAAGCGTCTGTTGATACGCGTCTAAGTCAGCGCTGAAATCACGCTCCATCACATCGATTTCGCCCAAGATCTCAACCCGCTCGGCCGGATCATTAAAAGTGAGGACCGCGTACTGGTCTTGACGGATACGAACAATTTCTTCATTGAGTCGTTCGATCTCAAGTACAGCGGGTAGGGTGTCGTCAGTAAAGTTCAGCATATTATCGCGCATGCCGCTGACTTGGGTAAAAATGTAAAACCCAAAGATCGCGACAGCAATACCAATGAGGGAAAAAGCCGCGGTAAACTTTTTACCAATAGATAGATTTTTCAACATGGAAAAGCGAGTCCTCAACAAATTAGTGATTAGCGTGTTAATGCCTAGACATCCATGTTGAGGCGGCTTGCGTGTCTGTCCTACAAAGCGGCGCGAATGCCTGCATGACAAACAGCCGCTAGTCCCTTTTCCGCCTCAATGATGTAGCGTTACAGCCTTATTGACTGATTTATAAAAAGTAGCTTAAAAATCGTGCTGCAGCGAGCTTAATAACAAGACGGAGAAAGAAATAGGGAAAAACCACTCCTAATCAATAGGTTAATATGAAGTGGTGATTAAAAAACACTAACGTTGACGGGCAAAACCGCCATCAGAAAGGCGAAAATACAGTGCGGATTGACCTTTCTCGGTTTCGATTTGCAGAATATCTAATGCACCACTCTGTGTACGTTTAAAGCGAATCCACTGCCCTGGCTGGATGCGACTAATCAGCTTTCCCTCACCTTCAATATTAGCAATCGCATACAGATCGGTTAACGCTAAATCGTAGCGACGAAAGACTTTGGCCAGCGTGTCACCGGGCTCAATTTGATGGCTCACCCAAGGGCTATTTTCTGTTTTTTCAGCTTGTTGAGTCGCAGGTTCAGCGGTTGACGCCGCGACGGACGAATCATCTTGCGACGCAGACGACGCATTCGTCCCCGTATTCAGGGCGACGGGTTGACGAGTTTGCGGCGAGGGGGCTTTGGGCGAGGGGCTGGGAAGCATAGCCAACACCAATACAATCGGGATCAGCACTATCAATAGGCGTCGATGTAACACAGGAAGACGGTGCCAAACCTGTTTTAACGGCTCCAAACCAGGTAGACCATGGTTCAAGTGGGGCCGGTTTGTCCACTTCGCGTTAAGTTTCTCTCGCCATCCAGCACGCAGTTTGTTCCAGTGTGAACGCATTGCTGTTAACTTCATTGCCACTCCGCGCATGTTTTGTTGTTTTGTCCTCATCTTGGACGCCTTATTGGCACAAAAGTTTACCCACGAAACCATCACCTGTTATCCTTTCACACTTTATTGACGCAAAAAAGAGAGACGTTATGTCTGACGTACAACTGGAAACTGTCGAGCAGAAGGCGAGCTATGGCATCGGCCTACAAATGGGTCAACAGCTTGCCGGTAGCGGCCTAGAAGGCTTGCACGTTGATGCGATTGCAAAAGGCATCAGCACCGCGCTAGCTGGCCAAATGCCAGAGATTGAAATTGACGACATCAATAACGCATTGCGTGAGCTTCACACAAAAGCGGAAGAAGTTCGTCAAGAGGCTGCAAAAGCACAAGCGGCAGAAGGCGATGCCTTCTTGGCAGATAATGCCAAGCGTGAAGAAGTGACTGTGACAGAGTCAGGTTTGCAGTACGAGGTGCTGGTACAAGGTGACGGCGAGATCCCAACCAGCGATAAGCAGGTGCGTGTTCACTATCACGGTCAATTGGTTGATGGCAGCGTATTTGATAGCTCAGTCACGCGTGGCGAGCCGGTTGAGTTCCCTGTAACAGGTGTGATTAAAGGTTGGGTTGAAGCCCTGCAAATGATGCCGGTTGGCTCTAAGTGGAAGCTGTATGTACCACAAGATCTGGCCTACGGCGAGCGTGGCGCTGGCGCAGCAATCCCACCATTTGCTGCATTAGTATTTGAAGTAGAGTTGCTTGATATCCTGTAAAACGGATCAGCGCTTGAATAACAAGCAAAGCGATGCCAATCGGCATCGCTTTTTTTGTACTGATTACTGCACGTATTCACGTGGGTTGACCGCGCCCCACCAGCTGTATATCTCAGGGAAGATCACATCCGCACTCGATTCATACTCTTCAGCGCCAATGGTCTCCTCCCCTTGCTGACCAAAGAGCACCACTTCATCGTTTGGCATCACTTGATCCGCAATCTCGGTAATATCGACCATAATGGTGTTCATGGATGACACACCGACCACGGGGGCTCGGTGACCTTGAATCAAGACATCAGCGTTGTTGCCCATTTTACGTGGCACACCATCCGAATACCCCACCGGCAGGTTCGCCAACACCGAATCACGCTTTAACGTATAGGTACTGYCATACCCCACGGTGCTGCCTTCAGGCAAGTGATGCACAGAGGCTACTTTAGTTTTAAAGCTCATGATCGGTGGCAGTTCACGGTTAGTGGGCTGATCGCCATACAAGGCGCCACCCGGACGAACCATATCAAGATGGCCTTCAGGAACATTCAGGGTCACAAAAGAGTTCGCCGCGTGCAGCAATACGTCTTCACGTTGAAGCCCAGCTTCCTCTATTAGCCATTCGCTGTTCGCAGTAAACTGTCCTAACTTGCTACGAACATACTCCGCTTCATAGTTAGGAAAGTGAGTCATGATACCGACGACGTTAAAGCGTGGGTCGGTAGCGATATCCATCGCAACTTGTTTGCCAGATTCCTCGTTCATCTCAATACCATTACGCCCCATACCACCGGCATTAAAGGCCATATGGACCGGAATGGTAATATCATGCTTGTCGGCTAACTCACGCATTTGCTCGGCTTGCTCTGCCGAGCCAATGAGCTCTTGCATGTTCAATGCTAATGCACTTTCCATTTCCTGCATTGTCGCGGTCCGTACACGCATGATCTCGCCAGTAAAGCCGCCTTCGCGCAACGTCCGAGCTTCTTCATTACTGGCAATACCAACACAGTCGATACCACTTGCAATCACGGTGGGCAATAAGCCTGCAATGCCATTGCCATAGGCATCCGCTTTCATGACGGCACAGATTTTCGTCCCTTCACTGACTTGCTGTTGAACACGTTGAATATTGTTAGCAAAAGTGGCCGTGTTCACTTCCAGCCAGCCGTTGCCGTGCCCCATATAACGCTGGTTAGTATCAGACGTGGAGGGAGCTGCTGATGTATAGTCAATAACCGCCGGGGCGCCAATGGCAACGACACCGGCGACGGCAAGCGCGACTAAAGATAATTTTTTGTTCATAAGCTTCACTATTGGTCACATAAATGGTGCTTCCGTGACACGTTGCGAATAAAAGTATTAGGCTCTTATTCACTGCCTCCTAGCTTTACCCGCTATGTATAGCACAAAACACGTCACGGCTGATGAGTTACTCAGTTAAAGGGTAGACAAACTCAGTGAAATTGAACAAAAAAATGCCACCACAAGGGTGACACTGTTTAAAGACCGCGGGTTGGTTACATTCTTTCTCGGCGGGGCTATTCCCGACGAAGCTATTCTCGACGAGGCTATATCCCCGAACCATCATTTAAGTCGTCCTCATGCAAGCCGCACTCGCGTTTGAGACCAAAAAACCGCGTTTGCTCTTCACGCATACCCGGCTCTAACCGCTGGGTGGTATGGACATCCCCCACCGACACATAGCCTTTTTCGCGCAATGGATGATAAGGCAAGTCGTGCTCGCGCAGATAATCATCGACCTGTTGGTTCGACCAATCAATCACAGGCAAGAACTTAAACACCCCATGCTGGACACTGAGTATCGGCAAATTGGCACGCGAGTCAGATTGACCTCGGCGGAGCCCAGAAAACCAGGTCCCGGCTTTTAGCTCTCGCAGCGCACGCTTCATCGGCTCAACTTTGTTGATTTGATTATATTGGCTGATCCCCTCCACGCCTTGCTCCCACAGCTGCCCATAACGCGCTTCTTGCCAAGCAGGGCTGAGTGCGGCGCGATATACCCGTAAGTCTAAATTCAACCGTGTGGTGAGGGTATCGATAAACCGATAGGTTTCCGCAAACAAATAGCCGGTGTCGGTTAAAATCACCGGAATGTCGGATTTCACCTGACTCACTAAATGAAGCATAAGCGCTGCCTGTACACCAAAGCTGGACGACAGGACAAATTGCCCCTCAAGGTGCTCTAACGCCCAGGCGATACGCTCAGTTGCCGAGAGTGTTTCCAAGCTGGCATTGACCTCTGCCAATGCCAAGGCTTGCTGGCTTTTATTCATCGCGGCAATGTCAGCTAAGGCTAACGTCGCGTTGGGTTGAATGGTTTCAGGCATAAAAATCCCTCTTAGAGACATGCACGGGGGCAATCACCTCGCGGCGGATCAAGAAATCACCAAAGTGCTCACCCACTTCACGCTCCGTTGCCCAGCGACCAATCAACTGATCCAACTCGTCAAGGATCTGACGATCGGTGATGTTCTCTTTGTGCATTTTGGGGATTCGGGTACCTTCCCAATTTCCGCCTAAATGCAGGTTATAGCGCCCTGGCGCTTTGCCGACCAAACCCACTTCTGCCAGCATCGCGCGGCCGCAACCATTGGGACAGCCGGTCACCCGTAAAACAATCGGATCGTTTTCTACTTGGTGTTTTTTCTGAATCGCTTCCACTTCGGTGACAAAATCGGGAAGAAAGCGCTCCGCTTCTGCCATGGCAAGTGGACAGGTTGGGAAGGCCACACACGCCATCGAGTTAGTACGCTGAACACTGTGTTCGTCATCAATTAACCGATAGCGACGCGCTAACGCTTCAATCTCGTCTTTTTGCGCTTCCGGGATCCCGGCAATAATCAAATTCTGGTTGGCGGTCATACGGAAATCGCCTTGGTGGACCTTAGCGATCTCTGCCATGCCGGTTTTGAGCGGCTTTTCTGGTGTATCACGCAAGCGGCCATTTTCGATAAATAGGGCGAGGTGGTATTTACCGTCAATCCCTTTGGTCCAGCCCAAGCGATCACCGCGACCAGTAAAGCTATAAGGCCGGCTTGGCGCAAATATTACACCAGCACGCTTTTCCACTTCCGCTTTGAATACATCCGCGCCAACACGATCAAGGGTGTACTTGGTTTTCGCATTTTTACGGTTCGAACGGTTTCCCCAATCACGTTGGGTGGTGACCACGGCCTCAGCAATCTTCAACGTATGTTCAAGCGGAATAAAACCAAAATCATCTGCGCGGCGCGGGTAGGTGTTAGTGTCACCATGGGTCATCGCCAGCCCACCCCCGACTAAGACGTTAAAGCCGATCAGCTGTCCTTGTTCGGCGATGGCGACAAAGTTAAGGTCGTTGGCGTGCACATCCACGTCGTTTTGTGGCGGGATCACCACCGTGGTTTTGAACTTACGCGGCAAGTAACGCTCACCCAAAATCGGCTCTTTATCTTGGCTGCCTTCGACTTTTTCACCATCGAGCCAAATCTCTGCGTAAGCGCGAGTTTTAGGCAGCAAGTGCTCGCTTATGCGTTTTGCCCAATCATAGGCTTGCTGATGGAGCTCGGACTCCACTGGGTTAGAGGTACACAACACATTACGGTTCACATCCCCAGCAGTAGCAATCGAATCAATACCATATTCATGCAAGGTCTGATGCATGAGCTTGATGTTAGGCTTTAGGACACCATGAAACTGAAAAGTTTGTCGCGTGGTCAGGCGAATGCTGCCATAGAGCGAGCTTTCGCGGGCAAACTTGTCAATCGCTAACCATTGCTGGGGTGTAATGATCCCGCCCGGCATCCGCGCTCGCAACATCACATTGTGCAAAGGCTCCAGTTTTTGTTTTTGCCGCTCCGCGCGAATATCGCGATCGTCTTGCTGATACATGCCGTGAAAACGAATCAGCTGGAAGTTATCATCGGTAAACCCCCCCGTAATAGGATCCTGTAAGTCTTGATCAATGGTGCCACGCAAGTAATCACTTTGCTCTTTCAAACGCTCATTATCGGCCAGTGGGCCCAGTGTATCGCCCGCAAATTTCTGTTCACTCATTAGTACACATCCCTTTGATAGCGCTTATCTTTGCGCAATTCATTAATAAAGGTTTCCGCTTGCTCACGGCTTTGTTGACCCTGTGTCTGGGCAATCTCAATTAAGGCTTCATGGACATCTTTCGCCATTTGGTTGGCATCACCACATACATAGATGTAAGCGCCGTTCGATAGCCATTGCCACACTGTCTCAGCACGCGCGAGCAACCGGTGCTGGACATACACTTTCTCTGCCTGATCGCGGCTAAAGGCCACATCCATCCGCGTCAGCAGGCCAGATTTAAGGTATTGCTGCCATTCAACCTGATAGAGAAAATCGTCAGTGAAGGTGCGATCGCCAAAGAACAACCAGTTATCGCCTTTCGCCTCGCGTTGCTCTCGCTCTTGCAAGAAGGCGCGGAACGGCGCGATACCGGTACCTGGACCAATCATAATGATGGGGGTGTCATCACTGGTTGGCAGTTTGAAGTTATCGTTGTGCTCAACAAACACCTTAACCGTCTCGGCCGCTTCAGCGCGGTGGGCAAGAAAGCTCGATGCGCCGCCTTGGCGTGACGCTCCGCTCTCATGCTGATACTCCACCAGCCCGACGGTGAGGTGCACTTCGTCTTCTACTTCTGCCTGGCTGGAAGCAATTGAGTACAAACGCGGGGTAAGCCGGCGCAATATCGATTGAAATTGCTCGACATTGAGAGTGACATCGGCCAGCGTCAATGCATCAATGAGCTGAGTGCGATTAGCAAACTCACGCAGTGCAGCTTTGTCTTCCGTCAAGGCGGTGAGTGTGTCGCTTTCCGACAACGCCGCCAGCGCAGTGATCTGCTGCGGGTTAGAAGCGGTGATTTCATAGTCAGTGATCAGCGCCTCGCGCAACGAAACGGCACTGCCATCCACCGCTACCGACTCGTCACCACTCAGTCCTACTTGGGCTAAAATGGCATCGGCTAATACAGGATCGTTTTGATACCACACCCCCAAGGCATCGCCCGGTTGGTATTGAATGCCGGACTCATCCAGATCAAATTCAATGTGGTAAACCGCTTTATCTGACCCACGTCCAGTAATACGCTGACAGGTGAGTAGTTCGGCTGTGTAAGGAGACTGCTTAGTATATTTAGCGTGCGAGGTGGCTTGATGGAGTGGCACCACTTGCGCGTCCCCGCTGGCCTGAAATTGTTGCTTGACCTCGGCTAAGGTTTGCTCGCGCCAGGCACTGGCTGTGGCTTCATAATCCACATCGCAATCAAGACGGGCGACCATGGGCTTAGCGCCGAGTTTTTGTAAAAAGGCGTCAAAATCTTTACCTGTTTGGCAAAAGTACTCGTAACTCGAGTCTCCTAAGCTCAAAACGGCGTAGTGAAGATGGTCAAGCTTAGGCGCTTTTTTAGATTGTAAAAATTCATGCAGCTCAATGGCATTATCAGGCGGCTCGCCTTCACCATTGGTGGAAGCCACTATCACCAAGTGGGTTTCTTTGCCCAGCTGCTTGCCTTTATAGTTATCGGTCGCAACCAACTTGGCTGGGATCCCAGCCGCTTCCGCTTCCTGATGCAGCGCCTCCGCGACGCCTTTAGCGTTGCCGGTTTGTGACGCATACAAAATGGTCAGAGTCTGGTTGGGGGCAGAACTGGCTTGTGGCATAGCATTGGGTGCCGCCGCTTCACCAGCAGGTGTTTGGCTTAACCCCCAAAAATAACCACTAATCCAGGCCAGTTGCTGCGGTGACAACTCCGCCACCGCTTGTTGCAACTGGCCTATTTGCTGATCATTAAGCGGGCTGGTTAACCCGGAGAGATCCTTGAGTAACATGGTGACGACATTCCTTGCTAACATTGCGTGAATGCTAGCGTACCCTCACCAATTAATAACAATAAAGAATAGATACGAATGTTTTATAACTTTTTGTATGGTAGGTGCGTAGTCGCGTGTCATTGAGCGGGAAAATAATGTTAGTCAGCAATACGTACTTGCTGAAAACCAATCTCAAGCGCGTTCAAGGTCGCTTGGTCAATATCGGTAAAGCATTGTTCCATCCCTTCAGCATTGGTAAGCGCCATTAAACCGCCACTGGTGTGTCGACACTCAACCACCCACCCTTCGCTATCTAACGAAGGCTCAACGACCGCTTCAATCAAAAGCTGTTGACGGTATAAAGCACGGAGCTGTTCGGCTGTCATGATGCTTTGCCCACTCAATTGGATCACTTATTGAGTTTAGTCTCAGATAAGCAAAGCTGCCATGCGGGAAGCTTGATGCGCAGAGGCGATGTTATCACCGCCCCTGCTTTGAGGGGTTCTCTATTAAAAGAAGCCCAATGGATCAATGTCGTAGCTAACGAGTAAGTTCTTCGTTTGTTGATAGTGACCCAGCATCATTTTATGTGTCTCTCGTCCAATACCGGATTTTTTGTAGCCACCAAAGGCAGCATGGGCCGGATAAAGGTGATAGCAGTTGGTCCAGACCCGCCCTGCTTCAATCGCACGTCCTACACGATAAGCGCGGTTCATATCACGTGTCCAAAGCCCTGCGCCCAACCCGTACTCGGTGTGGTTGGCAATCGCCAACGCTTCCGCCTCATCTTTGAAGGTGGTCACTCCAATTACGGGCCCAAAGATCTCTTCTTGGAACACACGCATGTCATTGTGCCCTTGCAGTAAGGTCGGCTGCACGTAATAGCCGCCGCCCAAATCCTGATGGCTACCGCCAATTAAGACCTTCGCGCCTTCTTCTTGCCCGACCTTCAAATAGCTCATGATCTTATCGAACTGTTCGTCCGATGCTTGCGCGCCCACTTGGGTCTCGGTATCAAGCGGATTACCTTGTTTTATCGTGCCTGCGCGCTCAATCACGCGTGCGATAAAGTCGTCGTAGATGCTTTCCTGGATCAGCGCGCGCGACGGACAGGTGCATACTTCGCCTTGGTTGAAAAAGCCAAGCAACAGGCCTTCTACCGCTTTATTGATATAGGCTTCTTCTTGCTGCATCACGTCTTCAAAATAGATGTTGGGCGATTTTCCACCCAGCTCCACGGTTGAAGGAATGAGGTTTTCCGCCGCGCAACGTAGAATGTGATGACCCACTGGCGTAGAGCCTGTGAACGCCAGTTTGGCAATCCGGGGCGATGTGGCAAGTGCTTGTCCGGCTTCGGCGCCATAACCATTGACCACGTTCACCACACCAGCTGGCAGCAGATCGCCAATCAACTCCATCAATAGCAAAATGGTCGTCGGCGTTTGCTCCGCCGGCTTGAGTACCACGCAGTTGCCTGCCGCCAAGGCCGGTGCCAGTTTCCATGACGCCATCAGCAAAGGAAAATTCCACGGAATGATTTGTCCTACCACTCCCAATGGCTCGTAAATATGATACGCCACTGTGCCCGCATCCAGCTCCGCCGCGGTGCCCTCTTGAGCACGAATACAGCCGGCAAAGTAGCGGAAGTGGTCGGCGCAAAGCGGAATATCGGCCGCCAGAGTTTCACGCACCGCTTTACCGTTTTCCCAGGTTTCCGCCACCGCGAGCATTTCGAGGTTCGCTTCAATCCGATCAGCAATTTTTAACAGAATATTGGCGCGATCAGTGACAGAGGTTTTGCCCCATGCGTCTTTGGCGCCATGAGCCGCATCCAGTGCCAGATCGACATCATCGCTACTTGAGCGCGGCACTTCAGCAAGGGTTTCGCCAGTGCACGGTGACGTATTGGCAAAATACTGGCCTTTCACCGGCGGCACCCAATCACCTCCAATAAAGTTTTGATAACGCGACTTAAAACTCACCACTGACCCATCTGTTCCTGGTTTTGCGTAAATCATACTCTTTCCTTATTCCATGTTTGAGTTGATGGCGGAGCACGTACTGCTCTCTCCTTGCCGTTATTACTCAAAAAGCGTGGCAGAGTTTTTTATCGCTGGGTATTAGGCGAAAGTCGCAGTGAGACATGGGCGACAGAAGCGAATAGGCGGAATCTTCAGGTATAAAAAAACCGCGCCTATGCGCGGTTTTTACTCGTTGCCTTGACGTTCAACCGACTAAAAGTCGAGCTCTGCACCAACAAAGAAGCCAGTCAGATCAAGCTCACCTTTGTTATTGTCAAAATAATCGAAATCGTGATCAATCATCCGATACCCGCCTCGTACGTTCAAATCAGCGGCCACTAAACCTAACTGATATTGCAAGCCCGCTTCGGCATCCAAGGTGCTGGTACCATCAAACTCGCCTTTGCTCACGGTGGCAAATACAAATAAAGGCGTGCCGACTAGACCTACACGTGCATCGGCATACAGGTTTGGCTGCCATTCGTCGAAGCTCTCCCCGTTGAATTTACCAGATTGGAAACGCTGTAAATTAACGCCGGCATCCACCGATACGAGATCGTTATCGAGAAACTCGTAATAGGCAACAAAATCGATTTGGTCAAAATCGACTTTTCCCGTATCTGTTCCATCAACACTCACCGAGGTTTGACGAATTTTTGCATTGGGGATCAGCGGAAGTGGGTGCTCAATTGCCGCATAGTAAGAGCCAGCCGTGCTCGCATCATCGGCTTCTACATTGTCGACATCAGCATCCATAAACCAGGCATCGGCGCCGACTTTTCCCCCGGCAAGGGTGGCTGCTTGAGACGGCATGGCCAGTAGCGCGGTAAACGCTGCGGCGGCAAGCGTCATTGAAGTGGTTTTCATGAAACTCTCCACATTGTCGATTAAAAAAGGTCGTCACGCGGAGGCGGCAAAGCCATGCCTTGTCGCCGATTGCTTAGAATAATAGCAAGCTTTGTGCCGAGGTGAAGAGAAAAAACCGCAACAGCATGCGTTTGCTGTGTCAACGCGCAAATTTTGTGCGCTTAGCGGCGACGGAATCGTGCCCAGCGCTTTTCATTGATAATCACTTCAGGCTCACCTTTGCGGCCGCGACGCTGGCGTTTAACCAGCCAAACGACCAAAGCGATCACCAAAAGCCATGGTAGTAGCTTAAGCAGGGTCCCTATCATCCCGGCCAACATCATCACAGCAAAGCCTGCCAGCATGGCCAGCACCATGCCCATGATGCTCACGCCTGTCATGAACAATACAACAGCAAAGCCAATCAGAAAGAGTATTTCGATCATTGCGATCTCCTTGTCTTGATAGCGAGACAGACTTTGCAGGTTTTAGGCCAATTTGTCACTCGATAATTGATCATTAATTCAATAGATTACAGAAATGCCTTCAAGATGAAATGAAGGTGCGGTTAGATTGAAACCAACGAGTGGTGATTTTCACCGGATCAGGCGTCAAGCCATTGCTCGGGGATATGACCCATTGCAGTGGTCAGTACCTCAATCCCAGCGCCCGGCTTGTGCGCATTCTCGCTGATATAACGGCGCCACTGCCGCGCGCCTGGCATATTTTGGAACAGACCTAACATATGGCGGCTGATATGATTGAGTTGCGCCCCGTGAGTAAGCTGCTGCTCGATGTATGGGAACATCGCCTCGACGGCTTGGCGACGTGTAATGCGAGGGGTTGTCTTACCAAATAAACGCTGATCGACGTCGGCCAACATAAACGGGCTTTGATAGGCTTGGCGGCCAACCATCACACCATCAAGATACGCAAGGTGCTGCTCCGCCTCCTCAAGGCTTTTCACGCCGCCATTGATGGCAAGCGTCAGGTGCGGAAAATCTTTTTTCAGCTGGTACACACGCGGGTAATCCAGCGGCGGGATCTCCCGATTTTCTTTAGGGCTCAGACCTTTCAACCACGCCTTACGTGCATGCACGGTAAACATATCGCAGCCACTCTTTTCACTGACGATACCCACAAAGTCAGTCAAAAATTCATAGCTGTCTTGTTCATCAATACCAATGCGAGTTTTCACCGTAATAGGCACATCGGTGACTTCACGCATCGCGGCCACGCACTGCGCCACCAGCTCAGGTTCAGCCATTAAGCATGCCCCAAATCGCCCGTTTTGCACCCGATCCGATGGGCAACCAACGTTGAGGTTAATTTCATCATAACCACGCTCGGCCGCCAGCTTAGCGCATGTTGCCAAATCCGCCGGATCCGATCCCCCCAGCTGCAACGCCACCGGATGCTCCTGCTCGTGGTAAGCAAGGTAATCCGCTTTACCATGAATGATCGCACCCGTGGTGACCATCTCGGTAAACAGCAACGTGTGATCTGATAGTAAGCGATGAAAATAACGGCAGTGACGATCGGTCCAATCAAGCATGGGCGCAACAGAGAAACGCTGCATCACCGTTTTTGGCGTCATATCAGGGCTGGCGGCGGTTTTGCTGGGGGTAGTCATGGTCTCGAATCTCTGCAAATTACGTTAAACGACAGTCGTTTTCGACAGGCGGTACGCCCATAGTACGCCTCAGAGCAGAGGAACAAATATAGACGAACACCCGCGAATGCCTTAAATACTGAAAGGCACCACCTGTAGATACACGCAACAGGCGGACGCGGATTATACACAGAGTGTCCAAGACATTTAAGCAGAATCCACATGCAGTAACGTGAGCAAACAAGCCTCCCAGTCAGTGAGAAACCAACGTTATCAGCTAAAAGGTGTCAGCAAAGATTAGTGGTAACATTGATATGTTCTTGAATAAACGAAGTGTTTGGGCTGTAGCAATACAGTATCTGCCGGCTATTTGAAAAGATTGAGGAGATGTCGCAGGTAGCAGACCACCGTAACTTAAACGTGCTGTGGGCGATGTACACGGAATCGTTCCCGCATAAGTTGCATGAAAAAGGGGCGTGATCCCCAGGGCGAGCGCAGTGATGTTTACTGTGCACTCATTCACGCGAAAGATCATTGTTTGAACTTCGGCCGCTCGACTATATAGGCATATAACGCGATCAGTGGGAAGATTATTAACGCGAACTCTCCTAACGTATTCCAAAAGGCATAAGCACCTAACGCTGCCGCCAATGCAACGAGGATTAATAACGATCGATCCTTTAATCGGCGCATGATTATTGATTCCTTAGCAAGTTGTGGCTGTTTGGTTGGCGTAAAGCATCATCCGCAGCCCATAAAGGTAAACCAAGCTCTTGAAAAGCTTTTTTAAGCTCTTCACCACTACATGACGTCGCACTTGTTGACGCTCTCAGTGCTGAACCAATAATCGCCCCAGCATAAAAAGAAGCTGTGACACCTGCGACTGTGGTTCCTGCGGCTCGACTAGCGACTACGCTAATCGAGACATCAGCAGCTTTAGTCATTAAAGCCGCTTCAATACTCGCTAGCGCACCTGACATTGTTGCCATACTACCAAACACTGTTTTGGGTACAGGAAGCCCCATTAGCTCTAAATTACTTTCGATATTGTGTGTGAATTTATCCACGTTAAATCGGCAAATCGCCATACAATTGATGCCCTTATACTGAAAATTCAGTTTAACTGAATAACTGCTCACCAAAAAATAGGGACTACGATATGTGATTTATGACTCGCTTTATATGCTTGATACGTCATTTCGGTTATCTCTTGGAACAAAATCACACATTAATCGTTTCCACGCTACCGCTTGGAAACGTGGGAAATCGAAAAGGTATCTTTGAGCAGCTATCCAATTCATTTAGACAGGAAGATATCGAGCAGGGCGAGCGCCCGAATGGCAACGTGCGTATTCCGTTTATTGCTATTCTCGATTTTTACGTGCTCAAATGTATGCGCATTGGCGAAGTGTGCGCGATCACCTGGGAAGACTTAGACGAAAAAAACAAGCAAGTGCTAGTGCGTAACCGCAAAGACCCGCGCAAGAAAAGTGGCAACCACATGTTGGTCCCCTTGCTGGGTGAAAGCTTTGATATTGTGATGCGCCAGCCAAGAGAAAGCGATCGGATATTTCCGTACAACCCGCGTTCAGTCACTGCCGGGTTTCAGCGTGTGCGAAATGCGCTAAGCATTACCGATTTACGCTATCACGATTTACGCCGCGAGGGGGGCCAGCCGATTGTTTGAGAAAGGCTACTCGATTGAGGAAGTGGCGCAAGTGACAGACCACCGGAACTTGAACGTGCTGTGGACGGTGTACACGGAATTGTTTCCGCATAAGTTGCATAACAAGCAGCTTACGTAAAATAATAAGCACCTGTATAAAAAGGACTAACAGAAAGAGGACGTTACTTTGCCCGTAAAATACGCCCCAAGCATCGGTCAGATTTTGATGTGCGATTTCAAAGGAATGGTGCCACCTGAAATGGTAAAACGCCGACCTGTCATTATCACCAATTCAGCAAGGAGAGGTCCCAAGCTTGCGCAGGTTGTTTGCTTGAGCACTGTAGAGCCGGAACCGATAATGGGTTGCCACATGCGGATACACGATCGCTACCTCCCTCGAGACAAGTTTTTCATGGGTAAAGAGACATGGCTAAAAGGCGACATGGTCTACACCGTCAGCTTTGACCGTTTAGACTATATAAGAGCAGGAATGGACAATGGTAAGCGCGTGTACTTTAAGCAAAAGCTAAACCGAGACAATATGAGGCAAGTTTATGCCTGCATGCTTCACGGCATGAACTTACACCGTTTGATAGAGCATCTCTGATGCTTTGCGAATTGCGTAGAGTTGGCGCGAGTTAACAAAAGTTAACCAAACTCGGTTGACTACAGTACCACTCAGGCATATCATTTAATTGTTCCCGCACGTACGGCTCTGCCGTAGCGATGCTCTAAGACTACACTTGATGGAGTGTAGCCAGCCCATAAGATGGCGATAACAAGCCTACATGGTGCTGCTTGATAGCAAACCCTCGCCTCGGCGGGGGTTTTTGTTTTTCAAAGAGAGGGTGTTCAATATTCTGTGTCAGCCAATGTTTCATAGGTCTATGTAATCATCCAGTCGGCCTTCGAAGTGAATGGCCAGCTGCGATAGCGTCAGGCTCCAGTTCTGCACCGGATGCGACCAACGCTCAGACGCCTTTAACATACCCGCGTAGAGTAGCTTGAGCAAGCTGTTCTCGTTCGCAAAACCGCCCTTGGTTTTGGTCAGTTTGCGGAACTGGCGGTGCACGGCCTCAACGGCGTTCGTCGTATAAATGGCGGTACGCACGTATTCCGGATATTTGAAGTAAGTAGAGAGCGTGGACCATTTATTGCGCCAGGACTTAATAACGATGGGGTATTTGTCACCCCACTTGGCTTCTAAGTCATCCAGCGCGCTCTCTGCGGCGGATAATGTGACTGCCTTGTACACGCACTTCAAGTCGGCCATGAAGGCTTTTTGGTGCTTGCTGGCCACGTATTTCATTGAGTGGCGAATTTGATGAATAATGCAGTGCTGTACTTCCGTCTTCGGATAGATACTTTCAATCGCTTCAGGGAAGCCCTTAAGGCCATCAACGCACGCAATAAGGATATCTTGTACACCACGATTGTGCAGGTCGGTCAGCACGCTGAGCCAGTGATGGGCACCTTCAGACTCTGACAGGTAAAGGCCCAGCAGCTCTTTTTTCCCCTCAACGTTGAGGCCGAGAATGGTGTACACCGCTTTAGTAATAAAGCGCCCCTTCTCTTTGATTTTATAGTGAATGGCATCGAGCCAGACAATCGGATAGACCGCTTCTAATTGCCGCTCACGCCAAGCCTGAAGCTCAGGCAGTAGCTTATCAGTCACGGCATTGAGGTTACCGTTGGATACATTAATACCGTACAACTCTTCGATGTGCATGCGGATATCTTGGTAACTGGTACCCAGCGAAAACAGCGCAAGGATTTTACGCTCCAGCTCATCGGTTAAATGCGTTTGATGCTTTTTCACTAATTGCGGCTCGAACGAGCCTGCTCGGTCGCGTGGTGTACTGAGTTCAAAGCTGCCAGCAGGGCTCTTAACGGACTTGGATGTAGAGCCGTTCTTACGGTTAGGCTGCTTTTCATCAGCGAGGTGTTCATCAAGCTCAGCTTGCATGGCTGCTTCAGTGAGCTGCTTGATGAGAGGGGTTAAGATGCCGTCTTTGCCGGTGAGGTCTTTACCTTCACGCAAAGCTTGCAAGGCGGCATCCATATCGAATGTTGGTTTGGTCATGTGTCATCCCTTTTTGTACAGTCTAACGAAGTGACACAGAATTCTGAACACTACCGTGCTGAGCCGCACTCAACTGTACTATATGTCAGTAACCTATGCCTCCATCACTTTCTCATTTTGCATACACGCTCAGTCCAAAAGCATGGTCAGTTCTTTCTCTGACTTGCTGCGAAAGCCGAAAGTATTTCTCTGCCACTAAGTAGCTGATCACCGCCTCTTTTTGTCGGTCGCGGAATTGATTCACCCATTGGTGAGCATTGTTGATGATCGCTTGTGCTTCATGCGGATGAGTGAGGTAATAGTCGATGACTGCCTCTAGGTTGGAGAAATCGGCGTTGACCTCGGCATAGTGAACACCGGGAATCAATCGGCCCTCCATAAACCAAGTTTCATATTCCATTGGAGGGGACAAGCAAAGCGAGTTGGAGGACATGATCCATTTTAAATTGGTGGCAACGTCTTTCCCTTCCACACTGAGAATAAACTTATGCTGTAGCTGCGCTTGCGGTGTCAGCGGGGCTTTTCGGTAAGCTTGGTCAGTATCACTCGCTGGGCGGGTATCCCCGACATCAATGGTTGGATGCGTGTAAAAGCGCTGAAGAAGCTGGCGGCGCTTGTCATTGAAACAGCGCCCGCGCCATACCGCGCTATCGCGTTTTTGCCCAAACGGCACAGGATCATTAATAAATTGGAAGTGACGCACCGCGTTGAGCTTGAGCAGGACGGCGTTTTGATTGTCGCCATGAATCGGTCGGCTTTTTACAAATGCTGGCGTGAATGGTGGTTGTGTCACATCGCCGCCTAAGTAATGTAGAAACAAGCCATTTGGGAACCAGCGCATTACCCGCAATATATCGAAAAAATACACCGAGCCGTGGTCTTGTCTCACTCGGCCCGTCTGGTGATCACAGTATTGCTCGGACAAGCAAAATGGTGCAGCCATACGGTTGTAGTAGCTGACGCGCTGGTCGATATCGGATTGATGCTGCTGATAAATGGGTAAAAGTTGCCGACGCATCCAAGTGCGATACCAGTGATTTGGGATCGCATTGACGGCCAAATTGTAGCTATAGTAGCGGAGTTTTTCACCCTCTTGCTCCGTCAATCCGTTGGCGGATGTCGGTTTACAGCAAAGCCTAACCGAGCAAGATGACGAGCAAATGAAATGGGCGAGAGAGCCAGTTACTCTGCTCTCTCGCAACAAGACTTATTCGATGGTGAATTTGCCTTTCATTACCGTCCAGTGACCTGGGAAAGAGCAGAAATAGGTTAAGTCTTTACCTTGCAAGCCTTCAGTTGAGAAGGTGATGCTGGTGCTTTCACCGCCGCCTATCAGCTTAGTGTGTGCCAAGATGCGGTCGTCGCCTTGTGGTAGATAGTCGTTATCTGCCCCTGCACCGGCGCCTTTCATGGCGATATCTTGCAAGTTAGACGTTTCCGACAGCACCCAGTTGTGGCCCATAGAGGTCACAGGCATTGAGCCTTGATGCTCAAGTGTTAGCGTGACTTCGCTGCAGCTTGCTGGTACGGACAACGATGACTGGTCGTAGGCCATTTTATCGCCGGTGGTGACAGTTAACTCACACTCATTGGCAGCCGCTTGCGTTGAAACAGACGCGAACGCCAGGGCGGCGAGGGCTAACAGTTTTTTCATCGGTACATACTCCTATTATGGATGTAAAGGTATGTTTTTAATGCCTGTGGCACGCTGTCATCATACTGACATAACAGCGCAAAACAGTTAGCCGATTCAAAAATCGACTGATTGGTTTTTATTTTTACTTGTATCATTACTGTAGGGTGACTGATCGCGATCAAGTGATATTGGACTACCTATTTACACTTGTGGCAAAGCGCATAGGATGACGATAGGTGGGGTGCGATGTTATACAGCTATGATAAGATAACTGACTGACTGTTAGCACTTTGAGGCGCTATGACCAACACCACTGGGTTACTGCACCGCGCACAGCAGCTTTGCGAGCAACGCGGCGTGCGATTAACGCCGCAGCGGACGCGCGTTTACGAGATTATCGCCAACTATTCACGTGCGATCAGCGCCTATGAGCTGCTAGACGAGCTGCGTGAAACAGAGCCACAAGCCAAACCACCAACGGTTTATCGTGCGCTAGACTTTCTGTTAGCGCAGGGGTTTGYGCATAAGGTGGAGTCAACCAATAGCTATATCGCTTGTTGTCATCTTGGCCACCAGGGGCACTGCTCCCAACTGCTCATCTGTGATCAATGCGGCACCGTGGAAGAGTGTCACACTGAGGAGCTTTCTGAGGCGTTGCGTGAAAAGGCGCAAACAATGGGGTTTAAGGTTCAACATCACGTGATTGAAACCCATGGTACCTGCGCACAATGCCTAGCCCACTAATACTGAATTGATTAGGACGGACATTCTTTATGGAAGCACAATTCGTCAACCCATTTCTTACTTCACTGATCAATGTGCTACAGACGATGGCACAGCTGGAAATCCAGCCAGAGAAGCCTCACTTGAAAAAGTCAGAGATCGCCAAAGGGGACGTTTCTGGGTTAATTGGTATGGTCGGCCCACAGACTAAGGGCTCCTTTTCCGTTACCTTTGATGAAGATATGGCGCTTGAAATCATGCAGCGTATGCTCGGAGAGCGGTCCGAGTCGATTGATGAAGAAGTGACGGATATGGTCGGTGAGATCACCAATATGGTGACAGGTGGCGCGAAGCGTATTTTGTCAGAAAAGGGCTTCGAATTTGAGATGGCGACCCCTGTGGTCGTATCCGGCAAAGGCCATACCATCAATCACAAAAGTGATGGTCCAGTGATCATCATGCCATTTAAATCCCCACACGGCACTGCCTTTATTGAGATCTGTTTCGATCACTAAGCGGGCGTACGTCGCTGACGGCCACAAAATATAAAAACGCCGCGATAACCATCGCGGCGTTTGACTTTCTCAATCGCGGTTAGCTCAGCTTAGGCTTGGCGCCACTGCTTAAACGCGTTGATCAATCCATTGGTCGAGCTATCGTGGCTCTCAACCTGTTGTGCATCTCCGAGCTCTGGCAGGATGTTACTCGCCAGCTGTTTACCCAGCTCAACACCCCACTGATCAAAGCTGAAGATATTCCAAATTACCCCTTGGGTGAAAATCTTGTGCTCATACATGGCAATCAAAGCGCCGAGTGTATAAGGGGTCATTTTCTCTACCAAGATCGAGTTGGTTGGGCGGTTACCTTCAAACACTTTAAATGGCGCAATCGCAGCCACGTCTTCGGCCGATTTGCCCGCTTGCATTAACTCGGCTTCGACTTGCTCACGGCTCTTACCAAACGCGAGCGCTTCCGTCTGGGCGAAGAAGTTCGCCATCAATTTTGCGTGATGATCGCCAATCGCATTGTGGCTGTGCACAGGGGCAATGAAGTCACATGGGATCAGCTTGGTGCCTTGGTGAATCAGCTGATAGAAAGCATGCTGACCATTGGTGCCTGGTTCACCCCAGATGATTGGGCCGGTTTGGTAGTCAACAGGATTACCGTTGCGGTCGACATACTTACCGTTTGATTCCATATTGCCTTGTTGGAAATACGCGGCAAAACGGTGCATGTATTGGTCATACGGTAAAATCGCTTCTGATTCCGCCCCGTGGAAGTTGTTGTACCAAATACCAATCAACGCCAATAACACCGGCATGTTTTGTGCCATGGGTGCGGTTTTGAAGTGGTTATCCATTTGGTGCGCGCCATCGAGTAAGGTGACAAAGTTGTCGTAACCTACGCCCAAGCAGATAGAAAGACCAATCGCTGACCACAGTGAATAGCGGCCGCCAACCCAGTCCCAGAATTCGAACATGTTGGCGGTATCGATACCAAATTCAGACACCGCCTTTGCGTTGGTAGAAAGCGCAGCAAAGTGCTTCGCCACCTGGCTGTCATCGCCTGCAGCGTTCATTAACCAGTCACGCGCCGTGTGCGCGTTGGTCATGGTTTCTTGGGTGGTAAAGGTTTTTGACGCCACCAAGAACAAGGTGGTTTCCGGGTTAAGGGCTTTTAACGTCTCGGCCATGTGAGTGCCATCGACGTTAGAGACAAAGTGCAGGTTGAGATGGTTCTTATAAGGGGCGAGTGCCTCGGTCACCATATAAGGGCCCAAATCTGATCCCCCGATACCAATATTCACTACATCGGTGATCGCTTTACCGGTATAACCTTTCCATTCGCCACTGATCACGCGCTCGGAGAAAGACTGCATCTGTGCCAATACCGCGTTGACCTTAGGCATCACATCTTCGCCGTCAACCATTATAGGCGTGTTGCTGCGATTCCGTAGTGCTGTGTGGAGTACCGCGCGATCTTCTGTACGGTTGATTTTCTCACCGCTAAACATTGACTCTATCGCTTCAGCCACCCCGGTTTCGTCGGCGAGTGCCAATAACTTAGTCAGCGTCTCTTCACTGATCAGGTTTTTGGAATAATCCAACAGAATGCTGTCTTCGAATTGCGTTGAGAAGTGGGCAAATCGCTCTGGATTATCAGCAAACAGATCAGCCAGTGTATAGTCCTGCGCTTCTTCAAAATGGGCGGTCAGTGATTGCCACGCCACGGTCTGAGTGGGATTCGTTGTCTTTAGCATCATGTCATCCAAATCGCGTTGTGAGTGCTGCTGTGGGTATCACAGCAGGCAAGGATCCTGTATAACGTCAGCACCACCACGCTGTACGCAGCGGTCATTGGTGTAATATTACATAATCATGGCTCGATTCTCACATGCAATCGCTGTGAGTAGGTTGCGATCAATCATAGAATAGTTGGATCGCCTTTGAGCCAACTGCATACGATAAAGATCACAACAAGGATTGCTTATGTGGTATCAAACTGAGATTCGTCTACGTGCCCGGCCGCGCGGCTTTCACCTAATCACCGACGAGATCGTGCACGCGCTCCCCATGTTGGGCGACATGGATGTAGGTATGGTGCAAGTGTTTATCAAGCACACCTCGGCGAGCTTAACCCTCAATGAAAACGCCGACCCGACCGTGCGCCAAGATATGGAGGCGCACTTTAATCACTCAGTGCCTGAGCGAGCGCCTTATTATCGCCACACCTACGAAGGGGACGATGACATGCCAGCGCATATCAAAGCGTCATTGTTAGGCGCAAGCGTCACGGTGCCCATCAGCCAAGGCCGGCTGAATTTAGGCACGTGGCAAGGGATTTATCTGGGCGAGCATCGCGATGAGGGCGGCATGCGTACCTTGGTAGTGACCCTGCAAGGCGCACCACAAGCCAACGTCTAGTCTCGCTGGCCAGCATGCGTTCAGAGAGGGGTGACGCCGCCTAACCCGTCGCCCGCTGATCAGAGGGGATAGTCAGGTATTGGCGCGGCACACGGCCAGTTACTTGGCATACGAGCTCATAGCCGATGGTGTCGACGAGACGTGCAATCCGTTCAACTGGTAGCTCAGGCCCCCACAGTACCGCTTCGTCGCCCACGCTATCGGTCGCATCTGGGCCAAGATCAACAGTGATCATATCCATCGATACCCGCCCGGCGAGTGGCACTTCACGGCCATTCAACCAAACAGGGGTGCCATCGGGAGCCAGTCGAGGGTAGCCATCGCCATAACCGATGGCTATTACACCAATCAGCGTGTCGCGCTCGCTACGCCAGCGTGCGCCGTAGCCTACCGGTTCACCGGCTTTTAGCTTGCGAACGGCCATCACCCTTGAGGTTAAGCGCATCGCTGGTTTCAGGCCCAGCTGTTCACCCGTCAGTTCAATCCGCGACGAAATGCCGTATAGGCAAATACCGGGACGCACCCAATCAAAGTGACTCTGCGGCCAAAACAAGGTCCCCGATGACGCTGCCAGAGAGCGTTCTCCAGGCAGCCCTTCCGTCACTTGTGTGAAGGTATCTATTTGCGCTTGCGTAATGGGATTATCCAGCTCGTCGGCACAGCCAAAGTGACTGAGAAAGCCAATTTGCGGCGCCACATTGTCACACGCTTTCAAGGCAGAGAGTGCGTCTGGCACTTGCTCAGGCTCAAAGCCTAAGCGATGCATCCCAGAGTCGACCTTTAACCACACAGGTAAAGGCTCACTCAGTGCCGCGTTGGTCAGCATGGTAACTTGCTCATGGCAGTGCACCGTGGCGGTCAGCTGGTGTTCAACCAATAGCGGTAGCTCGTCGGCTTCATAGAAACCTTCCAGCAAGACAATAGGCAAGCGTATACCGGCCTGGCGTAACGTCAGTGCTTCTTCAATCCGTGCCACCCCAAAGGCATCGCTATAAGGCGCAAGTGTGGTGGCAACCGACACTAACCCGTGGCCGTAACCATCGGACTTCACCACTGTCATCACTTTGCTATTGGGCGCTTGGCGACGCATCACCTGGATGTTGTGTACCATCGCCTCCGGGTCGATAACGGCTTTGGCGGCATTGGTCATGATAAAAGGATTACTCGTCATCAAACGCCGGCCCTGCATAATTATCAAATCGCGAATACTGGCCTTGGAACGTCAGCCGCACCGAGCCAATCGGGCCGTTACGCTGTTTACCAATCAGGATTTCTGCAATTCCTTTCATCGCACTTTCCGGGTTATAGACTTCGTCACGGTAAATAAACATGATCAAGTCAGCATCCTGCTCAATCGCGCCTGATTCACGCAAGTCTGAGTTTACCGGGCGTTTGTCGGCGCGCTGCTCCAACGAGCGGTTAAGCTGTGATAGCGCGACCACAGGCACATTCAGCTCTTTGGCGAGCGCTTTGAGCGAGCGAGAAATCTCAGCAATCTCAAGGGTTCGGTTCTCTTGCAAACCAGGCACCCGCATCAGCTGCAGATAGTCGACCATGATCATGCTGACCCCACCGTGTTCACGGGCAACGCGGCGCGCTCGCGAGCGCACATCGGTGGGCGTCAAGCCGGAGCTATCATCGATGTACATGTTCTTTTTCTGCATTAAGATCCCCATCGATGAGGAAATACGCGCCCAGTCTTCATCATCAAGCTGGCCGGTACGGATCTTGGTTTGGTCAACCCGTGATAGCGAGGCCAACATACGCATCATCAGCTGTTCCGCTGGCATCTCGAGCGAGAAAATGAGTACCGGCTTTTCTTGATCCATCGCCGCGTTTTCACACAGGTTCATCGCAAAGGTGGTTTTACCCATTGAAGGACGAGCCGCCACGATCACCAGATCAGAAGGCTGCAAACCTGCCGTCTTCTTGTTCAGATCAGTAAAGCCTGTCGATACGCCCGTGACGCCATCTTGTGGGGTTTTAAAAAGCTCTTCGATACGTTCAAGGGTTTTACTGAGCACCGAGTCGATATGTTGCGGCCCTTCTGTCTCGCTGGTGCGCGACTCAGCAATGGCAAACACCTTACTCTCTGCCATATCGAGCAGATCTTCTGATGTGCGACCTTGGGTATCATAACCGGCGTCCGCAATTTCATTCGCCACCCCAATCAAATTACGCACCATAGCCCGTTCACGGACAATATCCGCATAAGCGACGATATTCGCTGCACTTGGGGTGTTTTTCGCCAACTCTGCGAGATAGGCAAACCCACCCACATCATCCAAATGTCCGCCTTTTTCTAAATGCTCAGACAGGGTGATTAAATCCAGCGGCTTGCCTTCATCGAGCAACGACTTGGTAGACTCATAAATCAATCGATGCGGGCGGCTGTAAAAGTCATGGCCAACCACTTTTTCCGCAACCGCATCCCAGCGCTCGTTATCCAACATCAAGCCACCCAGCACAGACTGCTCGGCTTCGATGGAATGCGGGGGCACTTTAAGGTTAGCGACTTGCTGATCTTTTGCGGGTTTACGATTGTCTGCCATAAAAACTCACCTATTGCTACTGGAGGTCATTATACCCGCTGTCCTCGCAAGACGCTGCCCCACGCAGCATTTTTTTCCCAACGCTGAAGAAGTCGCCGCGATTTTAACGGAAATTTGACCGCTTATGGCGCCCATGCACCTAGGATAAGGCGCGATATTGTCAATAGGTGATTCATAATGAAAACGCCGTCTCTTTTTCTTCTGATGTCCGCACTGTCTATGCCATATAGCCACGCCGCGGAAGCCGATTCGTCGCCTTGGCAAAGCGAGCTGTCTTTAGGCCTACAACAGTTGAGCGGCAATGCCGATTCACAGACAGTCAACGGGGAAGTCAATGGTCAATATGATGGCGAACAAACACGTTATCAAGCCAGCGCGAGCGTGCTACAAGTGGAAAAAGATGGAGAAGAAGATAAACGTAAAACCGAGTTAGAAACCCAAGCAAACCGCGGTATTAGCGCACGCAGCTATGTTTTACTCAACGCTACCTATGTCGCAGATCGCTACGGTCCTTATTTCGATGATTTTATGCTAGCGACAGGACTCGGTCATCAATGGTGGCAAAGTGACACACTCTCACTGAGCACAGAAGTGGGGCCAGGGTATCGCTACCAGCGCCCCAACCTTGATGAAATCGACGATGACGATCTCATCATGCCTTACTCGGTTCGCGAGCCGGTGATTCGTGCACAGGCCAAAGGAGAATGGCAACTGGTCGACAGTGTTCGCTTAGAGGGGAGAAGCATAGTGATATCAGGTGCCAGTAATACCAGCGTGGAAGGCGCCGTCACTCTGGCTTCCACCATTACTGAGAAGCTTTCGATAAAAATAACCAGCAAACACAATTATATGACGGATGTACCACCAGGACTCAAAAATCACGATAGCGTGCTCACACTCGGTCTTCGTTATCAGTGGCTATAAAAGACGAAAAAAAACCAGCCCGAAGGCTGGTCTTTTATCAACGTATTGATGCGCAATTACGCAGCAACAACGTTTACTTTTACCGTTGCGAACACGTCATAGTGCAGCTGTACGCTGATTTCGTACTCGCCAGTGTGACGCAGTGCGCCCTCTGGTAGACGAACTTCGTTTTTCGCAATTTCAACGCCGGCTGCAGTCACAGCATCAGCGATGTCACGGGTACCGATAGAACCAAACAGTTTACCTTCATCACCCGCTTTAGAAGCGACTTCAACCGCTTCTAGTGCTTCAACTTTCTCTGCACGCGCTTGAGCAGCGGCCAGTTGCTCAGCAACTTTTGCTTCTAGCTCAGCACGACGTGCTTCAAAATGTTCGATGTTGGCTTTGGTTGCCATAACTGCTTTACCCTGAGGGATAAGGAAGTTACGCGCATAACCAGATTTAACAGTTACCTGATCACCTAGGCCACCCAGGTTACCGATTTTATCAAGTAGAATAACTTGCATTCTTCAATCCTCTCTAACTTGGACAGTTCCGATTACTGATGCTTGTCAGTGTACGGCAGCAGGGCCAGGTAACGAGCGCGCTTGATAGCACGAGCCAGTTGACGCTGATACTTAGCACGAGTACCAGTGATACGGCTAGGTACGATTTTACCTGATTCGGTAATGTAGTTTTTTAGAGTCGCTACATCTTTGTAGTCGATCTCTGTAACGCCTTCTGCAGTGAAACGGCAGAATTTACGACGACGGAAGAAACGTGCCATGGGCTTATCTCCTGATCTAAATGTCTATGATGTTGTCGGCGTGCAATACCAATTTTCCCTCGCCTTGTCGGCTGGTTTGGTAGGCGAGAAACCCGCTTACCTTGATATGGCTGCCTAAAGCTAAATGTTGCGTTTGTTGTGTTGACACTTGCCCGCTGGCTACCACTGATAAGCGACAAAACACTTGTCGAGGTAGGTCAGCTTCAACCTGCGTGGAACGATGCTCTAGCACAAAGTGACAGTGCGGAATTCCAGCGGGGCTTTGGCGACGGACCGGACCTTTACTGATAACACCAGCAAGCTCCAACCGATTGGTCATCACAGCAATTACTCAGCTGCGTTTTCGCCTTCAGCTTGCGCTTCAGCTTTTGCTTCTGGTTTCGCTTCTGCACGCTCTTCGCGCTCAGGGCGATCTTCACGCTTAGCGGTACGCTCTTCTTTAGCCTTCATCATCACAGATGGCTCAGTGATAGCGTCTTTGGTACGCATGATCATGTTACGGATCACCGCGTCGTTGAAGCGGAACATGCTTTCCAGCTCATCAATCACAGCCTGCTCAGCTTCTACGTTCATCAGAACATAGTGTGCTTTGTGCAGTTTGTTGATTGGGTAAGCCAGTTGACGACGGCCCCAGTCTTCTAGACGGTGAATCTGACCGCCTGCATCTTTGATAGACGCAGTGTAACGCTCGATCATGCCAGCAACTTGCTCGCTCTGATCAGGGTGCACCATGAATACGATTTCGTAATGACGCATTGAGTTGCTCCTTACGGATTAATCAGCTTCCACAATTGGCTCGGTCGTCCAGCGGAAGCAAGGAACGAAAAGTAAAAGACCGAGAATCAGGCGCGAGATAGTACAGAATTGCAGCGGTATAAGCAAACAGATTTTCTCTTTATCCGCCAATCTTTCTGTCACCGTGTCACCACAACGTCACAAGGCCCTCGCTGCGTTTTTATCGTAACACGCTCCTTACCCTCACCCTTAAAACATAGAGTATGCAGGCCACTTAATTCTATTAAAACAACAACCTACACGCTCGACAATGGCGATATCCTAAATGCGATGCACGAGGGCTTAGCACAGGATGGTCAACCACCCGTCAATAGTGCTCCTACAGTCACGCTTGCGCAGCAAAGCTATACGGTGGCGCCCGGAACGTCGTTAACCATTGCCGCCAATGGGCGCGATCGGGATGGCGATACCCTGACCTATCTCTGGCAAGGTGATGCGGCGTTGGCGCTGACCAATAGCGACACGGATTCGGTCACAGTGACCGCCCCCGATGTGAGCACCAGCACCGACTATTCTCTGTCGGTGACGGTATCGGATGGCCAAGCCAATGCCGAGGCCAATGCGACTATCGAGGTGGTGGTACCGGGTGAAAACCAAGCCCCTACCGTGGCACCTATCGCCCCGGTTAGCCTGAAAAGCGGTGAGCAAACCCGCGTGACGGTTGAGGCGAACGACCCAGATGGCGATACACTCAGCTACACCTATCGTGCATCCGGCGATCTGGCCGTTTCTGGCACCGGGGATCAAGTATCGCTAACCGCACCCACAGTGACGGAGAATCGCGACTATGTGGTCACGGTCGAGGTCAGCGATGGCGACAAAACCACGCAAGCACAATTCACGGTCACCGTGACGCCGGCCAGTGGCTTGCCAACGTGGGATGAAAACACCGTGTATGTGGGCGGCGATCGCGTCCTGTATCAAGGGGTTGAGTATCGTGCCAAGTGGTGGACCCGAGGCGAAAAGCCAGGCAGCGCCGCGGTCTGGCAATTACTGTAATGGTTTTTCACTTCCCAAAATGACAAAACGCCCCAAGCCGGGGCGTTTTTCTTCAACGGTAAACAAGAGAGGCGGTATTTAGCGACGCTGACGCACCGCTTCATACAAACAGACGCCCGTCGCGACAGACACGTTCAAGCTCGACACGCTGCCCGCCATTGGTACCCGGATCAGCTCATCACAGGTTTCACGGGTCAAACGGCGCATGCCATCTCCTTCTGCGCCCATCACTAAGGCCAACGGCCCCACTAATTTGGTGCCGTAGACATCATGATCGGCCTCACCTGCGGTGCCCACAAACCACACGCCCTGCTCTTTGAGCGCACGCATGGTTCGCGCCAAGTTGGTGACGCGCACGAAGGGCACGACTTCAGCCGCGCCACAGGCCACTTTTCGCGCCGTGGCATTGAGCTGCGCGGATTTGTCTTTCGGGACAATCACCGCACTGACTCCCGCCGCATCCGCGGTACGTAAGCACGCCCCCAAATTGTGCGGGTCGGTGACACCGTCAAGCACCAGCAACAAGGGGTTCTCGGTATTGGCGAGGATCGCCTCCAAGTCATTCTCGTTGTACTGACGACCCGGTTTGACACGGGCAACAATCCCCTGATGCGATGCACCTTGGGTTTTGTCGTCTAACGCTTTGCGGCCGACTTGCTGAATACTGACACCCAGCATCGCAATCTCATTGAGCACAGGTACCAGACGTTCATCCTGGCGCCCCTTTAACACCATCACTTCAATAAAGCGGGAAGGATCGGTCGCTAAAATCGCTTTAACGGCATGAATACCGTAAATTACTTCATTACTCATGATTTACTTCTTTTTCTGACCCGCTTTGACTTTTTGTTTCTTCGCCTTTTTCTTACGCGCTTTTTCCGCTGGCGATTTCACTTTACGCTTTTTGCCGTTTTTATCTGCAGGCGCCTTATCGGCTTCAACATTTGGCACCGCACCGCGTTTGAGCTGTTGGCGAACCGAGGTTCGCTCACGACGGGCTTGCGGGTCTTTATTCGACTCCGCACGGCCTTTCTTGCGTTTATCGCGCGCGGTTTTGCCCGGGCGACGGGCTTTGCGCTCAGAGCCTACCAGCTCAAAGTCGATTTGTCGCTCATCCAAGTTCACCGCCAAGACTTTAACGGTCACCTGATCGCCGAGCCGGAACACACGACCCGAGCCTTCGCCCACCAGACGCTGACCTACCATATCAAAGCGATAGTAATCGTTATCGAGGTTAGAAATATGCACCAAGCCATCGATATGTAGCTCATTAAGGCGGACAAAGAAACCAAAACCAGTGACATTAGCAATCACGCCCTCTAGCTCATCGCCAACGTGATCTTGCATGTACTCACATTTAAGCCAGTCTGACACATCACGGGTGGCATCATCGGCACGGCGCTCTGTTTTCGAGCATTGTTCACCCAGCACATCTATATCATCAAACGAGTAGTGGTAGCCGCCAGTGGGTGTCCAACGGTCTTGGTTTTTACCCGCTTGCTTGGCAACCAGGTATTTAAGCGCTCGGTGCAACAGCAAATCTGGATAGCGACGAATAGGCGAGGTAAAATGTGCGTATTGCTTGAGCGCCAAACCAAAGTGGCCTTGGTTATCCCCCTGATACACCGCTTGTTTCATCGAGCGGAGCAACATGGTTTGGATCAGTTCACTGTCAGCACGACCATGGACCACATGCATCAGTGCCGCGTAATCTTTCGGCGTCGGCTCTAGACCACCGCTCAGGCTTAAGCCTAACTCGCCTAAAAAGTCTTTAAAGCCGCTAAGACGTTCCTCTCCTGGCGCTTCGTGAACACGAAAGAGCGCCGGCTCTTTATGTTTTTCCACAAAGCGCGCCGAAGCAACGTTGGCCAAGATCATACATTCTTCGATGATCTTGTGTGCATCGTTGCGCTCCACCGGCACAATACGGTCGATTTTGCGCTGCGCGTTGAAAATAAATTGGGTTTCCACCGTCTCAAATTCAATCGCCCCACGCTGCTGACGCGCACCACTGAGCACTTTGTACATATCGTGTAACGTTTCTAAGTGCGGCACCAAAGAGCGGTAGCGCTCACGCAGTTCCTCATCGCCTTCCAGAATATGAGACACCTTGGTATAGGTCAGACGCGCGTGGGAGTTCATCACCGCTTCGTAATGTTTGTAACCAGATAACGCCCCTGATTCTGAAATCGTCATCTCACACACCATACATAGGCGGTCGACTTGCGGATTCAGCGAGCATAAGCCATTAGAAAGCACTTCCGGCAACATAGGCACCACTTGGTTCGGGAAGTACACCGAGTTACCGCGGTTTTGCGCTTCTTTATCCAGCGCCGAATCAGGGCGCACATAGTAACTGACGTCGGCAATCGCCACCCACAGGCGCCAGCCGCCCGAGCGTTTACGTTCGCAATAGACCGCATCATCAAAGTCGCGGGCATCTTCACCATCGATGGTCACCAGTGGCAAATCACGCAGATCGACACGACCCTCTTTGGCTTTTTCTGGGACCTCTTCACTCAAGCTTTTCACTTGCTTGAGCACCGCATCCGGCCATTGATGAGGAATATCGTGGGTGCGCATCGCGATCTCGATTTCCATGCCGGGTGCCATGTTCTCCCCCAGCACTTCAACAATCTTACCGACAGGATTGGTTTGTCGGGTCGGACGCTGCATGATCTCAACCACCACCACATTGCCCATACGCGCGCCCTGAGTATGATCTTTATCAATCACGATATCTTGGCCCAGGCGGCTATCGTCAGGCACGACAAAGCCCATACCATCTTCCACAAAGTAACGGCCTACAATCTGACCTTGGCGCGCTTCGGTTACGCGCACCACACGGGCTTCTTTACGGCCGCGCTTATCGGTGCCAACACCTTGGGCTAAAATCACATCACCGTGCATCACACTACGCATTTGGTGGTGAGGGAGAATCCAGTCATCGTGGTTGCCTTTGCTTTCTGGGCGCAGAAAACCAAAGCCGTCACGGTGACCAATCACGGTGCCTTTGACCAAGTCTAACCGCTCGGGTAAGGCATAGCATTGACGACGGGTGAACACCAATTGTCCATCACGCTCCATGGCGCGCAGGCGTCGACGTAGCCCTTCATACTGCTCATCACCAGCTAAGCCAAGGTGTGAAAACAGATTATCGCGGCTCACTGGCGCCTTGAAGCTGCGGATCACTTCCAGCAAATGCTCTCGGCTGGGGACCGGATTGTCGTATTTCTCCGCTTCGCGTGCCTGGTGTGGATCCGCAGCGATGTTGTTTGAGGTATTATTTGTCGAACCTGTGTCTTGCGACATAGACCTTTTCCTATTGGCGTATGTTGATTTCATTATATCTGTAAACTGTCGCTATTGCGCCGCGATGATCGCAGTTTGACGTTTTGTTTCAGCGCCTTGCTTGCAGGCAACGAGAGGAACATGGCGCATCGGCCATATCAAATCAGATTGGGAACAGATGTGTATAGAGAGTGTAACGGATTTTGCGCATAAAGTCGCCTACTGGCGCCTTTCGCGGTCACCAATAGCTGGTACGCCGTTTGGCGCGGGCGATAATATTCTGTGGCATCCGTGCTTCAAGTGCGGCACGAAGCTCTGAAATACGGTTGCGGGTACGAGAGTCTGCGGTGATGGTTTGATATAACCAGCGATAAGCGTCTTCATAATCAAGTGGCGACCCGACATCATCCACTAGCAACTCAGCCAGTTGGATCCGGGCACGCGTATCACCCAATGAAGCGGCTTCGCGCAGGTAAGGAATCGCCCGACGTTGATCCTGTTGGACCAGCGTGCCATTGGCGTAGTAACGGCCAATTTGCTCTAGCGCAGCGGGTAGCCCTTGCTGCGCCGCTTGCTTCATGTAGTAAACACCGAGATCCGCGTCTTGATCCACACACACTCCCCACGCCAGCATATCGCCATATAAAAACTCGTAGGCGGGAGAGCCGACACGGGTAGCTCGGGCTTCGATGTCTTGCACGAGCTGGCATTCGTCTTGTTCGACGCGCTCAAGGTGAGTGTTGGTTTCAAACAGCGTGATAAGTTCACTTTCTTCGTATAATGGCACAGCCGCCCCGACGTCCGCGTGAGCCGTTGCTGTCGTCAGCGTCGCTGTCGTCAGAGAAAGTGAAAAAATCAGCGTTCGAAACTTCATGCCTACTCGCTATTCAACCAAGAAACCCAACAGCAACGCGCACGCTCGCCTTGTGCTTTTTTGTATCGGCACCTTGCATACTGACTTTAGCAAAGGCGGCAAGTTTTTTCCGCTTTCACGCGATCTGGCTTCCAACGCCACACCAAAATAGTAAAAAAGCCAGCGATCAACGCTGGCTTTTAGTATCGAACCGTCTCACGTGCTTAGCTATTAAAAGGATGCACTTTGATGATGGTTTCGTTACGGTCTGGACCGGTCGAGATCACATCGATAGGCACACCCGTCAGCTCTTCGATACGCTTGATGTAATCGAGCGCTGCTTGCGGCAGTTCGTCGAGAGATTTCACTCCAAAGGTGTTTTCACTCCAGCCCGGCATGCTTTCATAGATAGGCTCGATGTGCTCATACGCGTCAGCTGCTAGTGGAGACACCTCAACCGTGGAACCGTCTGCCATCTTGTAACCGGTGCAGATTTTGATTTCTTCCAAACCGTCCATCACGTCTAGCTTGGTTAAGCAGAAGCCTGATACCGAGTTAATCTGCACAGCACGACGCATTGCCACCGCATCAAACCAACCACAACGACGCTTACGGCCAGTGGTCGCACCGAACTCAGCGCCCTTGGTGCCGAGATGCATGCCAATCTCGTCATCCAGCTCAGTCGGGAATGGGCCTGCGCCTACTCGCGTGCAATAGGCTTTGGCGATACCCAGCACATAACCAAGATGACGCGGACCAAAGCCAGAGCCTGCCGCGACACCACCAGCGGTGGTGTTCGATGAAGTCACATACGGATAGGTGCCGTGGTCGATATCAAGCAAGGTGCCTTGTGCGCCTTCAAACATGATTTTGTCACCACGCTTGCGGGCATCATCCAGCTCTTGGGTGACGTCCATCACCATACCAGTGAGAATGTCCGCTTGCTCCATGACTTTCGCCAAGGTCTCTTCGTAGCTCACCGGCTCAGTTTTGTAAAAATGCTCGAGCTGGAAGTTATGGAATTCCATCACTTCTTTGAGTTTTTCAGCAAAAGCTTCTTTATCAAACAAGTCGCCAACGCGTAGGCCACGACGGGCAACCTTGTCTTCGTATGCAGGACCAATACCACGGCCTGTGGTACCGATAGCTTTCTTACCGCGTGCTTGCTCACGTGCCGCGTCAAGCGCAATGTGATAAGGCAGGATCAGTGGACAAGCTTCTGACAGGAATAGGCGCTCACGAACCGGCACGCCACGTGCTTCCAGCTCACCCATTTCTTTCAGCAAGGCGTCCGGGGACAGCACCACGCCGTTGCCGATAATGCATTTAACGTTGTTGCGGAGGATACCAGAAGGAATCAAGTGTAGGACGGTCTTTTCACCGTCAATGACAAGAGTATGACCTGCGTTGTGACCGCCTTGATAGCGCACCACGTATTTTGCATCTTCAGTCAAAAGATCAACGATCTTTCCCTTACCTTCGTCACCCCATTGGGTGCCGAGAACGACTACGTTATTACCCATCTTCTTCGATATGCAGCTAGTTAAAAATGGATTCTAGCACCTTAAAAACTCGGTTGCAGTCATTTTTTAACCGTATTGACATTTTCACCGCTCTTCTCGGTACCAGGTGACTGAATGCTAGGTTAAAAACTGGTAAGCCAACACACACCCAATCACCACCAAGCAACCGCCAATACGCCGCAACTGGGTGTCAGATTGCTCACCTAAAGCCATGACCATTTGTCSCCACTGTTTGGGCAGTAACATCGGCCCTAACCCCTCAACCRCTAATACCAGCGCTAGCGCGCCCCACAAGCTAGTCATCCTTACCTCCTACGTCGAAAACAGGGGATGACGACATAAAAAAAGACAAGGCCGGGACCTTGTCTTTTATGCGTCGCTACCCATCTAACGATTTACTTTTCTATCGCCTCAGGTTGCTTCATGTATTTGAAGAAATCACTCTTCGGATCCACAACGAGCATATCGCTCTTACTGTCAAAGCTCTTACGATACGCTTGTAGCGAGCGAACAAAGCTATAGAACTCAGGCTCTTTTTTGAACGCACTGGCAAATAGCTTCGCCACTTCTGCGTCAGCTTCACCACGAGTGATCCGCGCTTGACGTTCTGCTTTGGACAGAATTGTCGCTACTTCTAGCTCGGCTTGCGCTCGAATAATTTCCGCTTGCTCGCGACCTTGTGCACGATGACGACGGGCAACGGCCTCACGCTCAGCACGCATACGGGCATAAATCGACTCACTGATTTCACTCGGGAGGTTGATACGCTTGATACGCAAGTCAATCAACTCAATCCCTAAATCACGCGAGCCCTCGCTGGCCGCACGCTCAAGGACGCTTTCCATCACTTGATCACGTTTTTCAGACACAATCTCTTTGATGGTCTTATTACCAATTTCGGCACGCAGGCCATCGGCAACACGACGTTGCAACAGAGATTCAGCCGTCAATTTATTACCGCCCCCTGTGGACAGATAATACTGACCAAAGTCTTTAATACGCCATTTGACGTAAGAGTCGATAATAACGTCTTTTTTCTCTGCGGTGACAAAGCGATCAGCGCGATCATCCATGGTTTGAATACGCGCATCCAAGGTCTTAACGCGATCAAACAATGGCAGTTTGAAGTGCAGACCCGGTTGGTAGATCTTGGCAATATCATTGTCCGCTTTTAGCACGCGTCCAAAACGGATAACAATGCTGCGCTCACCTTCACTCACCACGAAGATCGACATCAAAAAGACCACTGCCGCTAGGACGACAACGGGGATCATCATCTTACGCATGCTTAGTATCTCCCTTCTCGTGATGAACCAGAACGCGGCGCCGACTCTTGCTGTTTAGGCTGCGAGCTTTGCTCAAGCTCAATACCGTACTGGCTGCTCGACGTTTCTTTACGCTGGTTAGCGCCAACGGCTGCGCCTCCCATTAACTTATCCAGTGGGAGATACATGAGGTTGCTGTTTCCGCTTTGCGAATCCACCATCACCTTACTGGTATTGCTATATACTTCTTCCATGGTCTGGATGTATAGCCGGTTACGCGTCACGCGTGGTGCATCACGATACTCAGGCAGCAGTTTCTCAAATTGAGAGACTTCACCCTCAGCTTCGTTAACCGTACGCTCTTTGTAACCCAGTGCCGCTTTTTTCAGCGTTTCTGCACGACCCGTTGCTTTCGGCAACACATCATTGCGATACGCTTCGGCTTCACGGATAAAGCGGGCCTCATCCTCTCGCGCTGCAATCGCATCATCAAAGGCGTCTTTGACCTGCTCAGGTGGGCGCGCATACTGGAAGTTAACATCCACCACCAACAAGCCCATTTTGTACTTGTCGATGATGTCGTTCAGCTCAACTTGGGTGCGCTCACGCACTTCTTGACGACCACGGGTGATGATGTCATCCATCAAAGAGTCACCCACGACCGCACGCAATGCCGAATCGGTTGCTTGACGCAAACTATCATCGGCGTTGGTCACGCTATACAAATACTGCTGTGGATCCATCACGCGGTACTGAACGTCCATCTCGACGTTGACCACGTTTTCATCTTTGGTCAGCATCAGGCCAGAGCTGTTGAGCGAACGAATCGACTCCACGTCCACCGTGCTTACCGTATCCACAAAAGTTGGTTTCCAGTTCAGGCCCGGTTGAACGATACGATCATACTGACCAAACCGTAAGACCACACCACGCTGAGCTTCTCCGATGGTATAGAACCCGGAAATCCCCCAAACAATGATGCCCACTAGCGCGAGGACGCCTAGCCCTGCCATACCACCGCCGAACGATGGTCCTTTACCTTTGCGGCCACCTAAGCCGCCCAGTTTGCGACTTAGTTTGTTAAACAATTCATCAAGATCCGGTGGCCCTTGATTACGGCCTCCACGATTCCCCCAGGGGTCTTTGTCGGGACCGCCATTGTTTCCTGGCTCATTCCACGCCATTCGCGCACTCCATCAAATTGATCTGACGATAATTTTTTACTCTAGCAGCCTAATCACTGACGATAAAGTCGCCGAGCTGGTTGCCTTCTCTTTTTTCTAGTCGATACCAGTCTGTTTGTGGCAGCCTGACATCGACAAGTAGATGCCCATCATCTTGGTACTCTTCACTGACAATGCATCGCATCTGGTGAAATTTACTTTGCATTCGTCCGGCCATGCTGGGTGGTAGCCGTAATTGATGCCGCACCATGGTGCCAGACAAACGCTCGGTAAGGGCTTCAAATATGAGCGCGATACCCTGACCAGACAACGCTGACACCCAGACTGCTTTCGGAACGCCCTCTTCGTCCCGTTCAATACGAGGCTCAGCCTGATCCAGACTATCTATTTTGTTCATAATGATAAGATGAGGCACATCCGCCGCATCGATTTCATCCAACACACTGTTGACCGCCTCAATGTTGTCACCAAAGCGTTCATCACTGGCATCGACCACGTGTAACAACAAGCTCGCTTCTTGTGTTTCTTGAAGCGTTGCTTTAAATGCCGCGACCAAGTCATGCGGTAAGTGACGAATAAAGCCAACGGTGTCCGCCAATATTGCGGTACCGACGTCGTCGACTTCAATACGGCGTAATGTCGGATCCAAGGTGGCAAACAGCTGATCGGCCGAATATACCCCCGCTTCGGTGATCCGATTAAACAAGGTCGATTTGCCCGCATTGGTATACCCCACCAATGACACAGTCGGTACTTCTGCCCGTGCGCGAGCGCGCCGCCCTTGCTCTCGCTGTTTCGCCACTTTATCCAGTCGCTTTAAAATCGCTTTTACCCGATCACGCACTAAGCGACGGTCTGTTTCTAACTGAGTTTCACCCGGGCCACGCAAGCCAATCCCGCCTTTTTGACGCTCAAGGTGAGTCCAGCCTCGCACAAGCCGGGTAGATAAGTGACGTAACTGTGCCAGCTCAACTTGCAACTTACCCTCATGGGTACGCGCGCGCTGGGCAAAAATATCGAGGATTAATCCGGTTCGGTCTAACACTCGGCATTTAAACCGTTGCTCTAGGTTGCGCTCTTGCGCCGCGGATAAGGTGTGATTAAAAATCACAATGTCCGCGCCGACTTGTTGCACTGTATCTGCTATTTCTTGGGCTTTTCCCTCTCCAACAAAATATTTGGGATGAGGGGACTGACGGCTGCCGACAACAACTTGCAAGGCGTCGACACCCGAGGATGACACCAGCATTTGAAATTCGCTGAGATCATCCCACTCGCCATCATGGGTAAAATTTATATGAACGAGTACAGCCTGTTCACCGGCCTCGTAACGGTCAAACAAGCGATAGACTCCTTAGCAATAGAATGCTTTATTCCTCAGGTTTTTCTTGCTGACGTTCGCCCTGTGGACGCTCACCAGCTCCTTGGTTATTGTTGTGGTGGCTCACAGCTCGTGCCGGCACAACGGTTGAAATCGCGTGTTTATACACCATTTGATTAACCGTATTTTTTAGCAGGATCACGAACTGATCAAACGATTCGATTTGGCCTTGCAACTTAATACCATTTACTAAGTAAATGGAAACAGGAATGCGTTCACGACGTAACGCGTTCAGGAATGGGTCTTGTAATGATTGCCCCTTAGCCATTATTTCTTTTCCTTATTTGTTTGTAATTGTAGTCAATTGTCGCGGTTAAGCAGCGTCCTTGTCAGTGACAGTATACATCAAGTTTCCGTCCCTGCCGTCAACGCTTTTGTCACCGTTTGTAAAGACAGCGACGGCGTGTCGCTATCAAGCCAAGTCACATTATCCCAGCCTCTTAGCCAGGTTATCTGACGCTTGGCTAACTGGCGCGTCGCGCAAATCCCACGGTAAACGGCTTCATCATGGGTGCAACGTCCGGCCAAATAGTCCCACATCTGACGGTACCCGACACAACGAATCGAGGGCAGATCGACATGCAGATCTTCGCGTTCGTATAGTGTGCGTACCTCTTTTTCAAACCCCGCGTCGATCATTTTATCGAAACGACGCTCGATGCGGCGATGCAATTCACCTCGATCCTGAGGCGCTATTGCAAATTGGTGTACCTGATACGGCAAAGGTTCACCTTTTTTTTCTGTTAATGCTGTTAGGGTCTGACCACTGATCCGATAAACTTCTAACGCCCGCGTAATTCGCTGCGGATCGTTAGGATGGATCCGCGCCCCCGACACGGGATCAACCTCGCACAACTGAGCATGTAATGCTTCCCACCCATGCTGTTGCGCCTCATTTTCTAACGCTTCACGGATGTCAGGATCCGCACTCGGCAACGGTGATAGTCCTTCTAGCAATGCTTTAAAATACAGCATGGTGCCTCCCACCAACAGTGGGATCTTACCATCCGCGACGATCCGCGCCATTTCTGTGAGCGCATCGTCACGAAAGTCTGCCGCCGAGTAGGCCTGAGACGGATCACGAATGTCGATCAAACGATGGGGGGCTTGCGCTAATTCCTCCGCGGTTGGCTTAGCTGTCCCAATATCCATCCCGCGATAAATCAGTGCCGAATCAACACTAATGATTTCCACTGGCAAAGTCTGGCGTATTGCAATGGCCAAATCCGTTTTCCCGGATGCAGTCGGCCCCATCAAAAAAATCGCTTTAGGCAGCGGGTTAGTCATGCTGTAATGCTTCTATCACTGAGGTCAGGTCGAGGCGTTTAAAGTAGCGCTGGCGCCCCTTTTCTAACGCATCCCCCTGCCAATATTGTTCAATGTCCGATACGGTTTGTACCGCTTGCGCAAGGCTGACTGGATCCGATGCTACTGTCAACTGCTTTGCCAGCCAACTGCACATACTCTCGCTGTGATCCGTGTGGGATTGGTCGGGGTCTAACCCACCCAAACAATCCAACAGTGCCGGTATAAACGCTTGCAAGTTATGTTGGCGTAGCGGCTGACAGACTGACATCACCATTAATTGCTGCCCTTTGGGGCGAATATGAATGCCAAACTGGCCAAGTAACGCCTGATACTGGATCACGCGCTGACACTCCTCTTCAGAGGCTGATAACCGTTGTGGGATCAATAAGGGTTGAGTGACTAACCCCTCATCCAGAGCGGGTTGTAACGCCCCTTGATGACGCCAGCATGCCAAGCGGTGATGATCGGCTAACCATAATCCCTCGCCCCAGGACATCAACACATAGTGCTGCTCAACCACTGCAAGCACCTTGCCTAATCCAGACTGACCCGTGCTCGCCACTGTTGAGGCGGTATCGAGCGTTGCTGGGACGCTGTCAAAATGCGACAACGTCGTCGAACGCGCTGGCGTGGCCTCACCAAGGTCAGCCCCGGCATCAGATTGGGGGGTCATCAATGCTTGATACGCTTGCGTCGCCTGCTTTGAAGGTGAGCTTGAGGGAGCAGACGGTCTTCCCGGCCAGTCTGAGCCGTGAGAGGGCCGGCCACTACGTGAGCGGTCACTGGCGTCGTGCTGATACGATACCGTATCACGCGGCAACGTGGCCTGTGACCCACCGCTCCCCTCGCGCTTACCCGGGTAATCAGGAAACGCGTCAACCGCTTGTTGATAAGGGTTGGGGTTGGCAGTCGCGGAGGCTCGCGGCTGATAAGTGACGGCTTCTCTCACTTCGCCCGTCTCAGGGTCCACACTGTGGTCTTCAGAGAACAACGCTTGTTGTAAGCCGTCATAAATGGCTTGATAGATAAAATCATGCACCAAGCGCGCCTGATGAAAACGGACTTCATGTTTGGCCGGGTGCACATTGACATCCACTTGATGCGGATCGACATCAATATACAGCACGAAAGCAGCATACTGATCCTGGGCAAGGCTTTGTTCATAGCCTTGACGAATCGCGTGGTTAATCAGCTTATCTTTCATCATTCGCTGATTAACAAAACAATGCTGCATATCGTTTTGTTGTCGTGCGCCTGCCGGTGTGCAGATCCAGCCTGTCAGTGTCATGTCGTGGTGATGTAGGTCAATCCGCAACGCATGCTCAACAAATTTTTGCCCACAAATCGCCTTAACGCGGCGTAACGGGTCACCATTTTCTGGTACACGTCGATATTGGCGCACTTGCGTGCCGTTATGGCGCAGATTGATGGTGATATCAAACCGACTCAATGCAATGCGGCGTAATAGCTCATCGATGTGACCAAACTCGGTTTTGTCGGTGCGTAAAAATTTGCGCCGTGCTGGGGTATTAAAGAATAAGTCCACCACTTCCACGGTACAGCCAACCGGGTGGGCAGCGGGTTTGACATTCACCGCCATCTCTCGCCCTTCGGCAAACGCCGACCATGCTTCTTGCTGGTCAGCTGGACGCGAGGTGATGGTAAGACGTGATACCGAGCTAATACTCGCCAGCGCCTCGCCGCGAAAGCCGAGGCTCATGATCGCCTCAAGATCGTCAAGGCTATGGATCTTAGACGTGGCGTGTCGACTCAGGGCAAGCTGCAGATCGGCTTTGCTGATCCCACCACCATTATCACGCACCCGGATCAGTTTGCTGCCGCCTTTTTCAATATCCACATCAATGCGGGTCGCCCCGGCATCAATGCTGTTTTCTACCAGCTCTTTCACTACCGAGGCAGGACGTTCGACCACTTCCCCTGCTGCAATCTGGTTGGCAAGGCGCGCGGGTAAAATCTCAATCGCCATATCAGCTTCCTGGGATGATCAGAGTTTGCCCGACCGCCAGCGTATCAGAGCGTAATTCATTGGCGCGACGAAGGCTCTCAATCGTCACCCCGTAATTGCTGGCAATTTTGCCAAGGTATTCACCGCGTTTGACTTTGTGCTTCACCGCTGGCGGTGTTGCGCCCGGCACTTTCAGCTTTTGCCCCACCCAGAGCGTGTCAGACTTCAAGTTATTCGCGCGGCGCAGCGTCGCCACCGAGACGTGATACTGCTCGGCAATTTTGCCGAGAAACTCGCCGCGGCTCACGGTGTGCGTCAGCGTACGCGTTGATGTTGCTTTACTTGTCTTTCCTGCTAATTTGGCGACATCCACATTGGGGATCGATAACACTTGGCCCACCCGCAACGTATTAGAGGTCAACCCATTCGCCGATTTTATCGCGGCGACGGAACTCTTATATTTTTTAGCGATGACCGACAGTGACTGACCGGCACTGACTTTATGTTTGACGCCGTTTTTGCGCGCAGCAAACAAGGTGCCATCCGGCGGGAAACGCTCAAAATAATTGCGAATACCATGATAGACCGCATCCGCGAGCCGGCGCTGGTGATCACGCTGAAATAGCAGGCGTTCTTCTTGCGGATTCGAGATAAAGCCCACCTCGACGAGCAAAGACGGTATGTCTGGTGATTTTAATACGGCCAGACTGGCGTGCTCTGGACTCGATTTATGCAATTTAGTGACTTTGCCGAGCTCCTTTAATACCCGTTTCGCGACATTAAAACCTTCTTTTTGCGAGTTACTAAACTGCAAATCCAACACCGCACGGCTTAGATACTCGTCTTCATTATTCTGTGCCAGCAAAGAGCCACCACCCAACAAGTTGGACTGCTCTTCGTGTTTTTCAATCCAGCGACCAATCTCACTGTTCGCCCGGCGACGAGAGAGTACCCATACTGACGCGCCACGAGGCTGTGGCTTATGGAAGCCATCCGCGTGTACCGAGACCAATAAATGGGCTTTGTGTTTACGTGCAATTTCGGAACGACGGTTCAAGTCGACAAAATAATCGCCCGTACGGGTTAAGACCGCACGCATGCCAGGAACAGCATTAATACGTGCCGCCGCTTGCTTAGCGATGGAGAGCGTGACATATTTTTCAAATTTGCGGCTCGGCCCCACCGCACCGGGATCGTTACCGCCATGCCCGGCATCAATGGCCACCACGATATCCTCGGTGCCAAAAGGCAATGCGGCCACCGTCTCACGCCGCTTTTTTTCAGCAACAGACAATGCCGGTTTATTTTTATCCACTTTCTTAGGATGGGGTAAATCAACCACCAGCCGGTGGCCATATTCTCCCCCAGGGGCGAGCGAGAAGATATGTGGTTTGGCACCTTCTTTTAACTCAAAGACTAATCGATACGTCGATGCCTCGGGCGGACTACTTTTACGGATTTTACCCAGGATATCGCTGCCTTTAACCGGCTTAGGTAAGCGCGTCGCCAGCTGGCTCTGCTTTAAGTCAACCACCAACCTATCGGGGCGTGACAGTGAGAAATAGCTAAAATCCGGTTTATCTTCAAGATCCACCACCACCCGTGTCTCATTGGGGGCGGGCCATACGCGAATATTTTCAATCTTATTGGCCCAACTTGTTGCACTCAACAAACTGGCGATCATCAAGATGCAAAGCCGCTGCCACATCATGCTAGTCTTCCCATTCTAGACGGTCGATAATTGCTCCCCCAACATGGGTATTCGCGTCAATAACCAGTTCACGTTGCTCGCCGTCATAGCGCAGCCTAATGTCTAGATCGGCGCGCGGTAACCAGCCTTGGCCTTTTTCCGGCCACTCAATCAAGCAAAGCGCCTGATCATTAAAATAATCACGGATCCCCATAAACTCCAACTCTTCTGGGTCGCCCAGTCGATAAAGATCAAAGTGATAAACCTGCCATGGCGTTAACAAGTAAGGCTCCACGAGCGTATAGGTCGGGCTTTTCACATTACCGGTATGTCCCATTGCTTGCACAAAGCCGCGACAGAACGTGGTTTTGCCGGCGCCAAGATCACCGTGCAAGTAACAAGTGGTACTTTGCGTACATGCACGCGCCAACGCGGCACCAAACGCCACGGTGCGATCGGCATCCGTCAATGAGGTGGTAAAAGTCTGGGTCATACTACAAAGGGATCTCATCTTTATATGGGTATTCGTCGCACCTTGCATGGCTACCGCCACCCGTGCGCTAATCAACTAATTGTTGCAAATAGGGGAGTAAATCGCTGGCCAATAATCCCCGTTCTCCTGCCTCGGCTGCCTTATCACCCGCTTTGCCATGAAGATAGCACCCCAGAGCCGCGGCAGGAAATAAGTCCACGCCTTGCGCAAGTAGACTGCCTATTACACCCGACAGCACATCGCCCATTCCCCCTGACGCCATGCCAGGGTTGCCGACATTAGCAACAGCATAATTTGTGCCATCATATACGATTGTTCCCGCGCCTTTAAGTACGGCAACGCCACCATAACGAGTGTGTATCGCTTTGACGGCAGCAAAGCGGTCAAGTTCCACATCTTTGGTGTCACAACCTAATAAGCGCGCCGCCTCTCCGGGATGGGGGGTGAGGATCCAGTCATCACGGTGTTGTGGCTGCCGCGCTAACTTATTAAGGCCATCGGCATCAATCACCTTGGGCGTCCGAGCACTCACGGCGATCGTCCACAACGCATCCGACCACGCACTCTGGCCCAGTCCTGGGCCAATAACCAAATGGGTTGCCCATGCGAGCGTCTCGCTGAGTGATTGGCCCGGTGCCCAATCTTGTGTCATCAACTCCGGCTGACGGGTGACCAGCATCAACGTATGCGCTTTTTGTGTCACTACTTTGACAAGTCCAGCACCGGCTCTTAACGCCGCTTGCGCTGATAAGGTCACCGCACCCGCCATACCTTGATCGCCACCTAAACACAGTACACGCCCAAACTGGCCTTTGTGTGCACTACGCGCGCGCTTTGGTAAATGCTGTTCAATCCAGTCGTCGCAAACAAGGTAGCCGGCGGGTGTGCACTGACGCGAGAACGCCGTCGCCACGTTCAAGCCCGCGAACAATAATTTACCGCGATAAGAGACAGCTTGGCCGGTGAGCAATCCTTGTTTTAACGCAATAAAGGTGACGGTCATATCCGCATCAATGGCCACGCCTTTCACGCAGCCACTATTGGCACAAAGCCCAGAAGGAATATCTACCGCCACCACAGGTACATCCGCGAGGTTGATAGCGCTGATCGCCTGCGCAAACGCTCCCTCCACGGCACGCGATAATCCAGTGCCCAAGATAGCATCGACCACGACATCAAACTGGCTGATAGTGGGTGGGTGTTCCACATAGCTACCACCACAATCTTGCCACTCTTGCCAAGCAGTCGCCGCATCCCCCTCCAGTTTATTTGGGGTCACTAACGACCAGACGGTAACGTTCAACCCTGCGGATTTGGCAAGCCGCGCAATCACATAACCATCACCCGCGTTATTCCCGGCGCCACATACGATTAATAGTCTGGCCGCATTGGGATAATGTTGATTGATACAGTCAAACACTGACTGTCCCGCGCGTAGCATTAACTGATACAGGGGAATCGACAATGCACGCGCGACCGCTTGCTCGCCTTCTCGAACTTGCTCTGCGCGATAGAAACTCTGTGGTAAACTTGTTGCCATTAAGTGCCTCCATTGATTGTTCTGCACCACCCAAGGCCTCAGGATCTACCGCTATGTCGCAACCCAAGTCCGATGCATCCATTGATTTCGACCACCTCGCCCAACGTATCAAGCAATGGGGGCAAGCGCTAGGCTTCCAGCAGGTGGGGATCACGGATGTTGATCTCAAGCAACATGAAGCGCAATTACAGCGCTGGCTTGATAACGGCTATCACGGTGAGATGGCGTGGATGGCCAGACATGGCATGATGCGCGCGCGCCCCGATGAGTTAGTGCCAGGCACGGTACGCGTGATCAGTGTGCGGATGAACTACTTACCCCCCAATGCCGGTTTTGCGCATACGCTGGCGCATCCAGAGCTTGGGTACATTAGCCGTTACTCTCTGGGGCGGGACTACCATAAATTGATCCGCAACCGCTTAAAAAAGCTTGGACAACAGATTGAACAAGCGGTCGGCCCCTATGGTTACCGCCCTTTCGTCGACTCCGCGCCAGTCCTTGAGCGTCCTTTAGCGGAAAAGGCAGGATTGGGCTGGACAGGCAAACACTCCCTGATCCTCAATGATGAAACGGGATCCTGGTTCTTCCTCGGTGAGTTATTGGTGGATCTTCCTTTACCTGTCGACACCCCTGTCGAGAATCAATGCGGTAAATGCGTGGCCTGCATGACCAGTTGCCCCACTCAAGCAATCATCGCAGAAGGCGTGGTCGACGCCCGTCGCTGCATTTCCTACCTGACCATCGAATATGACGGCGTGATCCCCTTAGAATTTCGCCATGCCATCGGTAACCGTATCTATGGTTGCGATGACTGCCAGTTGGTTTGCCCATTTAACCGGGAGGCCGAACTGACCTTAGAAGCCGACTTCCACTGTCGCCCCAGCCTCGATCAGCAGGCGCTCACCACGCTTTTCAACTGGGATGAGGACACTTTTTTATCGCTAACCCAGGGCTCAGCAGTACGCCGGATAGGGATAAAAAAATGGCGGCGCAACTTGGCTATTGCGATGGGTAATGCCCCCTTCGATCAGGCGATCATCGATAGTCTCAAGGCGCGGCTCGGTGAGGACGAGCTGGTTGACGAACATATTCACTGGGCGCTCAGCGAGCAAGAGAAAAAACGACAGCGTATTGATGTCAAAACGCTACCCACAGGGACGCGTCGTCTCGTGCGCATCATAGAAAAAGGATTGCCTCGTGACGCTTAATCAGGGCTTACAAGCAGAAAGATGACGCTATTCACATAATGTGGAAAACCGTCACGCAATGCGCATTTATGATGCGCTTTTTGATAGTTAAACACATTGATGGTGCATTAAGCGAGCAAGATCACGTAAGTGAATAACACTGTGGAAAAGCGTTAGCTAACCTGAAAGAAAAGCCTAAATTTCCCTTTCTTTACAATCAGTTAAGGTATTTTTGCGTTTATTGCACGTGTGCAACATAGATACCGTGCCTGATGATAAGATAACCAGCAATATACACAGCAACAAATCCATTAACTGGTTTATCCACAGCGCTTGACCTGTGGATAAGTCTGTGCAGTGTTGGTAAAAAACCGCGCCACCATGCGCTTTCAGAGAAAGCATGGACAGATGGGATTTGTGTAAGAAATGATGCTTCACAGCATTAAAGATGGCGCTATCTTAAACGCCACACTGGTGGTTAACCAAGTGATTGGAGCGACACACGGGGTTCGAACCCGTGACCTCAACCTTGGCAAGGTTGCGCTCTACCAGCTGAGCTAGTGTCGCTTATTCCGAATTGTTGTTTGGAGCGACATACGAGGTTCGAACTCGTGACCTCAACCTTGGCAAGGTTGCGCTCTACCAGCTGAGCTAATGTCGCATTGCTGATGCATTACATCGCATTTTAATTTGGAGCGACACACGGGGTTCGAACCCGTGACCTCAACCTTGGCAAGGTTGCGCTCTACCAGCTGAGCTAGTGTCGCTTAGATCGACCTGATCAATCTCAGATCGAGACTAAATTTGGAGCGACATACGAGGTTCGAACTCGTGACCTCAACCTTGGCAAGGTTGCGCTCTACCAGCTGAGCTAATGTCGCTTTCAACAGACGTTTCACGTCGTTAGGGCTGCGAATTATACGAAGAAAAAACCGGGTTGCAAGTGCTGATGAGCAAAATTTTGGTTTTTTCTTTTAATCGCTCAAAAGAGCATCAGATCGATGACTGGCTCATCAGATCGTTAAGATCCTCTCGCGATAGAAGCGTAATTCTGCAATTGATTCTCGGATGTCGTCAAGCGCTAAATGGGTTCCCTGTTTAGAGAAATCATTCAACACCTCTGGTTGCCATCGACGTACCAGCTCTTTTAACGTGCTCACATCCACGGTGCGGTAATGAAAATAGCGCTCAAGTGCTGGCATGTGTCGATAGAGGAAGCGCCGATCCTGTCCCACACTATTACCGCAAATCGGTGACGCGCCAGACGGCACCCATTGCGATAAGAATGCGATGGTTTGCTCAATGGCGGTTTGTTCATCAATATCACTCTGTTGTACGCGCGCCACTAAGCCAGACTGGCTATGTGTTCGCGTGCACCAATCATCCATTTTGTCGAGCTCACTTTGCGGTTGATGTATCGCCAGCACGGGCCCTTCCGCCAGAATATTCAACTGTGCGTCCGTCACAACGGTCGCGATCTCAATGATCTTATGGGTATCCGGATCTAGCCCTGTCATTTCCAGATCAATCCAGATTAAATTGTTTTCACTGAACGCCATTGAACTTGCCTTTTTTATCGATAAACCATGTATCATACTGTGCTTGATATGAAAGCCAACTTAACCGATAAGAGTCAACGTGGCAAAAAAGAAAAAACTGACGAAGGGTCAACTGCGACGGGTAAGATCCAACCAACAACGCCGAATCAAAGACAAAGATACCGATCGGCAATGGGACGATGCCGCGCTAGAATCCGCACGGGAAGGGCGGGTTATCACGCGGTTTGGCCAGCATGCCGATATTGAAGATCCCGACACAGGTAAGATACATAGATGCAATATTCGCCGCACTGTCCATAGTTTGGTCACTGGCGATCGTGTCGTATGGCGACCCGGTAAAGAAGCGCTCGATGGCTTTGCCGGCGTTGTAGAAGCGGTGCATGAGCGTGACTCCGTGCTCACTCGTCCCGACTATTACGATGGGGTCAAGCCAGTAGCCGCAAACATTGATCAAGTGGTGATCGTGGCCGCTATTTTACCCGAGCTGTCGACCAACATTATCGACCGTTATCTGATTGCCTGTGAAGCACTGGATATCGCCCCCCTGATTGTGATTAACAAGGTCGATTTGTTGGATGAAGAAGGCCATGAGATGGTCGATGATCTGCTCGATATTTATCGAGATATTGGTTATCCCCTCGTGATGGTCAGTGCGGACTCGGGCGAAGGCATGTCAGCGTTGATGACACACCTAGACCAGCATGTGAGTGTTTTTGTTGGGCAATCCGGCGTCGGGAAATCCAGTTTGGTCAATACCCTACTCCCTGATGTGCACGCACATACGCATCAGGTGTCAGAAAATTCAGGGCTTGGTCAACACACCACTACCGCCGCACGCTTGTATCATTTTGATCAAGGCGGCGATCTGATTGACTCCCCCGGCGTCCGTGAGTTTGGCTTGTGGCATTTAGAGCCGGAACAAATTGCTCATGGCTTTGTCGAATTTCGTGATTATTTGGGTGGCTGTAAGTTCCGCGATTGCAAACATGGCGATGATCCGGGGTGTCTACTGCGACAAGCGGTCGAAGACGGACACATTAGTGTCGAACGTTTTGATAGCTACCACCGCATCATTGAGAGCATRAAAGAAGCCAAAGACAACCGTCAGTTCTCTCGTAATAAGCAACACTGAGCGACTGTCACTTCACTCAGATCCGCGACACGGCGCGCCCGTATAAGCGCGTCACTGGCATCATCAACCCAATAAATGGTTAGGACTACACTGTGCGAGACGATTTGAAAGTCGGCCTACAATATCTTACGCCGAAACACGCGTTAACCCGATTAATGGGCAAGCTTGCGAGCTTAAAAGGTGGCTGGTTAACCACTGCAGTCATCAAGTGGTTTATCAAGCAATATCACGTCGATATGAGCGAAGCGAAAGTCAGCGATCCGAGTTACTATCGCACCTTCAACGATTTTTTCGTCCGTGAGCTGAAGCCCGCACTACGCCCAATCGATGGCGACGAGACAACACTGATCTTTCCGGCTGACGCCTGTGTCAGCCAAGCAGGCGCGATTGAACAGGGTCGTTTGATTCAAGCGAAAGGCCATAGCTTCTCACTGACTGAACTTATCGGTGGCGATGACAGCTTAGCAGCAAAGTTTGATCAGGGAGAGTTCGCCACCTTATACCTCTCTCCCCGCGATTATCACCGCGTCCACATGCCTTGTGACGGCGTATTGCGAGAGATGATCTATATTCCTGGCGATTTGTTTTCAGTGAATCCACTGACGGCAGAAAACGTACCAAACCTCTTTGCGCGGAATGAGCGCGTGGTGTGCGTCTTTGATACTGCATTTGGCCCCATGGCGCAAATATTGGTCGGCGCCACCATTGTTGGCAGTATCGAAACCACCTGGGCCGGGACGGTGACCCCGCCAACTGGTGGCAGTATTCGTCGTTGGCAATATCCAACCGACGGTGAGCAGGCGATGCACTTTGCTCAAGGAGAGGAAATGGGCCGATTCAAACTGGGCTCTACCGTGATTAACCTCTTCCCCAAAGGGGCGGTACGCTTTGATGATGCCGTCTTACCCGGTGAGCCGACACAATTAGGGCAAGCTTACGCACATCGCCAGCACTAGCTCCCGCTAAAAATCTAGAAAAATGTGAAATATGGGGCATTTATGYCCCTTTTTTGTGTGGAAATTCGGATATTTTTCCCGTTAATTCAAGATAAAGCACCGTATCATAAAGATATTCTATTTCTGATAACAAGGCGCACGCGAGTCTTCGCGTCTCAGGCGGAACGCGCTCGCCCACCCATGACGAAGGAGCGTATTTGTGGTCAATGCTCGTCTTATCAAATTGCTGGTCGCCCTCGGCTTACCGCTGTTATTACTGTTAGCCCCTACCGATTGGTTACCCATTGCTAACCTCACTATCATTCAGCACCGTTTATTGGCGATCTTTCTGATGGCGGCCTTGCTGTGGGTTCTTGAGCCTGTGCCTGTTTTTTCGACGTCTTTATTGATAATCACACTACAACTAGTGATGATATCTGATAAAGGCTTACACTGGTTTCGCGGTATCACACAGCATCACCCCCGCGGAGACTTAATTCCTTATACCGACATTCTCAGCGCCTTTTCATCCCCTATCATTATTCTGTTTATGGGCGGGTTTTCACTGGCTATTGCCGCGTCAAAATATGAACTCGACATCAATTTGGCACGTGTGCTGTTAAGGCCGTTTGGTCAACACCCTAAATTTATCATGCTTGGCCTGATGCTGATTACCGCGGTATTTTCGATGTTTATGTCCAATACGGCCACCACGGTGATGATGCTGGCCCTATTAACCCCCATTATCGCGGTGTTACCCAAAGGGGATCCTTTGGTCAAGGCCCTCGTGCTGTGTATTCCCGTGGCGGCRAATACCGGTGGTATTGCCACCCCTATCGGCACACCGCCTAACGCCATTGCGTTACAGTATCTAACCGGGGAATATAAAGTCTCTTTTCTGGGCTGGATGCAAATGGGGCTGCCTTTTGTCATTGTTCAACTCACCTTCGCCTGGTGGCTATTACAACGGCTCTTTCAGAGTCAACATACCCGCGTGAATCTTGCTTTAGAGGGACGCTTTCTACAAAGTTGGCAGGCGTATACTGTCTATATCACCTTCGCCCTCACGATCGTGCTGTGGCTCACCACCAGTTTGCATGGCATGAACACTTATGTGGTGGCGGTAATCCCACTGGCGATTTTTACCCTCACCGGCATTATTGGTAAGCCAGAACTTAAACAAATCAACTGGGATGTATTGTGGCTGGTTGCCGGCGGGATTGCGATGGGGATCGCGCTCGACCAAACCGGTCTCGCCGCGGCGCTCGCCCATGCGGTCGACTACAGCCTGCTTACCGCAATGACAGTGCTGGTTACCTTGTCGATTATCTGCTGGCTGATGGCAAACTTTATGTCTAATACCGCGACCGCTAACCTCTTAATGCCGATAGCCGCAGCCATTGCTTCCTCCATGCCCGCACTGGCAAGCATTGGCGGTATGCAAGGTCTATTAATTGTCGTCGCCTTCTCGGCCTCCTTGGGGATGATACTGCCGGTTTCGACGCCACCCAACTCCTTGGCGTATTCAACTGGCTTTATCAGCAGTCAAGATTTGGTCAAAGTCGGTCTGATCTTAGGCATAAGTGGCTTAGTCCTAGTTTACAGCGCGGTTGTCTTACTTACGTGACATGCGCTTAACAATTGAGAAATAAAAGCGATAAATTCGCCTCATTCTGTGTAAGTGGATATTTTTCATCGAGTAAAAATGGGATAACACTGATGATGTGAGTAAGAAAGCCAGCTGAGCGTTGAGGATAACCCATTTTTTGCAAAATTCTTTATCCCTCATTGACTCAAGCTTTCTACAATTAAGCAGATACTCAATAAGAAAGTATCATCAATACGTGGTAGTACGAGGGATCTTTAATGAAATTCACCATCAAGACCAAAATATTGCTTGCTGTTGCTTTGGTCGTTGCCTTAGTCAGTGCCGTACAGGCATGGTTTTCCGTTAACCAATTGGAACAAGAGACGCAGCAAAACGTCACTGAGCAAATGCGCGATGTCGGTCTTTCCACCAGCAACTTTATCGAAGAGTGGCTAGATATTCGCAGCGACATGCTGGTTGCCAATGTGCCATTGATTGCGACACAACCCAATGTTGATCGAGAACTCTTATTAACCAAACGCCAGGGTAACTTTCTCACCGTTTACGCCGGCTTTGCAGACGGCTCGATTGCTTATGGTGACAAAACAGAAAGCTGGCCGACCAATTATGACCCACGGACTCGACCTTGGTACAAACAAGCCAACGCCGCTAATGAGCTAATCATCACCCCACCTTATGTCGATGCCAATGGCGCTGGCATGGTGATAAGTTTTGCCAAATCGTTCAATCAACGCTTCGAGGGCGTCATTGCTGCAGACCTCTCGGTTGACGCCATTGTGCAAGAAGTGCTCAACGTACGTTTGCCCAACCAAGGCTTTGCCTTTTTAGTGGATAGTAACAACAATGTCGTGGCTTATCGGGATACCGCGCTCAGTACCAAGGCACTCACCGAGGTTGACGATGAGCTTACCCCCGCCTTTATCCAACAGGCACGTAACAGTGATGCACTCGCGACCATTACCTTTGACGGTGATGACAGAGAAAAACTGCTCGCCGTGACGCCCGTTGAAGGCGCTGACTGGAGCCTTGGCGTGGTGCAAGACAAAAAGCTGGCGTTTGCGTCTGTCTCAGAGCAGATTGTTTCCACCTTGGTGACGTCAGTGATTCTCTTTGTGATCATTGCATTGATTGCCGGTGCCCTTATTCACCGGATGTTGGCACCGCTAACCCAACTCACCCATGCAGTAAGCTCGCTGTCAAAAGGCAGTGGGGATCTGACTCAGCGCCTTGATATTGTCCGTAAAGATGAAATCGGTGAGTTAGCCGGGCACGTCAATGCGTTCCTGGAACAGTTACAAGCGATGATAGGCCGCAGCGTCACCCAGAGTGTGACCTTGTCTGACAGAGCCGACCAATGCCGCAATCTCGCCCACCAATCCAGTAGCTTGGTGGGTCAGCAGCAAGGCGATGTGGATCAAATTGCTACCGCCATCCATGAGATGTCGACCACGGCCAACGAAGTGGCCAGTAACGCCGAACAAACCGCTCGCTCAGCCCAAGAGGCAGAGGGCTCATGCCGTGACGGCCTAGAAGTGGTGGAGAACAACCGTGATGCTATTACCCAACTGGCAGAGCAAGTCGAGCAAGCGACGGATGTGATCCGTGAATTGGATACCAACTCACAAAGCATCAACCAAATTATCTCCACCATTCAGGATATTGCCGAACAAACCAACCTACTCGCGCTTAACGCCGCCATTGAGGCAGCTCGTGCCGGTGAACAAGGGCGTGGCTTTGCTGTGGTCGCCGATGAAGTGCGTGTGTTGAGCCAGCGCACTCATGACTCCACGGAAGAGATCCGTAACATGATTGAAACGCTGCAAAACACCACTCAACGCGCGGTGGATGGCATGACCCAAAGTAATGATATGGCGACCTCGAGCGTCGAGCGCGCCGCCTCTGCGAGCGAGAAACTCAACGAAATTACCCGTGCCATTGGCGATATTTCGGAGATGGCTGCACAAATTGCTAGCGCGGCTGAAGAGCAGCGTGCAGTGACCGAAGATATCAACCGCAATACCCAAGCGGTGCGTGATCTCTCGTTAGAGATCCACCAAAAATCCAATGAAACGGGCGAGCAAGGTGAGCAAATGGCGCAAGACGCGCAAGAAATGCACAACGATCTCTCCAAGTTCAAAGTATAACTTGAGCCACCGCAGTCTGCCTGCCGAGGTAGGCAGACTGTCACTGGTAGAAAGATCACAAATTCATCCTTCTTCTCTCTCTTCACCGCTTTTGTGACCACATTTTGTCTGATCGATCCAACTATAGTGCAAACGTTGCGTATACACTTGTGACACTTTTCAACGAGATGGAAATGTGTCTATGCCCAAGCCGACAATTAAGCTGAAAATCATTGTGGCCATTGCCTTTATTGTGGCTCTGGTCAGTGCAGTGCTTGCCAGCATTTCTGTGCGTCAACTCCAAAGCGAGACGACCAGCAGTATTACCAAACAAATGCATGATGTCGGGGATGCCACTGTTCAGTTTATCGACAGCTGGCTGAGTACGCGTGCCGATATGCTATTAGCAAACGAATCACTGATCGCCAATCAGGCCAATGTCGATCGCGAGCTTTTGGTGACCAAGCGAGCGGGGCATTTCCTCTCCGTGTATGCCGGCTTTGAAGATGGCCGCATCGCCTACGGTGATAAAAGCGAAGATTGGCCCGCCGACTATGACCCGCGCACTCGCCCTTGGTATCAAAGCGCCAGTAACGCGAATGGCTTAATCATTACCGAGCCCTATCAAGATTTCGATGGCAGTTTGGTGGTCAGTCTCGCCAAGGCCTTTAATGGTCAATATCAAGGGGTACTGGCTGCCGATGTCACCGTCACCGATATTGTCGAGCAAGTGTTAAACTTAAAACTCAGTAATGGCTTTGCCTTTCTCGTCGATGGTGACAACCGCTTAGTGGCCTATCGCGATACCGATCTCAGTCGCCAACCCCTCACTGAGCTGGATGAAGAGCTCACGCCCACATTTATGGCTAGCGCGAGCGCACAACGTCAGCTCACCACCTTTCAACTCAATGGCAAAGAAAAGCTCATCGCCGCTATCGAGGTCCCGAATACCGATTGGACCTTGGGTATCGTCGAAGATAAGGCGCAAGCCTATGCCTCGGTATCAGAGCAAATTACCTTTGTGGTGATTGCCTCCGTGATCTTGTTTATCGTGATTGCCTTTGTCGCCGGCGCGTTAATCAAACAACTACTTAAGCCATTAGGCGAGCTGACAGGCGCTGTGCGTACCCTCTCTGCCGGTGAAGGCGATCTCACGCAAAGGATCAACATCGCCCGCCAAGATGAAATTGGCGAATTGGCTGGGTACGTCAATGCCTTCCTTGCCCAGCTTCAGCAAATGGTAGGTAAAGCGGTTAGTCAGAGCATGACATTGTCRGAAAGTGCTGAGGAGTGCCGAACCCACGCCCTGCAATCCAGCCAGTTGGTTGATAAACAGCAAAATGATGTTGACCAAATAGCGACGGCTATCCACGAAATGTCAACCACGGCCAACGAAGTGGCAAGCCATGCTGAAGATACAGCCTCATCCGCACAACAAGCCGAGCAATCTTGCCAAGAGGGGTTAAGTGTGGTCGGTGATAACCGCAATGCCATTACTCAACTCGCCGAGCAAGTGGAGCGTGCCACCAATGTGATCCGTGAGCTGGATGAAAATGCACAAAGCATTAACCAAATCATCGCGACCATTCAAGGAGTGGCCGAACAAACCAACTTGCTTGCCCTTAACGCGGCGATTGAGGCGGCCCGGGCGGGTGAGCAAGGGCGCGGCTTTGCAGTGGTTGCCGATGAAGTGCGCGTATTAAGTCAACGGACGCATAGCTCCACCGAAGAGATTCGCAATATGATTGAGACGCTGCAGCACACCACGCAACGCGCGGTCGATGATATGACCCAAAGTAACGAAATGGCGACATCAAGTGTGGAGCGCGCCGAAGCGGCCAGTGAGCGTCTCAATCAAATCACCAGCGCGATTGGTACTATCTCGGAAATGGCGATTCAAATTGCCAGCGCCGCAGAAGAGCAGCGCGCGGTGACCGACGACATCAACCGCAATACCCAAGCGGTAAAAGATCTCTCCTATGAGATCCACCAGCAAGCCAGTGCCACCGGCGATCAAGGTGAAAGCATGGCACAAGCCGCGCGGGATATGCATCAAGACTTATCCAAGTTTAAAGTCTAACGTCTTGTCGTCACGCCCCTAACGACGAACGCCGCCTTCGGGCGGCGTTGTTTTGCCCGCTTCTACGCACGTGATACCGGAAAAGCGGTGACCGCATCAATGTGGTGGCAACCGAGTGCCAACATCACTAAACGGTCGACGCCCAATGCTACCCCAGCGCAATCAGGTAAACCACTTTCCAGCGCGGACAGTAAGTGCTCATCGATAGGCTGTGGCGATAAACCGCGCGCGACTCGTGCGATATTATCCGCCTCAAACCGCTGTCGTTGCTCGTTGGCGTCTTGCAACTCATAAAAGCCATTAGCCAGTTCAATGCCTTGGTAATACACCTCAAACCGATGCGCAACACGCGCGTCTGCTTCGCTGATTTTTGCCAGCGCGGCTTGCGATGCAGGAAAGTCATAAATAAAGGCGGGCGCCTGCTGGCCAATATTCGGCTCTACCATCACGGAGAAAAGCAGCTGCAGCAAGGTGTCTTTGTCAGTTTCATCCTCAGTGATATCGGCAAGCCCTTGGGTCGCGGCAAGTGCACGCAGCTGAATAATATCCGCGGTTAACGGGCACAGTCCGGTGAAGGATGCAAATGCCGTTTGATAGCTCATCCGTGTCGCACCTTGGCACCTGAGTACCGCTTGCAACAAGGCATCCATTTCATCCATTAGGTCATGGTGGGTATAGCCAGGTTGGTACCACTCCAACATCGTAAACTCAGGGTTGTGGTAGCGCCCGGCTTCTTCATTTCGAAACGCTTTGCTGATCTGATAGATGGCACCACTTCCAGCGGCCAATAACCGCTTCATATGGAATTCTGGACTGGTCATGAGGTGCAAGGCGACGCCGTCAGCAAAACCCGGCCCAACCAAAGACGTTTTGAAACTATGAAGATGCACATCGGTCACCGCCGCTTGACTCAGTGCCGGGGTATCCACTTCCCATACCTCACGTTCAGCAAAAAATTGACGGATACGGGCTATGATCGCAGCGCGTTTTTTTAATTGTGACACGCTTGCCGTTGGCTGCCACTGCTTCATCTCACTCATTCGTTACTCTTGCGCTTTCTGGTGACGCCAGTCTATCGCTGCCGTCTGGAATGACAAGTACTCACAACCGATGTCGCACGACACACATGTGTCACATGCCGCATTTTCTTTGTCAGCATTTTCCCTTTTTACAAGAGAGGCAGGCACTTAACAACTAACATCACACTTTTATGCAATTTAACACCCATGCCCGCAAAATCGCGACAATTCCCCGACTGAGTCAATTTTTGCTTTGCACAGATTGCCTACCATGACAGCAGAACAATAAACAAGCCAAGCACTGGCTTTCCCTACACTGGAGGATGAACGTGCAGATCCTTACCACAGATATTGCAGTGATTGGCGCTGGTGGCGCTGGACTGCGCACGGCCATTGCGGCCGCTGAAGCTGACCCTTCTCTCAATATTGCGCTGGTGTCTAAGGTCTACCCCATGCGCTCCCACACCGTGGCCGCAGAAGGTGGATCGGCTGCCGTCATCAAGGACGAAGACAGCCTAGACAACCACTTCAATGATACCGTGAGCGGTGGCGACTGGTTATGCGAACAAGATGTCGTCGATTACTTTGTCAAACATTGTGCCCATGAAATGGTACAACTCGAGCAATGGGGCTGCCCTTGGAGTCGAAAAGACGATGGCAGTATCAATGTTCGTCGGTTTGGCGGTATGAAAGTCGAGCGCACCTGGTTTGCCGCCGATAAAACCGGCTTCCATATGCTCCACACCCTGTTTCAAACCTCGACCAAATACCCGCAAATCCAGCGTCTCGATGAATACTTTGTGATTGATTTGATTGTCGATGACGGCCAAGTACAAGGTTTGATTGCCCTCCATATGGCGGAAGGCGAGCTGGTCTGTATTAAAGCCAAATCAGTGGTGCTAGCCACTGGCGGCGCGGGACGCGTTTATAGCTGTAATACCAATGGTGGCATTGTCACCGGTGATGGCATGGCCATGGCTTATCGCCACGGCATCCCGCTGCGTGATATGGAATTTGTCCAATATCACCCCACAGGACTGCCTGGTACGGGAATTTTAATGACAGAAGGCTGCCGTGGCGAAGGTGGTATTATTGTCAACAAAGACGGCTATCGTTACCTGCAAGATTATGGTCTCGGGCCAGAAACACCGGTCGGGCAGCCAAAAAACAAATACATGGAGCTCGGCCCACGCGATAAAGTCTCGCAAGCCTTTTGGCATGAGCAACAAAAAGGCAATACCATCAAGCACACGCTCGGTGACGTTGTGCACCTTGATTTGCGTCACCTCGGCGAAGATTACATTCAAGAACGACTACCGTTTATTTGTGAGCTCGCCAAAGCCTATGTCAATGTTGACCCTGCCAAAGAGCCGATCCCAATTCGTCCCACCGTGCACTACACCATGGGTGGCATTGAAACGGATGCCCAAACCGAAACGCGCGTTAACGGATTATTTGCGGTTGGTGAGTGCTCCTCCGTCGGCTTGCACGGCGCTAATCGACTCGGCTCAAACTCGCTCGCTGAATTGGCGGTATTTGGTCGTTTAGCGGGTGAAGGCGCCGCAAAACGGGCAGCGGCCTTCACAGGTTGGAATCAAGCGGCTATTGATGCCCAGATTCAGAACGTCAAAGCGCGCATTGATAAGCTCTTGAGCCACCAAGGCGAAGAAAACTGGGCGGATATTCGCAAAGAGCTGGGCGAGACAATGGAAGCCGGCTGCGGTATTTATCGTCGCCACGATCTAATGCAAGCAACCATTGATAAAATTGCTGAACTCAAAGCACGCTATCAAGATGTTGCCATCCAAGACCAAGGCAGTGTGTTCAATACCGATCTGCTCTACGCCATTGAGGTCGGCTATGGCTTGGAAGTCGCAGAAGCCATGGCACATTCTGCCATCCAGCGTAAGGAGTCTCGTGGCGCTCACCAACGGCTAGATGAAGGCTGCACCGAGCGTGATGATGATAACTACCTCAAACACACCTTGGCGTTCTATCAACCCGAAAGCGGTCCTCGCATTGACTATGGCGATGTCAAAATCACCAAATCACAACCAAAAGCGCGCCTATATGGCGATGCGGCGGAACACGCCAATGGTGGCAATGTGGATCAACAAGAGGAGCCCGCATCATGACGCAAACTACCTACCAGGTCTCAGTGCTCAGATACGATCCGGCAACGGATGATGCGCCTTACTCGCAATCTTTCGTTGTACCCGGCGATGAAACCATGTCGGTCTTGGATGCGCTGGGGTATATCAAAGACAACCTCGATAAGTCGCTCTCTTATCGCTGGTCGTGTCGCATGGCCATTTGTGGCTCATGCGGGATGATGGTCAATGGTGTGCCCAAGCTCGCTTGCAAAGCGTTTTTACGTGATTACGCCAAAGGGGTGGTGATTGAGCCTTTGGCTAATTTTGCCATCGAAAAAGACCTCGTTGTCGATATGACGCCCTTTATCGAGCGTCTTGAAGCGATCAAACCTTATATTTTGGGCAATGATCGCCGCCCTGAAGACGGGCCCAATACGCAAACGCCTGAACAAATGGCACGCTACAAACAGTTTGCCGCTTGTATCAATTGCGGCTTATGCTACGCCGCTTGTCCTCAGTTTGGTCTCAATCCCGACTTTCTTGGTCCTGCCGCGATCGCGCTGGCACACCGCTATAATCTTGACAGCCGCGACAAGGGGAAAGCCCAACGCATGCCTCTGATTAATAGTGATAACGGCGCATGGGGGTGCACTTTCGTCGGCTACTGCTCAAAAGTGTGTCCGAAGAGTGTTGATCCTGCAGGTGCAGTCAACCAAGGCAAGGTGGCTTCCACCCAAGATATGGTGATTGCCATGTTTAATCCCAATAAAGATGGGCAGGAGGTAAGAGGATGAGTAATCGCAAACCCTATACACGCCCCATGCCGCGTACTTGGTGGCTCGACCATCCGTTCTACCGCTTTTATATGGTGCGAGAAGCGACAGTACTGCCTTTGGTCTTCTTCACGCTTAGTCTCACCGCTGGGTTAATCTGCTTGGTTCAGGGACCGCAAGCATGGCAAAGCTGGCTGGATTACATGGCCCACCCGGTTGTGATTCTCTTGAACCTGGTTGCCTTGGTCGCCAGCCTGTTTCATGCCACCACATTTTTCAGCATGATGCCGCAAGTGATGCCGATTCGCATTAAAGGCAAACTGCTCGACGGTAAATGGGTGATTGGTGCGCAATGGGCCGCGGTGGCGGTGATATCACTGATTGCTCTGGTGCTCATTTAGGAGGTGTTATGATCGATCCCAAACCCAAACGTTCTGATGAGCCCATTTGGTGGAGTTTATTTGGCGCCGGGGGGACCTGGTTCGCGATGTTTACCCCGGTGACTGTCTTGATTCTAGGGGTGCTCATCCCACTTGGCATTATTGACCCATCCGCATTGAGCTATGACCGCGTGATGATGTTTGCTGATCACTGGCTGGGCAAACTGCTGATCCTCGCCACGCTGGCGCTACCAATGTGGCACGCCATGCACCGCATTCATCACGGGCTGCATGATTTGAAGCTGCATGTGGGGTTAGCAGGCAAAGTGGTGTGCTATGCCATCGCTTTTGCCGTCAGCATTGCCGCCGTGCTGTTGGTATTGATTGTTTAATCCCAGTAAAAACGAGGCATAAAAAAAGCCCTGGCTGAAGAAGCGCAGGGCTTTTTTGCAAAGGTTACTTAACCCGTCCAACGTACTCACCCGTACGGGTATCGACTTTAATAACTTCGCCGATTTGAATAAATAAAGGCACGCGAACCACAGCGCCTGTGCTCAGTGTCGCTGGCTTACCACCCGTGCCTTGCGTATCACCTTTCAAACCAGGATCAGTTTCCGTCACTTCGAGTTCAACAAAGTTAGGTGGGGTAACCACGATAGGGTCACCATTCCAAAGCGTAAGCGTACAAGTGTTGTTCTCGACTAGCCACTTGACGTTATCACCCACTGCGCTCTCATTAGACGCAATTTGCTCAAAGGTTTCATTGTTCATGAAGTGATAGAATTCACCGTCTGTGTACAGGTAATCCATCTCGACTTCAATCACGTCGGCCGCTTCAACGCTGTCACCCGATTTAAATGTTTTCTCTAGTACTTTACCGGAGATCAACTTACGGATTTTGACACGGTTAAACGCCTGACCTTTGCCTGGCTTTACGAATTCATTTTCGGTAATGACACACGGCTCGTTATCGAGCATAATTTTCAAACCGCCGCGGAATTCATTAGTGCTGAAAGACGCCATCTTGATCCTCTTAACATCTTCGAGTTTTCACAAATGTCGCACATCATAACCCGAATCCAACCTGCTGTTGAGCGAAACTGGATCAAAGAACTCGCAGAGGCGATCACAGATCCCAATGAACTGCTGCAAATGCTTGATATTTCACCACAGGGATGGGAATCCGGTTTTAAGGCGCGCCGTTTGTTTTCACAGCGTGTCCCACGCAGTTTTGTCGCCAGAATGGAAAAGGGCAACCCTAATGATCCATTACTAAAGCAAGTACTGCCGATTGCGGAAGAATTTAATGAGGTTGACGGGTTCAGCGCTGACCCACTGGAAGAGCAAGACAATGCGATTCCTGGTTTGTTACACAAGTACCACAACCGTGTGTTGCTGATCGTTAAGGGAGGCTGTGCAATAAATTGCCGTTATTGCTTCCGCCGCCACTTCCCGTATCAAGATAACAAAGGCAGCAAACGCGTGTGGCAAGGGGCGCTGGATTATATCGCCGCTCATGCAGAGATAGACGAAGTGATTTTATCGGGTGGCGACCCGCTGATGGCCAAAGATGAGGAGCTCGATTGGCTCATCAGTGCTATCGAGCCAATAACACATGTTAAACGGCTGCGTATCCACTCTCGCTTGCCCGTCGTGCTCCCCGCACGCATCACCTCAGCGCTGACCGAGCGCTTATCGCACTCGCGTTTACAAGTGGTGATGGTCACCCACATCAACCATGCCAATGAGGTCGATGACGAGCTAAGCGACAAACTCCACATGCTGCGACAAGCGGGTATCACTCTGCTTAACCAAAGCGTGCTTCTCAAAGGCGTGAATGATAGTGCGGATGCGTTGGTGGCACTGAGCCAACGACTGTTTGAGGCTGGCGTTTTGCCTTACTACCTGCATGTATTGGATAAAGTCCAGGGCGCCGCTCACTTTTTAGTCTCAGACGATGAAGCGCGCACCTTAATGCAGGAGATTATCGAGCAGCTCTCCGGCTATTTGGTCCCTCGACTGACACGGGAAACCGGTGGCCGAGCAAGTAAAACGCCGCTGGATCTCCATTTAGAGTGAATAATCAGAAACTTATTCAATATAAGCTGTTGATTTATTATTAATTCCATGGCTTATTAAAAGAAAACTCACCACAAGGATGTGTTATGTCTCTGATTATTCGTCAATACCACGCCGACGACATTCCGGCGATACGTGACATCTATGCGCAACCCAAGGCCCAAGCGGGCACCTTGCAATTGCCGATGCCGAGCCTTGCCATGTGGGAAAAGCGACTTAATCAGGTACCTGATGGCGTATACCCATTGGTTGCTGAGCTGGAGGGGAAAGTGGTCGGCAACCTCAGCTTGGTCATTGCCGCGAATCCTCGCCGTCGCCACGTTGCAGATATTGGCATGGGCGTTCACGATGCCTATCAAGGCCGCGGCATTGGTAGTGCGCTCATGGAAAAAGCGATCGATTTAGCCGAAAACTGGTTGAACGTATCACGGACAGAGCTGACCGTTTATACAGATAACGCTGCTGCGACCCGCCTCTATCAAAAATTTGGCTTTGAAATTGAAGGCACCGCCAAACAGTTTGCGTTCCGTAACGGCGAGTTTGTTGATGCCTATTATATGTCGCGTACCCGCTAATCAAGCCACTCAGGCATGCTGTCGGGTTTAGCGTAACTGAGCCGTCCCACACGGTCGGTGCAGTGGTAGCTGTCTAAGCCACTCAATGCGACGGTGCCTGCTTGCTCAATATCGACAAAACCATCATGGCTGATGCAGCTATCTGGAACATGCGCCTCAATGATCTCACCAACTAATAGGTGGGTGCCATTAATGGCCATGGTATGCTCCTCACGAAGAATGAGACCAAGACGTATTGCCGCTTCTTGAACATAAGGCGCATTGATTCGCTCACGCCATAAGGGCGTCAACCCCACTTGCTCAAATTCAGACACCCCGTGTGGGTAGCGTGCTGACGTTTGATGCGCCGCGACAACCATCTCTTTTTGAACATGGTTGAGTGTATAAACCCCGGTTTCGCGAATGTTTTCTAAGGTATCACGCGGTACGGTATCAGGGCGGATAATCACACCCATTAACGCTGGGTTGGCCCCTAGATGAAACGCAGAACTCACAATGCACAAGTTTGTCTGTCGATTTGAGTCACTGGTGCCCAACAGGTTCGCCGATTTAAAGCCGGACAGGCTATTCACGAACGCCGCGCGATAACGCTTTTCCATCGCCAGTATATCGTCTCTCTCATACACACTCAGAGCCATATCCATCCTTACTTAAGTTGGCATTGTTGACAGCGAGCTTGCCCCGTTAACAGCGCGGATAGGCGATAACGGTGTTGGGCAAAGAACAGATACAGTTTATCAGCAAACCAAGCAATACCAGGCCAGCGTAGCCACTTCACCCAATATCCTTTATTCACAGCCCGCCAAGCTACATAAGTTGCATCTAAACCATACACCATCTGCCCGCTGCTATCTTGTGCGTGCAGAATGCGATTGGCGGCACTGGGATCGACATGAGGAAACCGATCACAAAAATCGCCTTGATGAATATCAACCAGCTGCAACGCACCCTCGGTATCCCAGCGAGATAGCTTACGCATTTCTTTCACGCATAAAGGACACATACTGTCGTAAAATACAGTCACCATAGTCACACCTCCTGACGTAGAGACTACGGACAGAAGGGAAAAGAAGATCAGAGAAACGCACGGTAGAAAAGCTAGCAGGAAGGGAAAGCATAAAGCTCAGTACAAAAATGACAAACACAAAAAAGCCCCGACCGTGAGGTCAGGGCTTGGTGTTTTCTCATCAAAGTCTTACATCTATTTGCTTTGATGCTTAAATTGCGAGTTATGCGTAGGGAGTTTTGAAGCGATAAGCACAGTGTATGCCAATACGTGAGCATCATCGTTATCAAAAGCATCGAGCAATCAGCAATATAAGCGTTTTTGCCTTCAGATTTTTCCAAAAATCTGAAAACAAGAAAGCAAGCCTGGCGATGTCCTACTCTCACATGGGGAGACCCCACACTACCATCGGCGCTGCTTCGTTTCACTACTGAGTTCGGCATGGAGTCAGGTGGGTCCARAGCGCTATGGTCGCCAAGCAAAATTTTGTAATCTAGAAAGCTGTTCGTTCTCGCCACAATCAACTGGCTTATTTCGAGTCCAACCCAAAACCTCTTGGGTGTTGTATGGTTAAGCCTCACGGGCCATTAGTACAGGTTAGCTCAACGCCTCACAGCGCTTACACACCCTGCCTATCAACGTCGTCGTCTACGACAACCCTTTAGAGAGCTCGAAGCTCTAGGGATGACTCATCTCGGGGCCAGCTTCGCGCTTAGATGCTTTCAGCAGC